>CAZRGL010000135.1:0-20758 GCA_964599485.1 uncultured Polyangiaceae bacterium
TTCCTCGTCGAGCTGGTCGTGCTCGGTCTTGTCCTTCGCGGTCACCGGCGGACTGTGGGCGAGAGTGGTCGAGAGGTCAAGGGGGCTGCTGTCGGGGGGCTTTTCGGCACCGCAAACGGTCCGGCAGGCAGCGGTGCGAGCTCGTCTTGCAAGGGCACCACGGCGCAAGCCACCACCTCGACATTCTGTGTGGCGTAAATGACGAACTCTGCGAAAGAGCCCGGCGAAACCAATGCTGAAACCGCCGCCGGCAAGGTGGCGTGAAGCTCTTGGAGGCCCTCGCGGGCCGACAGTTTCAGGGTGGTCGTGAGCTTGTTGTCCAGACGGGGCACCTGCTTCGGCACGGGCTCGGTTCTGTCGTCTGCGCTAGGCCTTCCCACAGGCAGACCAAATCGCACCTGCCCACCCTGCCCTCGACTGCGGACACGGACGAGGACCCGCAAGCCCCGCCCGTTGCCACCTTCAGGCACCGTCAGTCCTACGGTAACGCCGCTGGTCGCGAATTTCCGAAGGCGCACCAGCTCCCGTTTGCGGGGGCCACCCACGAACCCCAGCACGCCAGCCTTCATGGCGAGCAACAAGCCCTCAGAGATCGGATCCGGTACGCCCATGAACCTCACCAAGGGTTGCCGCAGCTCGCCGCCTCCGCCGAGGCTGACCAGGGCGCGGGCGATGCTGTTGCGGGCATCGAAATAGCGCTCAGCGGCCAGCGCTTTGCCCAGCGCAGGACGGGCCGCCGAATCGCCGATCCGGCGCAGCCCTTCGGCCACGAACACCCGCAGCCGCAAATCGCGCAAGCCCCAGGTCAAGGGCCCTACGGCCGCGCGGCTCTTGATGGTCCCAAAGGCGGCCGCGAGCTCCTTGCCGCGACTGAAATCGATGGTCTCCCGCGCCTCGCTCGGATCTTCGGGATATGCGGCCAGCCACCAGCGCAACAACTCAGCTTCGCCGCGACCGTCACCAGCCAACAGGTCGAAGCTCAAGGGGGCCCCCTGCCCTAACCGCGTCAACGCCAAGGCGCACCATCGTCGCACGGTCACATCCTCATCGCGCGCCAGCGCCCTACGCAGCTGCGGGGCAACATCGAGACTCCGCAGCTCGAACAGGACCGCAGCGGCCTTGCGTCGCACCCGTACGTTTGCGTCGTCCAACAGTGCGGCCACGTCCATCGCTGCCTCCGTGTCACCAGCGATCCCGCGTCTCAGCGCTTGCGGCCAACCGTTGCCCGCCCCTTCGAAGCGCCCCAAAGAGGCGACGAAGCCAGCCAATTGGCGCTTCATGTCCACAAAAGCATGCACGTGTTTCGCGGATACATCTTGGGTCTGAGCCGCATCCACCTTGGTGTCGAACAGGCGGCACGCTCCGATTCTGCGAGCACATAGAAGGCGAAGGGTCCCTCGCGCAAGGAGCGTTTGGTCGTCTGTCTCGGCGAACGCGAAACCCTGCTCGTCGCCGCGCCCGACAAGGTGTGGCCCCAAATCATTGCCGCGAACGCGGGGTGAAATGGGTATCCCCATCGCAGCCAGCACGGTTGGAAACACGTCCACCAAACCTACGGGTGCTGAAACGCGACGGGACGGTAACAAGCCAGGCGCATGGACGAGCAACGGTACCCGCACCTGCTCGTCGTAGACCGTCGTGCCGTGGTAGCGACCGCCGTGATCGCCAAACTCCTCGCCGTGATCTGCGCTCACGATGACGACACAGCGAGGACGTGCGACCCGGACCGCTTTGACCAACTGTCGCAAGGCCGCGTCGGTGGCTGCGATCTCGGAATCATAGCGGTCGATGCTGCGCTCGCCAAAGTCATGGCCCGGGTGGGCAATGTAGGGCTCATGGGGCTCGAACAAATGTACCCACATCAGCAGGTGGCGGTCGGGCGCGAGACTGCTCAAGTAGTGCCGGACTTCTTCGAGCCGTTCCGGAGCTGAAGAGAATTGGGTTTTGCGGTATTCGAAGCCCAACCCGCTCTTTTCGAAGGTGGCAAACCGCTGTCGATCGACAAAGAAGGCGGCCGGCGGATAGAAGGCCGCTGTGCGGTATTCGTAGCGCCGCAGTACTTGTGCAAGCGTCTCGCTGTCATCCGCTACGCCCTGTCTCAACAACGGTCGCAGGTACTTGCCCGTCATCAGTGACGTGATGGCATACGAGGTGTGCGGCGTGGCAGTGTAGGCTTGCTCGAACAACACACCACCGCGCGCCAGCTCGTCGAAGAATGGGCTGGTGGCACGCTTGTAGCCATAAGCACCCAGATGGTCGGCGCGCAGCGCGTCTACCGTGACCAAGAGCACATCGCGGCCGCTCCAGTCGCTCGCGCGGTGACGACTGCGGTAGGGCTTGAATGCTTCCGCCTCGTCCAGCGTCACGGGCGGCGAGACCAGCGCCCCGAGGCGCAGCGCGTTGGCGAGCAGAGGCGCTCGCTCGAGGTAGATGAAGCGTATGTTGTCGTAGAGGCTCAATCGCTCGGGTGCGCCGTAGGACGCTAGCAGGCACAACGACGCCAAGACGGCCGCCATTCCTGCACGTAGCCGCAGCCAGCGCTCCGGCGACCAGCCATAGCTGAGCAGCGCAGCCACCCACAGAGTCAGCAGTCCGAGTCCCCAGTGAAAAGCCGGGTACAGGCGCGGCAAGATCCACGTATTGGCCAGCTCGAGCGCGACAATCACTACGGCCAATGCCCCAAGTAGTGCGTAGGAACCGCGCTCCTGAAGCCTGCGGATCAGCCCCGAGAGCTTGGGCGCCAAAAACCAGCCCGCGGTCACTGCAGCAGCCGTGACGACCACGACGAAAACAGGTCGTCGCGCCCCCTGCAGATGCCGCCCCGTCGAGACACCAAAAGCCACGCCCAGCGCCCAAAGTCCGCTGAGCGAGCTCAGCCACAAACGCGGCTTGATCCCCTCAATGTGTTGCACGCTGGCCAGCAGGGCCCAGCCACCGAGAGCCACAACAGCTGCCGCAACCACACCGATGGGCAGGACTGAGTGCAAGACTCTACCAAGCTCATAGCCGCCTGCGATTTGATTCCAATGGATCGCTGCTACGACCAACGCCTCGAGAAGCAATAGCAGCGCAGCGCAGAGAAAGGCGTCGGCCCAACGAAGTAGCGCCTCGCGCATCGGCGCTGCTCCTCAACCGAAAGAAATCTCTTGGATTTCGTAGATCCGCGTCCCACCCGGGAGGGATACGGTGACCTCATCGCCGACTTCACGTCCGATGAGACCTCTGGCCAAGGGCGACGACACCGAGATGCGTCCTTGTTTCACGTCCGATTCCTCGGGTCCGACGAGTTGGTAGGTCACTTCCTCATCGGTATCGATGTTGAGCAAGCACACTCGAGCACCAAACTTGACGGTGTCGCCACTGAGCTTGCTCGGATCGATGACTTCAGCGCGACTCAGCACATCCTCGATGTACTTGCTGCGCGCGTGGATCATGCCTTGGCGATCCTTGGCCGCGTGATACTCGGCGTTTTCGCTGAGATCTCCATGGTCGCGCGCCGTGGCGATGTCCTTGACCACGCGCGGCATCTCGACGTCCTTCAATTGTTTGAGCTCTTCGCGCAAACGCTGCTGCCCTTCGGGCGTCATTGGTACCTTTTGAGCCATGCGACCCTTGCATTTTTGGTGCACTTGCGCGGGATCGTCAAATCATATCCGCGGCCCGCGCGGTGCAGCCTTCTTCAGCCCCCCGGAGCCTGGATCAGCGGCGCCCGATCCGTTCCCATCTGGGGACTTGGATGCTGGGGCATCAGACTTGGGCTTGGGTTTGCTCGCCGGCTCAGCGGCCAGCGTGTCCAAGAACCGTTTCGCCACCCGGCCGAACGGACCACCATGGTCGCGGACCACTTTCTCGAACACCGCCCTGGCGCGATCGGGCTTGTGCATCTTGAGGAGCGTCTCACCCTTGAGCACGAGCGCTTCGGCATCCAAACCCGAGCCAGCGTAGGTCTTCAGTGCGTAGTCGATGCGACTGATGACAGCCTCGAAGTTGTCTTTTTTCAGGTAGTAACGGGCGACATACAGCTCGTGGCGCACCAATCGCTGCCGAACCACGTCCAACATATAACGTGCGTCGACCCGGTAGCGGCTGCGCGGGTAGCGGCGGTTGAAGCCCCGCAGCTCACGATATGCATCGGCGGTGTTGGCTTGCTCTCGCTCCTCGGCCGGAGGCAGCAAGATGGTGTCGCTGATATCGAGATACAACGACTTGCAGATTCGATATTTCGCGTACTCCACGTTCGGGTCGCCCCGATGGCCGCGCACGAACGCGCGATAATTGGTGATCGCCTCGGAGTACTTGCCCTGCTCGAAATCTACATCGGCGAGCCGTAGCTCGGCCAAGCGTGCATAGCGGCTGTAGCTGAACAGACGCTTGAGCTCCGAGAACAGGGCCCGGGCATCCTCCCAGCTCTTGTTTCGATACGCCTCCATCGCCTCCTTGTAGGCGGCGTTGGCATCCTCGGTGTACGTGAGGCTAGCGGCCGACTTGGTGGGCTGGAAATCGCAGGCCCACAAGCAGGACAGGAGCAAGAGCATGACAGCAGCACAGCGGCGCATCGCGCAGGAGGCTAAGGATCGAGGGGTCGAGAGGTCAAGGGGACTCTGGTAAAACATTCCCGATGAGCGAAAGCCAAATCGAGCGAGACAACGCCCCTCCCTCCCAAGTGATGGTCGTCGATGACGAGCGCAACATTCGGCGCGCACTGAAGATGATTCTCGTCGCCGAAGGATACGTTGTGTTGGAGGCGGAGACGGCCGAAGCGGCTGCCGAAACGCTGTGCACCTCGACCACGCCTGTGGACTTGATCATCTTGGACTTGATGCTCCCGCAAATGAGCGGGTTGGAATGGCTCTCCAAGCTGAAAGAGGACGAGCTGCACCGTCACATCCCCGTGCTGGTCATCAGTGGGCATGCCTCGAGCGAAGAGTCGGCGAGCGCCATCAAGCTCGGCGCGGCGGACTTCTTCGAAAAGCCTCTCAACCGAGAGCGCGTGTTGCTCAGCGTTGCCAGAGCCCTGGAGAGCACCAGCTTGCTCAGGCAGCTCCTTGCGCTGCGTGCGGAGCTCACGCGCGACGAGATGATCGGCAGCACGCCGGTCATGCAGCGGCTCTATCACGACATCGAACGGGTCGCTCCGACCAAGGCAAACGTATTGATCACGGGACCGAGCGGTACGGGTAAAGAGCTGGTCAGCCGCGCCATCCATAGGCTCTCCACCCGCGCCGAAATGCCCTTCGTAAAGGTCAACTGCGCGGCTATTCCGCGCGAGCTGATCGAGAGCGAGCTGTTCGGACACGAGCGTGGCGCGTTCACCGGTGCTGAGCAAAAGAAGCGCGGACTATTCGAGCAAGCCCACGGCGCGACGTTGTTCTTGGACGAAATCGGCGACATGGCGCTTGCGGCGCAGGCCAAGGTCTTGCGGGTGCTGCAGAGCGGCGAGCTGAGCCGCGTGGGCTCCGAGCACACCTTCAACGTGGACGTGCGCGTGCTAGCGGCCACCAACAAGGATCTGACCCGCGAAGTGACTGCAGGGACCTTTCGCGAGGACCTGTTCTTCCGACTCAACGTATTCCCCATTGGTGTGCCGACGCTCGACGAGCGTACCGACGACATCCCCCTGCTGGCCGAAGCGTTCATGCGCGCTTTCTGCGAGGAAAACGGCTTCAAACAGAAACGCATCGCAGCGCCTGTCTACGGCGCCCTTCAGGGTCGCAAGTGGCCTGGTAACGTGCGCGAGCTTCGCAACGTGGTGGAGCGCGCGGTGATCCTCTCAGGTGAGGAAATCACCATCGCCGATCTGCCCGAGGATCCGCACATCGACCCATTCGACGACACAGTCGCGCCCGCGCGTGCTGGGGCAGCCACCGCCGACGCGGACGCCGCCATGACCTTGCGTGAGGTGCGTGAGCACGCCGAGCGCACCCACATCATCGAAACGTTGGTGCGCCACGAGTGGAACGTCTCGCGCGCTGCCGTGGCGCTAGGCGTGGAGCGCACCAACCTCCACAAGAAGATTCGGGCCTACGGCATACAAAGAGGCGAATCCAAATAGCTGGCGCGCCGAGACTCGCTATGGAGCAAGCGTGGGCGTCTTTGGTTCGCCCACGAGGGGCTTGAGCAAGTCGGCCACCTGGCGAGAGACGGTCGCCCCTTCGGTCGACGGCGGCTCGGTGCCCTCGGACAGCCTACGGACGCGGAGCAGAGGCTCAGCGATGAACATGGCGAAAGAGGCGTACTCGTATAGCCATTGACTCAGCATCGCGACGGCATCTTCGCGGCCGACCAGTATCTCTATGTTTTCACCGATCTTTTCCGGCTCCAACACCCCCGTCTGGGAAGGACCAGCATCGCGGAACAGCGCGTCGTAAACGCCACTTGCAGTGGCAAAGCTTGCCAGTTGCTCGCGCACGTCGCGGCCACCGCCGGCTGCGTCGACTTTGCGCAAAATGAGCTCGATGGCTTGGTTGAAGAGCAACACAATCGCCACCGGACCGGTCGGACGGGGGGCGTTGACCGTTACTGCGCGCTGTTGGACGAGCTGGAAAATGGCTCGCGTCGTCTCGAACTGACCGAGGCCGAGCACCCGACCGATGTCGTCGATGGCTCTGTTTCCATCAATCGCCTCGAACAACGTGAAGTGCTCGTGGTCGCCGGGCAGCTGCTGACCGGCGACACGAACCGGCACGTGAGAGCTCGACGGGATCCTCGCCCGAAAACAGCTCATTTCATCCATTCTCCGAACCCCTTCCATCAGCAGCGAGGGGACTGCCAGGTTCAACCGATACGGCAGCTGCGCCTCGTCAAAACCTTGGATGAAATAGAATGACCCCTGCGCCACCAACATCGCGGCGTAGAGGATCTCTTCGGTTTGCTTGCCGATGAGCTCGAAGAGCTTCTCGGGACTCAAAAAACCCAGGGCCACGGCGGCTTCGCCGAAACGCACCTCGGGCGTGCACGCATCGACGACGATCTGCACCTGCTCAGCGCTGAGCGCACCGTACTGGTAGAGCACCTCGCCAAGTCTCTCGCGCTCGGCCGAAGAGTTGGCGCCCACCACGCTGCCTTGATCGAAGAACACCCGGCGGCGGGAATCATCAACCACCACCAGCTCGCCGGTCCAGTTGCCCTGACCAAACATGCCGATGAGGTCCCAGAGCGCGCCAGGCTGGGTGAGCTCACCCGTCATCCAAAATGGACGTCCGTCGAGCAAATCGTCCACGGTCGAGCGCAGGACCACGACGTGCTCGGGGGATGACAGCAAGCGCATGGCGCCCTGCCGCGAACGAAGCTCTCGGCTCGCACTGCGACCAACTGGGTGCGCAGTGCCCGTTGCGTCGACGCGCACAAGCTCGTCCAGGCGCTCGTTCATGCCCGCATTCTCATACCACCAGCAGAAGAAATACACGAGCCCCGGTAGTGGTACGACCGCAGGATTTCGCGATGTTGAAGCATCTTGGGGCTCACGGCTTCGATCGCAGCTCTGTCACATTGGTACCGAACAGGCGCTCCAGGCTCGCCAGCATTGCATCCCGGGGCTCGACGCGAAGCGCTTGTCCAAGCCCCAGCAGAGCCTCTGCACCGTCATCTGTACGGATGATGAGCTGAACCGGACAACTGCCGGGAGAGGCTTCGAGCACTTTTCGCAACTTCAGAAGCTTGCCGCGCTGTGCGCTGTCACTGCTGAGGCGGATGATGACCGAGCGGGTCTCGGAGCGAATGATCTCACTGAGCAGCACCGCCTCGTCGAGCAGCAAGGTCGGCTGTCGTGGACCGCTGTCGGATTGATCGTCATCGTCGCTGTGGGGGAATTGGAGTTTTCCGTTGATCAGCACCGGTTCGCCGCTCGTGAGCACCTCGCCGCAGCGGGCCAGCTGTTTTTCGCGGACTTTGACCTCGACGCCCCCGCCAAGGTCTTCCAGCACGAAAAACGCGATCTTGCCACCTGATCGAAATATGCGTTCTCGATAGCCCTCTACCGTACCGGCCACCCGCACCTTCGACCATGGATCCATGGCGGGCAAGGCGCGCGATTCGGCCACATCGAAGCGGTGCAACTCCACGCCGTAGCGATCGAGGGGATGTCCTGAAACGTAGAAACCGAGCGACTCCTTCTCGCGACGAAGGGTCTCGCGCAGATCCCAAGGCTCGCACTTGACGTAGTCCGCATCGGGCGACGGGTCAGTGCCTTGTGGTTGCGCTTGCTGAAAAAGGCCGAACAAGCTGGTCTGGCCACACTCGCGGTCGCGGCTCGCTGCGCGGCCCCGCTCGATCACGCGGTCGACGGAGGCCGCCGCCCGGGAACGCGTCAGCCCAAAGCGATCGAGCGAGGCATCGAACGCACCGCATTGCACCAAAGCTTCGAGCACGCCCCGATTGAAGCGGCGCAGATCGACCCGCTGAGCGAGGTCGAATAGGTCTTCAAAAGCACCATCAGCGCGCGCTTCGAGCAGCAACTCCAGCGCGCTCGCCCCGACGCCGCGCACCGCGCCCAAGCCAAAGCGAATTTTCGGATCCAAGGGGTCCTTGGCGCGCGCGTGCCGCTGTTTGCGTCGCTTGGACGCTTGTTTTGGAGTTGCTGGTTTGCCCTCCTGTTGCCCGGCCTCGGCATACACCACCGTGAAGTCAATCTTCGACTCGTTGATCTCCGGCGGGAGAATCTCCACGCCCCACGCCCGACCCTCCGCGATGATTCGGACCACTTTGTCGGTCTTGTCCCGATCGGCAGTCAGCAGGGCGCAGAGGAACTCGACCGGGTAATGTGCTTTCAGATAAGCGGTCTGGTAGGTGAGCAGCGCGTAAGCGGCGCTGTGGGACTTGTTGAAGCCATATCCAGCGAAAAACTCCAACAGGTCGAAGATGCGCTCGGCGTCTTCACGCAGCACCCCGTTGTTGAGCGAACCGTCGACGAACAAGCCACGCTGTTTGGCCATCTCCTCCGGCTTCTTTTTGCCCATCGCGCGACGCAGCAAATCCGCGCCGCCCAAGGAGTAGCCAGCCAGCCGCTGGGCGATCTGCATGACTTGCTCCTGGTAAACGATGACGCCGTAGGTGGGCTGCAGGATGTCGTCGACCAGCTTGTGCATTTTGGCCACCGGCTTGCGGCGATGCTTGCAGTCGACGAAGTCCTTGACCATGCCCGTGCCGAGTGGGCCGGGGCGGTAGAGGGCCACCGCGGCCACGATGTCCTCGAACGCATCGGGGCGCAGATCCTTGAACAACTGCTGCATTCCGCTCGATTCGAGCTGGAACACGCCCGTCGTCTCGCCAGACTGCAGCAGCGCGAAGGTCTTGCCGTCATTTAGCGGCACCCGCTGGATATCGAGGCGGGGCCCCTCGGCCAAGTCAGGCCGTTCGTTGATGAGCCGTTGGGCAATGTCGATGACGGTCAGGGTCTTGAGGCCCAAGAAGTCGAACTTGACCAGCCCAGCGGCCTCCACTTCGTCCTTGGCAAACTGGGTAACGATGACGTCATTGTTCTTGAAGCAAGGAACGTGCTGCCACAGAGGGCCCTCGCTGATCACCACGCCGGCGGCATGCATTCCAGCGTGGCGGGTCAAGCCCTCGAGGCGCTGGGCCTGTGAGATCAGCTCGCGGACCGTCGGATCGGTCTCGATGACAGCCTTGAGCTTAGGCTCGATCTCGAGCGCCTCGCTGATGGTGTACATCACGCCAGGCCCTTTTTGGGGAATGAGGTTGGCGATTCGCTGGGACTCGGTCGCGGGCAAGCCCATTGCCCGAGCCACGTCTTTGATCACACTACGAGCCTTGAGCTCGTGGAAGGTTGCGATCTGTCCAACGGAGCTCGCGCCATAGCGCTCTGCAACGTAGGCGATCACCTCGTCGCGTCGATCCATGCAGAAGTCGATGTCGAAGTCCGGCATGCTCACGCGCTCGGGATTCAGGAAGCGCTCGAACAAGAGTCCGTGCTCGATCGGGTCCAAATCGGTGATGCACAGACTGTAGGCCACCAAGGAGCCCGCCCCTGAGCCTCGGCCTGGTCCAACCGGAATATGCTGCTGCTTGGCGAAGCGAATGAAGTCCCAGACGATCAGAAAGTAGCCGGGAAACTCCATTCTGATGATGATTTCGAGCTCGACATCCAAGCGCTCGCGAAACGCTGCCTCGTCACACTGCCGTCCAGTCGCGCGAAGCTCCGCCAGCCTCGTCGTCAGCCCCTCGTGGGCAACTTCACGCAAATAAGAGGCCGCATCGTGCCCCTCTGGCACGTCAAATGTGGGCAACATCGGCTGGTTCAAGCGCAACTCGAGCGCTTGGCACCGCTCGGCGATCGCAAGCGTAGAGCGCACCGCGGCAGGCAGCTCGCGGAACAAGTGGGCCATCTGCTCGGGCGGCTTGAGGTACATCTCGTAGCGGCCGTGATGCCCTTGCAATGCTGAAGCGAACGCCCGACCGGTCGCAATGCAGCTCAGGTACAGCTGAGCCTCGCCATCGCTCTTGTCTAAAAAGTGGCAATCGTTGGTCGCGCACAAGTCGAGACCAAGCTGGCCAGCGAGATCGACGAGCAGGCCATTGAGCACTGGTTGCTCAACCAACCCGTGATCCTGCAGTTCCACGAAGAAGCTGCCGGGCTCGAAAACGGCCGACAGCCGCTCGAGCGCTTCGCGTCCCGCTTGCTCGCCAAAGACGAGTATTTGTTGAGCGACCACGCCGCCCATGCAGCCACTGAGGCCAATCAGTCCTTTAGAGGACTCGGCGATGGTCTCGAGCCGGACGCTCGGCGCCATGGGGCTCGCTGGCTCGAGGTGGCCCATGGACACGACGCGCAACAAGTTCTCGTAACCCTCAGCGTTCTCGGCAATCAGCACCAGATGGTCGAGGGGGGCATCCTGGCCCGACCCAATGCGATGTGAGGCGCCTTCGGGGCGATCGCGAAGCACGTTGACCTCGCACCCGAGAATCGGCGTCACGTCCGTCGCAAGGCAGCGTTGGTAATGGGTAATGGCACCGAACATGTTGCCGTGATCGGTGAGGGCCACCGCCGGCATGCCGAGTTGGCGGGCCGAATCTGCCAGTGACTTGCACCGAATCGACCCATCGAGCAGCGAGTACTCGCTGTGCACGTGCAAATGGACGAACTCAGCAGTCACGGCGCTGGGACGTAACTGGCTCTGTGGCGCGACGCAAGCCGCCCATCGAAGCTCATCAGGGTGGGGTCGCGCTATACGCTTGCGTGAATTGACGCGCCGCCCTATTTATATGCCACGACGTGCAATGTGAGCTGCACGCAACCGCATTCCTTTTTTCGCGCGGCAACGATTCGGTCCATAAGAGGGCTAAGAATGGCCGCAATCCCACTGAAAGGCATCACGATGCTCCGTTCCTCTCTCGTCTGCGCTGGCCTCTCGCTCGCCGTCCTCGCGGCAACCTTCGCCTACGGCTGCGGCGGCGAAACCGACGAAAACACCGACGACCCCGCTGCTGGCAACAGCATCGTGCCGCCCGAGAAACCGGCCGACGGCGTAGCCGGTGACGGCGACGGCGTGGTGTTGGCGGTCCACAAGTTGTTCTTGGGCGACACCGACCGGAGCGGCTCGCCAAGCCCCACCGCGTGGAAGCAGTTCGGCTACAACCTCGACGGCAAGATCTCGAAGAAGACTTCGACTGACCTGTGCAAGCCGAACAAGGGCGCCGCACCGAGCTCGATCTATCCGGACGGCAACGGCGGTATCGACAATGCGTTCGGCAAGCTGCTGCTGCCGATCATCACTGGATTGGCCCAGGACGCTGCACAGCAAGTCAACGAGAACATCCAAGACGGCACGTTCACCATCATGACTTCGGTGGAGAAGCTCGGCAGCGGCAAGGACTACGTCGATCTGCACACCCGGCTCTATGTGGGCGGCGATTATGCCGAAGCCATGCAGAAAGCACCGGCGTGGGACGGCAGCGACGAGTGGCCCGTGGTGCCGGAGCTGCTCGACGATCCGAACGACATCACCAGCTCGAAGATTCAGTTCCCCAAGAGCTACGTTGCTGACAACACTTGGGTTTCCGGCACTCCTGGCAACCTCGATCTGGCCCTTTCGGTGGCAGGTTTCACCCTGACCCTCACCATCAGCAAGGCCGTCATCACGATGGAAATGAACGAGGGGCACACCTCGGCGAGCAACGGCGTCATCGCGGGCGTCCTCAACGTCGAGGTTCTGATCGAAGAGCTGCGTAAGGTCGCAGGATCATTCGACCCGGGCCTCTGCACGGGTACGACCTTCGACAGCTTGGCCGACCAGATTCGCCAGGCCTCCGACATCCTTGCCGACGGCACGCAGGATCCCACCAAGACCTGTGATGCCATCTCGATTGGCCTGGGCTTCGAGTCCAAGCTGGTCAAGCTCGGCGCGGTGGGCGAAGAGGCCGAGCCGGCTGAGGATCCCTGTGCTACGGGCGGTCAAGGACCTGGCGGCTCCGGTCCCGGTGGCTCCGCTCCCGGCGGCTCCGCTCCTGGCGGCGGTGGTCAGTCCGGCGGCGCCGGCGGCAGCGCTGGTTGATTCCGGCTTCGAGCCCTATCAAGCTGCGACGCGTCGCTCAGCAGTCACGAGCTGCTGGGGGGCGCGTCTTTCTTTTGTCTTCAAGATGCTCGTCCGTCGTTTTCGTGCTCTATGCGCAGTAGATGCAGCTACGACGAAAGCTTGTTTTCCCGGTTCCGTTTGTCCTGCCGACGGAGTAGAACCGCGCGGTAGTGAATCGGGGGGCCTAGCGCTTCGTCGAAGTCGGGGCCCGGCCCGCACCTTGGTGTGGTCGGGGACTTCCTTTCCGCACGAAAAATAGTGCATGTCTGTCACAACGAGGAGAACGATCTCAATGCGTAAAAACCTAGCTCGGGTAGCCAGCATCATCGCCATTGCCGCCTTTGGCGTCGTTGGCTGCAAGGTGTCAGTAAAGGCCGGCCCGGAGCCGCCACCGCCGCCACCGCCAACGCCGAAGCCGGTTCCAAAGCCCAAGCCCAAGCCCAAGCCCCGATTCGGCAAGTTCAAGTTCAAGGTGAAGAACAATCGGGTCGAGTTGCCTGGCGCCATCATGTTCGAGACCGGGAACGCCAATTTGAAGTCTGAGAGCGATGCCGTGCTGGAAATCGTGCAAGCCTATCTCGAGCAGCACCCCCGCGTTACCAAGCATCGCATCGAGGGTCACACCGACACCGACGGCACGCCCCAGTCCAACCAGGTCTTGAGCGAGCAGAGGTCCATGGCAGTTGCTCGTTGGCTCGTCGCCAAAGGCATCGACTGCAAACGCCTTCTGCCTGTTGGATTTGGTCAAACTGCCCTGAAGGTTGACCCCGAAAAGTCCGCTGACGACAAGCAGGCCAACCGTCGCGTCGAATTCGTCAACGCCGAGCTCGACAACAAGGCCATCGCTGGCCGTCCCGTCGACGGTGGTGGCAAGATCGCTGGTGATCCCTGCAAGTAGCAAGCTGCGCTTGATGGCCAAGGGGTTGTCCCTCATCGTCTGCATCGTCAGCCTGCTTGGCTGCGATAACAGCAGCTCGAACGAGAGGCGCGAATGGTCGCCCAAGGACCACGACGGCAACGCTCGCACCACCACCGCCTCAGTCGGTGGGGCGCGGGCGAAGCCGTCTGCGCGTCCCACAGCCAAAGCTCCCGCCAAAGCGCCAACTGGTCCTGGCAGCGTTGCCTACGCCAAGCATTGCGCGCGCTGTCACGGCGTGAGCGGTCGCGGGGACGGCCCTGATGGTCCGGCCCTGAAAGCCCCCGATCTGACGCAACCTGAGTTCAAGAAGCGGGCTACAAAGGCGGAAATAGCTGAAATCATCAAGAAAGGGCGCAATGTCATGCCGCCCTTCGACAAGCTCCCGCCCGAGGTCGTCGACCAGCTCGTCACGTACGTGCGTAACTTCTGAGCAAGCGTTCGCCCCGTTCGCACTCGCGGTCGGCCCGCTAGGCGCTTTGGTTCGCCAGGCGAGGTGCACGAGTGTGTTTCCCCACTCTAGGCCCTACTCGGCGATGGGCACGACCGTGGCGCCCTGCCCCCGCTTGAGGCGCAAACGCCGTCGGTGCACCCGAGTGCCTGCCCCGTCGCGCTCCACCGCTACCTCCAGCCGGATCTGGCCACTTGGCGCCGTCAATGATGCATCGATGCGTCGCGGAGCGCCAGATTTGCCGAACCGAAGATGCCTGCTGCGCAAAAGCTCGCCATTTTCGTCCCGCCAGCTCAACTGCAGCCCACGAATGTTACCGGGATTGGCTAGGCGCAACTCGACGGTGTGCTCAGCCGGCGACGTGTTGAGAAACACCATCGCGGCCACTACAGCGCCCACCGCCAAGAGCAGCAACGGCCACCGTCGACGCTTTGCGTCATGCTCGCTTTCAGTCGCCATCGGTTATGTGACGCGGTTAGAGCCCGTCCAGAGTGAACGCAAGCTGTTTCATGCACGGACGTTCTGCACCTGCTTTTGGCAAATGTGTGGCTGGTCGGCCATGGCCGTGGCTGTCCAGACACTTTTCTTGGGCTCGAATACGCATCAGCAATCGGCCCTAAGCCCGCGCCATGACCGACCTATTTCGTGAGCTCGCTCATCGCGGTTTCGGTGGCTCATTTCGTGCGAGTAGAAAAGGCTTGAGGTCCGAAACGAAGCCAGCTACTTCTTTGCCCAACGTCGGTAAACGTGGCAGTTTAACCTACATGCACCTACCTCAATTTGCTTTACCTGAACGTTCTGCAGAGCAGAGGTAGAGGACGACCAAGACGGAGACGCCATGAAACTAGCCCCCTGGTATTTGGCAGCACTAGCCCCATTCGCGGCAATTGGATACAGCGGTGCTCATTTGGGCCACGTGTTCGTGATTCTGCTGACTATGGGGATCTTCCTTGGCACCCTAACCATTGGCAGCTCGAGGCTGCCGACCCCCAGGACTGACCCCTGACGACGGTCAAATCCGCCTGGTCTAACCCATCCTGAGGAAGCCGAGCCATGGGCCAGCATGAGCAACCGGCCTCTGCGGCGTCCCAGCCGCTCAAACGGCTCGAAGACTTCAGTCTGATGGACCTGCGCAGCATCTGGTTGCTGCTGCAAGGTAGCTCGGTCATCGACTGGACCCGCCTCGACTTCACTTCGGAGCAGGAGGTCAACACCTTCATCGCTTCGCATGGTTTCGATGTCAGCCAGGCCAATGACCGCAGGCGGATCGCCCAAATCAAGGGCGCCGCAATCGACTATTTGCGGCGCCAGTTCAACTTCCCTATCCCGCGGCCCGTCGAGCAAGCGAGTGTCGTCGAGCTGCTGCTCATCGCTTCGGGAAAGGGCCATCGACAGCTGTGCGCCTGCATCATCCTCAAGGCGATGCACATCATCCACCACGTCGAGGCCCGCGAGCTGCAATACTCGCTAGCGCTCAGCGACCAAGAGATGTTCAGCATGGTCGAGGAGCGGGTCTATCGCTTGGTTGGGCACATGCTGGCCGACGGCCTACCGATCACTGAGTTCGTTGGTGGACGGAAACGTCGCGACTCCATCTACACCAAGCTGCTGAGTAAGCGCGAGGCCCACGCTTCGGCGGTGTACGACAAGCAACGCTTCCGTATCGTGACGCGCACCAAGGAAGACATCCTGCCGGTGGTGCTCTACCTCTCTCAGCACTTGCTGCCCTTCAACTATTTGGTGCCCACCGAGAGCGTCAACACCATCTTCCAGTTACGCCACCACTTCAAAAAGCACCCTCAATACGCGACCTTGGTGAATCGCGTCGAAGGAGCTGGTGGGCTCGATGCGGTCACCATGACGGACAACTTGTTCAGCGCCGAGAGCTATCGCATCATCCACTTCGTCGCCGACTTGCCAGTGCGAACGCCGGAGCCATTGAGCGCCAAAGCGCCTGCGCACGTTCAACCCCTCGGCCCGATCATTTTCGGCCTCTGCGAGTTCCAGATGGTGGACCGTCAGACCGAGGAGGCGAACGAAAAAGGCGAAGCGTCTCATGCGAGCTACAAGGAGCGGCAGCGGCGCGCCGTGCGTGACCGATTGCGAATCGGCCACGCCAGCAGACACGGCAAGAAGAAGTCCAAGTAGCTATCTCACCCTAGTGGCCGAGTCCCTAGGCCCCCGACTGACATTCGCTAAGTGACAAGTGACTGGTACCGGTACCGGATCTGGCACTCTGCATATGCTGGATAATATGGAGCAATATGCGATTTTGTGGGATTTGCTAAGTGACAGGTGACTGGTACCGGTACCCGATTCCTTACCCGCCCGATGCCTTACCCGGGTCGGTCACTTGGTGGCTAACCCACGCGAGCGATTGCGAAGAGGGCCAGCAGCAGCCCAACCGCCACGACCACCATGATCACGACGCCCTTCTTGTAGGCGTCTTCATCGTATGCGTTGATGGCCTGGCTGTGCTTTTCGCACTCGTAGCGCGCTTCGCCGAGCTCCTGATCGAGCTGTTCTACAGCCTCCCGCGTCTGGTCGTCGAACAGCTGTGCGTGGTCGTCGAGCAGCAGCCGCAAGGTGCGCTCAAAGGCGTCGAGGCGGGTCTGTTCGGCGGCGCGCAGCCCTTCCACCCGCAGATCGCGCGCCTCGCTCGCTTGCTGATCGAGAGCCCGGCGGCGGTCGTGAATGTTGCCCACTCGGCGGCCTAGCTCGCGCAATGCCTTGTCATGAACCCCAACCGTTCGGCGCGCGTCAGCCACGGCGCCGTCATGCGCCCGCAGCTGCTCGGTCAGGCTGGCCTTTTGCCCCTCGAGCTCAGCGATCTGGCGGGCATGCTCAGGCGGTGCGAACTCTGCGTTCTCGCCAGCAGCCGCGGCTGCCGCGTCATGCGCCGCGCCGAGTTGGCTGCGCACCCGTCGCAAATTCGCCTGACAGCGCGCTTGCTTCTGCAAGCAATCTTCTAGGACGATCTGAGCCCGATTGCGATCGGCCTCGATCTCCTTGCGGTCATCACCGCGAGAGCTCAGCTCGCCCTCGAGCTTGGCAACTTGGGCTTCGAATTGCTCGCGCGTGGCCTCGAGCTGTGCGGCCCGGTCCCCGATGAGCTGCGTCGCCTCCTGGATCGGTGCGAGCACGCTTTGCAGCTCCTCGTCCTGCTCGCTGGCCCCATCACGCACTTGCTCCACGATGGCCGCGTACTTTTCCTGCACGCGGCGACGTGCGCGCTCGAAAAACCCCTGCTGCTGTTTCTCCAGCTCCCGAAGCTTCTTGCGGCGCTGGTAAACCCGGATGGTGTAGCGCACGGTTCCAAAAATATTCGCAGGCACTGCCCCGTAATCAGCGAGCAGCTTGACCTCGAACGGATCGACTTCGATCACGGGTGGTGCGGGCGGCCCCGCAAGTTGGCGTTGCGCTGTTGCTCCGTCGGCCGATGGCCGCTCAGCCCCAGCCTGAGAGGCCGTGGCAAGCCGAGGCTTCGGCGCCGCTTTCTTGTCGCCGCCCGGCGGCCGAATCGACTCGAGCTGTATGCCGAGGTCACCGAGACTGTCGCCATCTTCGCCCCAGCCATCCAAGCTATCAAAGTCGCCCTGGCCTGACGCTGGTTTTGATTTGGCCGTGCCGCCGTCGTCAGCGACAGCAGGCCTGGGCTCGACCTGCGCATCGCTGGAACGCTCGGAGTGAGAAGGCAGCTCGAGCGCAAGCCCATCATCTTCGAAGGCTCCACTGCCCGGGCGTCCTTGGCCTCTCGAGGAAGAAGGCGGATCAGATTGTCGAGCTTGGTTGCCGCGACGACTCGACGGCAGTGACAGATCGAGCGGCCCGAGCCCGTCGTCGGCGAGCGGTTGCGAGGCTGGTTTTTGCCAGGATGGCTCATTGTGCTCGTCGGCTGCGGGACTGCCGCGATCAGCCCCGAGGTCGAGCTCCGAGCCCCCCATCGGCCGGCGTCGCGATGAGGGCGGAGGCTGCGCCGCCCCCCTACCACTGCGGCGAGAGCTGGGCGGGGCGGGCCGCGACGTTGGCCCATCATCGGCTCGAGCACCACGGTCGGAACGAGGGCCGGAATCGGAGCGCGGGCTGGAATCGGGTACGGCCACACCTGGATCGCTGAAGCCCAACGCGGTGGCTTTGCGCCGAGAAGATGGTGGCGGTCGCCGCTCGCGACGATCGGAGCCTGGCAAGTCCGGCAGCGGTGCCCGCGTCGAATCGGGACCGCGCGGCGCGCTCTTGGGCGCAGCCGCATGCGGCGGCGGAACAGAACCGAGCTCTAGCTCGAAGTCACCAAGACCACCTGAAGGCCTCTTGCGAGATGGATGTTGAGAGGGGCTACGCATGCAGCTCATGCACAGCTCGTCCTCGTCATGTACGGCGGCACCGCACCAAGGGCAGGGGGTCGTTTCAGCTCTCAACAGCACCGCATATTGCCGCGGAACCGTTGACACTGCTAGAGGGCAGCTTCACCATGCCCAGCCGGTCCGCCAAACGGAGGACGAATGAGCCATGCAGCTGCACCGAAATCAGCTTCCGACACTCAGCCGAAAAATCGTCAAAGCACTCACAGATAACGGCGATATCGACGTCGTCAGCGCCCAGGAGGTTGCCAGAGACATCGAGGCTGTGCTCAACAATTACCTGGCCCAAGTCGATCAGGTATTGGCGCGCGCTCGCGAATTGGTTCAACAGCGGGGCTTGCCCCAAGGCGAATTTGGTCGCATCAAGAAGCTCACGGCCGAGCAAGCTGGCATCCAAGTGGGCGAGGACGGTCTCGACTACATCTTGAACCAACTTCTCGAAATGCTCATGCGGTCGAACAACGTGGACGAAGTGTACGCCGAAGACCACGTGCTGCGCCGTCGCATGCGGCCCTTCGTTCAGACCGACACTTCTGCCGATGAGCGCATCGACCGAGAAGTGCGGGGCCAGCTCAAGCACGTCCAGGAAGGCTCCCGGATGTGGGAGATCGAGTACGCCCGCATGAAGGCCGACATCAAGCGTCGGCGAGGAATGTAGCGTTAGCGATGTCAAAGCCCCAGGACGTGGACGGGTTCTTGATGCTGATCGTTTCGTCTCCATCGGGGGCGGGAAAGACGACTCTGTGCAACCGCTTACGCGAGCAGCTGAGCGGTTTGCATTTCAGCGTCTCACATACGACACGCAAACCACGTCCCAACGAAGTGGACGGTCGCGAGTACCACTTCGTGGACGACGCGAGCTTCCAGAAGATGGTGGCTGACGACGCATTCGGCGAGTGGGCAGAAGTCCACGGGCACTGCTACGGCACTGCGCTGGCCGAAATCGAGCGGGCACGCCAACAGGCCACGGGCATCCTTTTCGACATCGATTTCCAGGGCGCACGCCAAATCAGCGCACATTTTCCAGAAGCAGTGAGCGTGTTCATCTTGCCCCCATCCCTCGAAGAGCTGGAACGGCGTCTGCGCGGTCGCGGCACCGAAGATGAGGAGACGACCCGACGGCGACTGGCCAACGCGAAGCGCGAAATCGCGCATTACGGGCTCTTCGACTACGTCGTGGTAAACGACGACCTCGAGCGCGCGTACACACGCCTGCACGCGGTTACCGTCGCAGAGCGTTGCAGACGCGACCGTCATGCGTTGCGCTGCGAGAAACTCTTGGCGCAGACCAAGCACCACCCCCCCTCGTCGTAGCCGCCAAGCCTTGCGGCTGCAGGAGTCAACAGGAGCAGACGTCAAACATGAGCAAGACAATGGCCGTCATCGGCGGCAGCGGTTTGTATGATATCCCGGGACTCAAGGAAACCGAGGAGGTCAGTGTCGAGACACCCTACGGCCCCCCGAGCGACGCCGTCATTCGGGCCCGGCTCGACGATTGCGACACCACGCTGCTGTTTTTGCCGCGACACGGTCGTGGCCACCGCGTCGCACCACACGCGATCAACTATCGCGCCAACATCTGCGCCCTCAAGAAGCTCGGCGCTGATTGCGTCGTTTCGGTCAGCGCTACTGGCTCGATGAAGGAGCACATCGCCCCGGGCGATCTGTTGGTTGTCGACCAATTCATCGATCTGACCAAACGGCGCATTTCGACCTATTTCGATGAAGGCGCCGCCGCCCATGTAGCGTTTGCAGAGCCCATCTGCCCGGTCCTCGCCAGCGCCCTCTTTGCCAGCGCCAGCCAAGTGCTCGAGGCGCTCGATCCGGCCGCTACCCCAGTGCCCACGGTGCATCGCGGCGGCACCTACGTGTGCATGGAGGGGCCGCAGTTTTCCACCCGAGCCGAGAGCTTGGTGTACCGCAGCTGGGGCGTCGAGCTGATCGGCATGACCAACATGCCCGAGGCGAAGCTCGCACGCGAGGCCGAGCTTCCCTACGCAACGTTGGCGCTGGCAACCGACTATGACTGCTGGCGCGTTTCCGAAGAAGCAGTCGACGTCGCCTCGGTCATCGCACGCCTCAAGACGATGGTTGGTCACGCGCAAGCTATCATTGCGGCGTTGGCCCGAGGACTGAACGCGGTCGAGCTGAGCGCCAGCCCCGCAAACGGAGCGTTGCAGGGGGCGGTCATGACCTCCCCGGACGCCATGTCGAGCGAGCTGCGCGAACAGCTGGGCTGGCTGCTGAAGCGTTAGCGTTCGGCCCAAAGGGCGCTACGGCCTCGCCCGCCCCAAAAGGGGCGAGGGCGCGCGAGGCCTTCGCTAGCGCCTATTGGCCAACTTGTGCTTCTTTCGCGGGGGGGGGGGGGGCCCCCCGCGGGGGCGCGCCGCGCGGGCGCCGGGGGCGCCCCCCCCCCCCGCTCCTCCCCTGGAGAGAAGTCCCATGTTTAAGGTTTTGAAGTCCCGTGTTCAGGGAAGCCGCTGCCCCGCTGGGGCGGGGTGGGGGC
>CAZRGL010000136.1:0-19596 GCA_964599485.1 uncultured Polyangiaceae bacterium
GCCCAGGACTGAGCGCGCTCGGCAAAGTCTTCGAGCTCCAGTCGCACCTCGTCGCTCTCAGGCATGTCCGTGAGCGCTCTGGCCTGCGCGTGGAACGCCTTTTCGACATCTTGCAGATGCTCTGCAGCGACCATCGCGCTCTTGCGTAGCAAGCTCACCCGCTCGGCAAGCTCATCCTCAGCACCAACGAGGATCTCGAGGGCCCCAATCAGCTTGTCCCACTCGTCGCGTCCCTCGTAGACCTCTGCCAGGATACGCGCGACGTCGGCGCTGAGCTCTGCGACCTGAAGAAGTCCTTCGAGCGCTACACGTGCTTGATCGTTACCCGGATCGGTGAACAGGATCTCACGGTAGTTTTCCAAGGCTCCAGCGGGGTCTTCGAGATGCTGCTCGAGCGTTTGTCCGAGCCGGTATTTCAGGTCGATCAGCAGCTCTTCTTCGACGTCGATCTCGAGACGCTTGCGCAACACGTCCGCGTAGGGCTCCCATTGCTCTTGCCCCAGATAGAGGCGGTCGAGCGCCTCGAGCCCCCGCGCGTCGATCGGCTCGATATCGAGCACCTGCAAATATGTCTCGATCGCCTCGACCGGCTTCGCCAACTCGTTTTCTTGCAGCTCGGCGATGCCATACAGCACCCGGCATTGCGCCTCGGCGCTTTCCGCCAAATCGCGCTGCTTCTCGTAAACTTCGAGCAGCTCGCTGTAGCGCTCCGTCTCTCGGTAGAGTCGCTCGAGCGCCGTCAGCGCATCACTGTTGCTCGGCTCGAGCTCGTAGACCGCGCGGTATTGGTCTAGCGCCTCGTCGATGAGATTCACCTCGTCGAGCAACACGCGACCGAGCCGCAGACGCATCACCGCCTCGACTTCGACCTCTTCGATCTTGGACAGCGCGTCACGATAAGCCTTGATCAGCGCCTCCCAGTTGTTGGTAGCGCTAGCGACACGCTCGACGTTGTCGGCAGCGTCGTAGTCGCGAGGTAGAATCGCGAAAGCTTGCAGGTATCGCTCCAGCGCGAGCGGTGGCTTGCGAAGTTTCGTCTCATAAAGCTCCGCAACCTCGGACAGCAGCGCAAAGCAGGTGTCACCATCCTCCACGTGACGGAGCTTCACCTCGATCGCGTTGGCCAGCCCTTTGGCGTTGCCGGCCTCTTGGTAGATGGGGATGAGCGCTTCGGCAGCAGCCCGATGCCCGTCATCGATGCTGAGGATCTTCTCATAGGCGCGCGCAGCCCTATCGAGCTTCTCCTTCTTGGTCTCCCAAAGATCGGCCACCTTCAACAGCAGCCCGATCTTCGTTTCCGCTTCCTTTTCGCGTGACTCTTGCGATTCGAGCAGCCGGATGAACTCGTCCCACTTGCCACTTTCCTCGTAGAGCAGCTCGAGATCGTCCCAGCGGCTGAGCGCGAGGAGCTTCTTCTTCAAGCTCTCTTGGGCGCGACGGTCGTTGGGGTTGAGCTCCAACACTTGGCGCCACGCATCCGCGGCCGCTTCATCATTCTTCAGTCGATCGCCCTGGATCTGGGCGAGCTTCTGCAACGTCTGGACCCGTTCGCGCTCGTCGGCGATGGAATCCACTTGCTCAGTGAGCACCACCGCGAGCTGCTCCCAGTCGCGTGCTCGTTCGAAGAACATGCTCAACGACGCGAGCGCGTCCGGATTGCTCGGATCTTGCTCGCGCACCAAGCTCCACAGCTCGATACAAATCGGCGGCTTCTTGATGCGCTCGGTCGCCAGCTGGGCAATTTCGATATAGCGCTCGAGGCGCGTGTGCGGGTCCTCTGCCTTGTCGGCCTCCCCCCGCATCAGATTGATCAGCTTCTCCCAATCGCGGCGCTTCTCGTAGTAGCCCCGGAGGAAGGTCTTGGCTTCGTCGTGGTCAGGATCGCTCAGGAGGATCGCTTCGAAGCACTTGGCAGCCTCCGATGCGTTCGAGAACTTCTGGTAGACCGTTGCGGCTTGACTGTAATAGTCGAGCTTGCTGTCGGCATCGACGTGCGCCTCGGCAAGCTTGACCAGTGTCTTGACGTAGTCGTGGTTGCGGCGCGCCTTCTGTTGCTTCTCTGCTTCGGCAAGTAGCGTGGCGATGAGCTCATCGTCTTGAACTGGCGGCGGAGCCTCCTCTTCCTCCACATCCTCGACGTCTGCTACCTCTTCAGCAGCCTCAGCTGGCGGAGGCGTGGCGCTCGGCTCTTCGGCAGCCTCGGCTGGCGGAGGCGTGGCGCTCGGCTCTTCGGCGGCTTCGGCCGGTGGCGGCGTGGCGCTCGCCTCGGCGACCTCAGCGACCTCGGCGGGCGCCGGGGACGCAGCCACTTCGGCAGCTGGCGGCGTGGCGCTCGGCTCGGGGATCTTGGGAATCTCCTGGATCATGGTGATGTCATCGATCACAGGAACATGCTCTTCGACCTCGGCAACGTCCTCGACCTCGCTCACGTCGTCGACATCGACCTCATCGACGTCCTCGACATCAGCAACGTCTCCGTCGTCGGCGACATCGTCTTCGTCGGCCATCTCTTCGACTGCCACCGTATCGAGATCCAGAACCTCTTCGTCGTCTTCGTCGGCGGCCAATACTGAATCGCCACGCAAGCTCTCGCCGATTTGCGCCTCGAAGGCACGAAGCTCTGGGTGTTCGGGATTGACCTGAGCCAGCTTCTCAAACCAACGGCGCGCCCGCATGAGCTCGCCCAAGCGCAACCATGAGAGACGACCACCTTCGGCCAACACGAAGGGCGGTGGCTCGCCCACCTCGGCGATTTGGTCAACCAAACCGACGACCCGAGCCCAGTCGCCACCATGGGTGCCCCAAAGCTCACGCAGGAACGTGAACGCAGCATCGTTGGTGGGATCACCGAGCACAGATTGCTCGAGCAAACGCGCACCGAGATCTACATTCTGGTGCCGTGTCGCCCAGCGCACGCCGTAGCGGAACGCAAGCTTGGGCCCACCTTCCGCTGTTGCGGACTCGAGCATCTCGCGCTGTGTCTCGAGCACCTGGGCCAGTCGGCCCTCGCTCACCATCAGCTCCTCGTACAGCGCCGCTGCCTGTCGATTGTTGCAATCGGCTTGGTACGCGCTCAGGAGCAGCTCTTCGTGCTGCTCCGACTCGAAGCGTCTTGCCACACGGGCGGCGCGCAGCAGCAATCTCACACGGGCGGTCGCATCGGGCTGGTCGACCGCCTCGCCCACCAGCTCGTCCACCCGGTCCTGCCAGCTGGTGCCACCAGCGGCGAGGTCATGCAAGCAGAGCTGCGCCTCGTCCGCATTGGAACCACGAACCTGCGTGGCCCGTTGGTAAGCGTCCCGCGCCCCGTCGTTGTTGCCCAGATCCTGAGCCACATCGCCGAGCTCCACCAGCAAAGCTGACTTCTCCTCCGGCGTGGCCGACTCCAAACTGCGCTTGATGACCGTCTCGACCATCTTGAACTTGCCAAGATCCCAGTAGACGGCACGCGCCTCGTTGAGCGGTTCGATCGATTCGGGCCGGTTCTTCCAGGCGTTCTGGAAGTGCCGAAGCGCTCGCGGTCCTTGGAGCAGCTTGTCGGTCATCACCCGACCAAGCTTCAAAAAGAGGGCTGCCTTCGTAGCCGCATCCTTCTCGTGCTCAATGGCTTTCTCGAGCAGCTCGGCAAGGCCTTGCCAGTCACGGTGCTGTTCGAGTTGGTTCAGTTGTTGAGTCAGGTCCATCGCTGCGAGCCGATCTGGTTGAACGACAATTGTGCTACCCCGGTGACGCTACGCGCCACGAGGTCGTGAAGGGGTTTTTCTGCAACTAAGTTGAGCAAGGCGAACCATCAAGAGCCCGGGCCCTTGAGCTTGACGACCATGGCTTGCGCTTGTTCGCATTCCGTCTTGTACTTCTTGGCCTTGCGGCTCTTACACGCCCGCGCAGCAAAGCCCTTGAGGCGCTGGAGCGCTTCAGCTTTCTTGGGCGGCTTGAGCTTGGCGTAGGCCATGCCCAAGTTGAACAAGAGCGCAGGGTCATCGCTCTTGACGTTCTTGGCTGCCTCGAACGCACCCACCATCTTCTGGATCTCACCGCGGTCTCGATAGATACCGGCGAGCAGGGTGTGAACGTGATAGAGGCGCTTGTCCTTTGGGTTGGAAATCTGCTTGGCAGCGTTGAGCGTCTTTTCGGCCTCGGCGTCGTAGCTCAAACGCATGTAGAGGTCGGCCAGTCTCGTGTAGTAACCGATGTTGTCTGGACGATGCTCAATCGCCTTGGTGTAGTTGGCGAGCGCCTTCTGCTCGTCATCCATCCACAAGTACACATTGGCGAGCTGTGCGTAGCACTCGTCCTTGTTGGGATCGGCTTCCACGCACTTCTTGTAGGGCTCGATGCAATCCTCGTACGTGATCGTCCCCTTCTCGGCTTGCTTCTCTAGGGCGTAGCCTCGCTCGAACCAATAGTTCGCGAAGGTGGGTGCGAGCTCCGTGGCTTGCGCCAGGGTAGAAGCCACCTTGTCCCAGGTTGCCTTCTTTTTATAGGCCTTGGCGAGCTTGTAGAGAATGCGGTGATTGGACGGATCGAGCGTCTTGGCTTGCTCGAATTTCTCAATCGCACCGTCGTGATCGAGGTCGACGATTTGGTCGCCTTGGTTGGCCAGGATCACGGCCTCTTGCTTGTGGCGACTGCACCCAGTCAGGGCCGCAGTCGACAGAGCCACCAGCACCAACAATTTACCCAGCTTCATCGAGAACTCACCTTTCAACCAAACAGCACTAGTTTCCGCAGACATCGCCATGAAACCACTGGCTTATGACAACACGAGGGCGTGCGGAGCGATGCGCAGAATAGGCTGGCCAGCCCTCGGAAGTCCAGGAGGATCAGTCCGCTATTTGACTGATTCTCTTGAGGTCTCAGCGCGATCAGTGGGGGCTTGCAAAACGGCTACGAGCCTAGACAAAACGAAAGCGCCCCGCCGCGTTGGCGAGGCGCTCATCGAAGCGCTTTGCAGAAGGGCTCAACCACCCGGGCTGAACACGATCGGATAGCTGACCGTCACGATGCCACCTTCGGGCTGAGGGAAGCTCAGCCCATAGAAGGCCCGCGTGACGCAGCTCACCACGCCGCCATCCGGAATGTCACCACCACCGCCGACGTTCGAGACGCGGCCATCGCGCCCAATCACGAACCGAACCGTCACGCGGCCCTGCAGGTTCGGGTTGTTGCGCAAACCGTTCTCGTAACAAAGGCGGAAGCGACCGAAGTTCTGACGGACGATGCGCTGGATGACCTCGGGCGGAAGCCGTCCACTGACGCTGGTCGCGCCCATGCGTACGCGGGGCGGACGCGCCCGGTGAGACCGTCCCAAGCGCCCATGACCCGAGCCGAAGCCCTGGCCCGTACCGGTGCCGGCGCCGTGTCCAATCGTGCCAACCGTTCCGAGACCAATACCCTCACCACGACCACCGCCGCCCTCGCCGATACCGGACAGGCCGAGGCCACCCGCGCCGAAGGACTCTCCAATGGAGTCGCCCCACATGTTGCCGCGAGCGCTGAGCGGGTCATTGCCGAGAGAATCCTCGCGTCCCCAAGGAGCCGTCGGCGCATCAGGATCGCCGCCAGCACCAGAGTTGAGCAAGCCGATCATGCCGAACTCGGCCGCATCGCGAAGCGCCGCAGCGCGTGCGATGTGCGGGTCCTGGTTGTCTTTGGGCCCGGCGACACCGTATCGGTTCCCCGTGAGCTTGGTGTTCGGATTGCCCATCGAGCCTTCCTCACCCTTCGCACGGGTACCTGTGCCACCCTCCTTGTTGTCAGCATCGTCCTCGGAGATCTGCTCGGTCTCCTTCTCTTCCAGCTCCTTCTCTGCCGCTGAATCGAGGTACTGCTGAATGAGGTAACGCTGCTCGTCACTGATCTGATCATCAGCCGTATCGCCGAGCGGCGGCATGAACATCGCCATTGCGGCGAGTAAGCCTGCGTGACCAACGAAGGAGCCCAGCACGTAGAACAGCGCTCCGGATGCGATGGCTGCGATGGTAATGACGGCGCCGATTCGCTTGCCACTGTTCATCGCGTTGATATCGAAGGTGAAATCGTCGAGCGTTACGTTGATGCTCGTCCCATTGTTCAGCGGCACACGCTGACCACCTTGGACGGGCATCTTCTGCCCATTGACTTCCATCTCGCCGGATGCCCGAGTCGGAATCACAGCCGTGGCACTGGTTCCACCAGGTCCGCCCTCGACCAGCGCAAACCGCTCAGATCCGAGCTTGGAAGCTGGAATGAAGAAAGCCCGCCGCGCTCGTCGTTCTTGTGGGCGCGTGATCAAGTAGTGACCAAACAGCGGTCCAAAAAACGGGAAGGCGTTGACTACGTTGGCCTTCCACTTGTGCGAGGTGTCCGTGAGCTCAGGGAGATTCTCGCCCACGAAGAACGAGTCCTTCGGCTTGAGATGCGCCACGTTGAGCAGGCTGCGCTGCCATGAGATGCGCACTTCGACCACGTCGGCCGCGCCGTCCACCTCCTGCGCAGGAACTTCAGGTCCCCCCTTCATCAGCTGGTACTCGTAGCTGCCCTCTGGGGCATCATCCGGAACCGACGAGGTCGAAGCTGAAACGGCGAAGGGGTTGGAGCCACCGAACGGCGACGCACCAAAAGGCGACGGCGCAAACGGATTGGAAGCGGGCGTAGGTGCCGCCGGCGCCGGCGCCCCGAAAGGACTGGCCGCGGGCGGTGGAGCCGCGAAGGGGTCGGCTCCAGGCTCCGAATCGCCTCCCGAAGGTGCGGGTGGAGGCGGAGCCGCGGGCGCTGCCTCCGCAACAGGCTCACCGCCGACGGCTGGCATGGCCGGCGCAACCGCCGCCGCCTCATCCATCCGCTCGAACACGATCAGCGTGTTGCCGATTTGAATCTGGTC
This sequence comes from uncultured Polyangiaceae bacterium, assembly GCA_964599485.1. Taxonomy (GTDB): domain Bacteria; phylum Myxococcota_A; class Polyangia; order Polyangiales; family Polyangiaceae; genus JAPYTK01. Next base: position 6,863 of record CAZRGL010000136.1, read on the forward strand.
ACCAGGGTTGAGCTTGCACTTGTTGACCCGTGCCCCGTTGATCATTGTGCCGGCTTCGTTGCCCAGATCGATCAAGGTAACGTCGTCCTGTACCTCGATCACCGCGTGCATTCGCGACGCCTGCTCGTCGTCGACGCGCAAATGGCTCTTTGGATCCTTGCCGACTTTGACGATGTCCTGCGCAACCGTTTCACGTCGGACGAGTTGGTCTCCCTCGTAAAACGCGAAAGTGAGCGCTAGCTTTTGCTTGCCTTCCATTGGCACCAAGTGCTCCCTGCCGCAGGTTTTGCGGCATGTTGGACGATGACGGGTTCCACCTCCCCGGGCTCGCGAGCGAGCTCAGGGGGAAAGGTTACAGGTTCTCGACGGACTTGAGCATCTCCGGCACGAACGAGGTGCGGGGGCGAATCAAGGTTCGCCTTACCGGTCCCGGGCGCACGCGAATGGTCGCATCGTTTGGTCCAAACCCACCTGCTGAGAGCGGATCGTCCGCAAACTCGTAGCCATATCCCTCGCCATCGCTATCAGTCGACTTTGCAGACGCCTTTTGAGCGAAAGCTGATGTGGATATGAGCACGATACCTGCCGCCACCAAGGTGGCGAATGTCTTGCGAATCGGACCCTTCATTACACTCTCCCTAGAATTTTGGAGCAAATTACAGTGTGATCGTAACAACTTGCTACGAGGTGCGTCAACTCGCTTGTTTGCCGAGCTGTGCATAAATTCCATTCGAGGTCCGAGCAATGCGACGTTGAGAGAGACACCAACGAGTCGGGAGGGTTCCCAACGATCCAACATTGATGTCTTTTTCTTTTCGCAGCGCCACTGAACTCCGAAATGATTGCGGTTTTTCGCGACCAGAAACTACTTCTTCTTGGCGGAGGCCTTATTCATGGCCGCTTCGGCCTCTTGACGCTTGCGCATTTCTTCCATGCGTTTCTGTTCTTCTCGCGTCTGCTTGTTGAAGGTGATGATCTGATCGATTTCCTCGATCCGCTCCGTCGCTCGTTTGACAGCGACCTTGTACGCGTCACCGTCCCCAGCTTTCTTCACGAACTGGTCGAAGAGGCTGCGGGCTGACTTGAGGATGGGCTCAGCCTTGTCTCCTCCTTCGCGCGCCTTGAACTCCTGGGTGAGAATCGCCTCGTTGTAGTAGGTCTCGGCACGATCTGGTGCGATCTTCCGCGCCTCTGCGAGCTCCTTCGAGGACTCGGCCAGCATCTTGTCGAAGTTAGAATCGTTGATCTGCCCTCGCAGAGCGAGCGCCAATCCGAGATGTGCTTCGAAGTCCTTGCCCTTGAGGGCAATGGCTTTGCGATAGGCTTCCTCGGCGCGCTTGAAACCGCGGAACTGCAAGTTGACCGCTGCATAGTTCATGTGCGCTTCGAAGAACTTGGGATCGAGCCTGCGCGCGTTACCAAAAGACCGCGCTGCCTGCGACAGATCACCGAGCTCCGCGGCAATCAGACCAGTGGTGTTGAAAACGGGCGCGTAGTTGGGGTTCTTGCGAATCGCTTGCGAGCACACCAGCGCCGCGAGCTCGAGCGCCTGGCTGTCGACGCGCTTGGCCTTCTCGGACGCAGCGGCAACCTGCCCGCGCCGCCCCTTCTTGCGTCCCGCCTTCTTCTTGGCTTTCTCCAAGTAGTAGACAGCAAGCTGGTTGAACGCCGGCATGAACGAGTCGTTGATGGCCAGAGCGCGCTGCAGGTTCACTTTCGCTCGCTCGAAGTCGTTCTTTCCTTCCTCGTCAGAAATGTCGTTGTCCCTCAACATCTGGAACATCGCCAAGTTGACGAGCGCTTCCTCGTTCTTGTACTCCGCGTCTTCGATGGCCTTGTTCATCTGGGCGATGGCGCCGTCGATGTCTTTTCCACCCGAGGCTTGAAACTTGTAGAGCGCTACTTGCACCCGAGCTCGATGGAACTTGGCATCTTTGCCCAAGATCAGGTCGAACTGCTTGAGCGCGGCAGCGTCGTTCTTGCACCGCTGGTAGGAGATCCCGGCGTTGTAGTGCGCCTCGAAGAAGGTCTTGTCACCCTGCTCCTTGGCCGCATCGAGGAACATGGTGGCCGTACTGGCGCAGTTGGCGTCGGTCCAATCGTTGGCCTTGTCGTGCTCGTTGAGGGCCTTGAGCCCATCGTTGAACTTGTTGGCCGCCTTCTCGGTCAAGGTCTGGCCGCTACCAGTCGTGATGACCTTCCCGTCCGGATCTTCGGCGGGTTTCTTGTTGCCGTTGCATCCAAGCAGCCCGGCCGCCGCAATGGCGAGCACGAGCGCAACCAACGACGTTTTGCTTGTACGAAGCTCGTTCATCGTGCTCTCCATCACTTCTTCTTCTTCTTGTCGTCAGTCTTCTTCTTGTCTTGCTTGGCAGCTTTGTCCTCTGCCTCACGCGTATCGGTGATGACCGCCGAGCCGTCGTAGTTGAGCGCTTGCGGCCGCTCGTCGAGACCCGAGTTGATGCGGGTCGGTGCCCCTTGGAACTCATCGATGAGATGGAAGGTGGCTGGGTAGTTCTTGCTGAGCCACTCCTCGCAAACGCGGGAGTCCTCATCGAAGTACTGATGCTTCACCGAGTAGCCCAAGCAGGTGATGAAAGCCTTCTTGGCCTGCTGCTTGTAGGGCTCGGACGCCGAGTCGAGCGACGCCAGATACTGGGCCCGGATCTCAGACCACCGCAGCGGCGGCGCTGAAGGATCCTTCGGGTCGCCGAAGGGGCTGTCACCCTTCTTGTCCCACTCCTTGGGATAGGGCGCAGCGCGGAACTCTGCCACGAAACGGCCCCACAGATTCCCTACCGCTGAACCCGCTGCGATAACCCAGCGCGGCGGCGGTTCCGGCTTCAGGACGATGATCTTGATGTACTCACGTTCTGCTTCTTGGATGGCCGGCTTCTTCTTGTCGATCCACTCCTTGACTTCCTTGTTGATGAACTTGAGGACCTCTTTGCGGTCTCCAGAGCCCTTGTACTCGGGGAACTTGATGGCCTCGGCGATCTCACGCTTCTTGCCTGCGAAGTGGTAGAGGCTCTCGCCCACCGCCATCAGCACCTTACCGAGACGACGAATCCGCTCTGACTGGCTGCCGCCGAGGTCATCGAGCTTCTTCTGGATCGCGCCGGGATTCTTGAAGGCATCACGGACCTTGCCAAACTCCCTGTCCGCCTGCGCCTTCTTGCCCTGCGCATGGGCAATGCGACCAGCAAGAGCGTGCGCTTGCAGTTTGATGTCCTCGGTACCTTTGGCATCGATTTGCCTGAGCGATTTCGACAGCGCTCGCTCGGCGTTCTTCCAGTCTTCACGCTCGACGTAGTGTGCGCCGATCGCGAAGGCGATTCGCGACGCCTTGATGGGCGACTTGCGTCCATACTTGGCGTTGAACAGCTTGGCGTCCTCGATGGCTTTGTCGTGATGACCAAGCCCCAGACGAAGCACGACCGCGTCGCTGAGCGCATCGGGGGCCTTCTTCATCTTGGGGTAGTCTTTCGCGAAGCGCTCATACCAGTCCGCCGCGAGCTCGTAGACCGCAATGGCCTGGTAATTGCCGCCAATCTCGTAGACTGCTTTCTTTGCAGCGTCGGTCTTCTCGAGGCCGTACTTCGGATTGATCAGCACCCGGCGAACCTTGATCGCCTTGGCAATCAAGCGAGCCGCCTGGAAGGCGCGCGCCGAGTTGTAGAGGATCTCGTCGTTCTTGGCGCAACTTGGCTTCTTGTCGAGACAGGGCTGCTCGCCGTACTTCTTCCACAAGCTGTAGTAGAGGTTCGCCGCCTCCTCATAGAGCTTGATGCGGTTGGTGGCCCCAGCGTCAGCCTTCTTGACCAGTTGCTCGGCCTTGAGCCGCTCGATGTCGCGTTGAATGCGGAAGAGAATGGAGCACTGCTCGGCGTTCTCTTCTTTGCTCTTCTCGTCGCAGAAGTACTCGATGAACTTCGGTACATCCTCCTCCATGTGGTCGTAGCAATCGGGCTTTGGAGGATCGATTCGCGCGCCCATTACGTTGAGCGACTCGAGGTACAGCTGCGCTGCGTAGAGGGCCGCATCCAGGTCGTGATGGTTCACGGCCACATCGCGGAAGGCCCACGCTGCCTCCTCCCAATGCTGCGCCTCGAAGTAGGTACGGGCGCGGGCGTACTTGACCTCGACGTACTGTTCGAGGGCTTCGGCGTCGTCCTTGGGCGGTTTGATGTAGCAGACGTAGCGATTGAACGCCGTGATCATGCCCTTTTGCTCAGGGGAGAACTTCTTCGGCTTGAGCTTCGCCGCGTCGCCCTTCTTGCCCTTCTTACCCTTCTTGCCGCTGCGCTCCTCGGGGAGCCGCCCGCTGCCTTTACGGTCCGAGCCGTCCTTGGGGCGGACAGCGTAGATGTTCTGGTAGCAGAGCACCGAGGCAAAAGCGGCTTCAGCGGCGTTGGGACCATTCGGGTCCTCGGCCACGACCGCATCGAAGGCCGGCCCGCACTTGGCCCACTTCTTCTGGAAGTAGAGCAAATCGGCCATCGCGTAGCGGATCTTGGGAATGGTCGGCCAGTCCTCTTTGACGATGCGTGGGAACTTGAAGGCCGCGAACTGGGCCGAGGTGAAGTTGCCGACCACGTGCTCGTAGAGCGTCTCGGCCATCGTCATCGTCTTGGCGTCGCCGGTGCCGCGCACGCCGCCCGAGCCAACGGCCTCGAGATGCCACGCCATCGCGGTCTCAGTCATCAAGCCAGCGGTGGTGTTGGCGCACTTGAGCTTGGCGCTCTTGGGGTGGCTGCTCTTTTGAAACTTCTGGTAGGCCTTCAGCTGCTTTACGAGCTCGGCCACGATTGGCGGCTTGTTGCCGCTCTTGCTGGCCATGACGGCCTGGCTGACCTGTGCTTGGTAGAAGCAGAAGCGCGGGCCCTTGTTGCGCTTCATCAGGTCGTTGTAGAGGATGATCGCTTCCGGATAGTGCCCCGTATCGATGAGGTTCTGTCCGAGATCCTCCATCATGCTGAAGGTCTTGGTGCTGTTGACCCCTTTGTCACCGCTCAGCGGCCTGAAGAAGTCATAGGCCTTCGCGGGGCTGCCCTTGAGCGCGTAGACCGGGATGATGTCGCGGCGGGAGCTCTTTGCAAGGCCCTTGGCATTCGGCAGATGTCCGTAGGTCATGCCGAACTCGATGACCTTCTTGAACTCGTCGATCGCCTTGCCGTACTTGCCCATGTTCCAGTGCACGTACGCAAGCTTGTATGCGGCGTAGCCCCAGAGCTTGTTGCCGGGCGCCTTGTACTTGAGCACCTCCTGGTAGAAGTTGCCAGCCACCGGCCATTGTGCCGGATTGCCCTGCGCCTCGTTGAAGAACAGCTCACCAAAAGCGAGGTAAGCGTTCGGAACGAAACGAGACTTCTTCCAGTTCTCGGTCAGCTCGAGGTAAACCTGGCGCGCCTTTTCTAGTTTGCCAGCCTGCTCGTACTCATAGGCCAGGTAATAGAGCACCTCGTCGATGCAGCCCCGCTTACCAGGCTTTTTCTTGGGGAACTGGCACCACTTGGGATAGCTCTTCTTGAGCTTCTTGTAGTACTTGATCGCATTCTTGCGAGCGACCTTGATGAGCTTCATCGCTCGGACCGCCTCTTTCTTGTATTTCGCGGCCTTCTTGGGACTCTTGCGACGGAAATCCTGAGCCTTGATCTCCGACTCGACCTTGTCGCGGAACGCGGATGACTCGAGCTCGACGTAGCCCTCAGCGAGCCGTCGCATCAACCGAGGTCGGTCCTTGTCGTTCTTGGGCGTCGATCGATAGAGGCGCTCGACGTTGGTAATCTCGGTGAGCAGCAGCTTGCGGACCTTGGGCTTGAGCCGGGAAGCGCGCTCATCACGCTGCGCCGTCTTGGTCATGTCCGTCGGGTTGACGGGCTTGATGTCGGTCGTCCGCTTCTTCTTCTTGAGTTGCTCGGGAGCGCTCGAGAAGCTCACTTGAGGACGCTTGGTGACTGAAGCCTGAAACTTCCCGCCCGGACAAAACGCCAGGTTGTCTTTGGCCTTCTTCGAGATGCACTCCTGCGCCGTCGCCGGTGCAGTTGACAAGGCCAAGCTGGCGGCCACCAACGTAGCCACGAGAAAAGCTCGATTACGGAACGGTCCGACGTTCGCACTGATCATGGTTTGCCCAATCATTCGTTTTTTTCAGACGATGAGCTGCTGAGGGGCCGCTTCCCTCAGAGCGATGTCACGCGGCCACGTACGCGACGTGACCGCATGGTCAATACATCAATGATTATTACTACTTGCCACTCCCACAATTGGATTTCACGACCTGGCGGTAGAAGCCGAGCTCGTCGCGCCAGTACTCGCCTCTGAAGGGCCAGTTGACATGCTCTTCGTCCGGCCTCACCTGCCCAAACTCGTAGGCGTCCTCAGCTGACCACTTGCCGGCCTCGATTTCCTCGTCGAGCACCTTGCGCTGCGCGTTGGTGATGTCGACGATGATCTTCTGGGCCGAACGAAGGTGCTCGTTGAGCTCGTCCAGGTTTCGCTTGTAGCGGCGCCTGCCGAGCTTGCCGGTTCGACGAATCGCGTCAGTCTTTGCGATGCCGACGTTGTCCTCGATGTCTGCACCGACGGGCGAGTCCTTGAAGGACTTCGGGGCCGAGGCAAAGCGCTTCAGCTCCTTGTCGAGCACCTTGACGTACTCGATGTGGCGCAACAGCTCGCGGTCGCTCAGCGCGTTGTCGACGATGGGCTTGACCGCTGGCGACAGACTGCTCTTGCCATCGCGAAGCTTGATCAAGAACTCGTAGAACTTCTTCTCCGCCCCTTCGCCCTCGTACTTCTTGAGCACCTGCTTGAGCTCTTTGGCGATGGGCTCGTACTTCTTCTGGAACTTGGCGACGAGAACGGTGGCGTCCTCGTATTGGCACACGGTGAAGTAGATGACCGAGCGAACGATATCCGCTTCGGGATAGAAGGAGTTGGGGAAGTAAGGCGACTGAATGGTGTGGATGTTACCCAGCGCACGGGGATAGTCGCCCGCCATGAAGTACGCCCACGACTGCTCGAAGAGCGCGTCGAGCCAGTACTCGCTGCCGACATCGACGAGGTTCCAGTACTTGACCGCAGCGCTGAGCTTCTTTTCGTCGATTGTTGGGATGTTGTTCTGATCGAGTCGGGTCGAAGCGGAATAGAACGTGCGCGCCATCGACAAGTTGGCAAGGTCGCGCATGCGCGCCTCGTCCTCGACACCATCGATCCCCTCGTCGATGCCGTCGATGATGCGCGAAAATGCTCGGACAGCGGGCACTGACTTTCGCAGCTGAACGTAGCTAATCCCCATGAAGAACTGGGATTTGACGAAATATGGGCTCGTCTTGGCCACGTTCTCGAATAGCTGAATCGCCGTCTCGAACTTGCGCTTGCCGTACATCGACCGGCCAAGCAGATAGTTGAGCTGGAAGTAGAGCTCGCGCTGCTGTGGGTTGTCGAAGCGCTTGACCTGATCCTTGGAGTACTTGCCAACCGCCCCGATGATGTCCGCGGGCTCTGGCAGCTGGGTGGCCAGCTTGGTGAGCCACAGCAGCGTCTCCTTGAACTTCAAGTGGTTCGGCTTGTCGGCAATCTTGCGGAAGATGTCGTAGCTGGCCTGGAAGAACTGCAAGCGATAGAGCGAAATCGCCAAATGGTATTCGCTAATCTGCTTGTTGCCGTCGTCGTCGCCCGTATCACCGTCGACCACGCGCTTGAGCAAGAGTGCCGCCTCGCTCCAGCGTTCGCTGTCGAAGAGTCGCTTGGCTTGAGCAGCTTCCTCGGTCATCTGGCCGGCCGTGACCGGTCCATCATCGCTCTCTTCACCCGATTCGTCCTCGTCCTCGTCGAGGTCGATGGTCCGTTTGCCCTGGGCGTTCGCTGTGCTCACTGCCAGCAACAAAGCGAGCAACATCAGACAATAGCGCAACAACTTCGGCATGCCTCAGTATCCTTCACGATGCGCCAAACAGCGCGCAGCGCCGCGTGGCTGACGGTCCCGATTGCAGGTAAATGCCCCAAAATCGGGGGTTTGGGCCGCAAATGCTAGTTTTCGACCTCTCTCCTTGTCAATGAGCGATTGTTCAGCACCTTGCTGCTCAAGTCGCTCCAAAACGCTTCCAGCCGGGCTGGCCAGCACCCGGCCGAGACTACATACGTACAGTATGACGATTGGATCCATCCGGACGGCTCATGGGTCCAGGGACCCACCATAATTTTTCCAGAGCGATGGGACCCATGGGCTTGCGCTGAGCAACTGCGCCGCTTCGAGAGCCCGATCCGTTGACGCTCATGGGCTGCATCGGCTACCTTCCACCAACCACCAACAGGCGACCAGCGCCGATGGCGTGGCTCTCTTCTCATACGACAGCCCACACGACAGCGTAGGAGCACACTTGCTGATGACGAACACCCGCACCAATGGCATCTGGCGCACCTCCCTCAAAGCAGGAGGGGGCCTCAGCCTCGTTGCTGGCTTTTTAGCGCTCGCTCTGGTCGGCTGCCCAAGTGGCGGCGTGGGTGACGAATGCACCCCGGAGGATGAGTACAAGGAGAACTTCGCTGGCTTCAAGATCTCCGAGGAGAACATCGAGTCCCGCTCGTTCCAGTGCCAGAGCCGCATCTGCTTGGTCAATCACTTCCAGGGACGAGTCAGCTGCCCCCACGGGCAAGCGCCCCCGAAGAATTGCAGCAACGGCGAGGCATGCACGGGCGAGGAAACGTGCACCCCTGCAGGCGTGCTGCTCACCGACTGCGATCCCACGCCCTGCGGTGCCAAAGGCGCCAACCCGGCCAACTGCAACAACGAGAGCGGACTCAACGCAGCCTGCGGCAACCGCACCTGCGACAAGGCGGGCTTCTGCCACTGCGACGCTGCCGATTGTCCCGAGGGCTACTACTGCGACAACGAATCCAAGCTCTGCTCGATCAAGGTCTGCAGCGTTCCAAACGACGACAAGAATCGCTGCTACGTGCCGGGTACCGAAATCCCGATCGCCACTGAGGTCTGCGCACAATGTGCCGCCAGCTCCAAACGCGATGCGCTCAACGCTGTGTATTGCTCCTGCCGCTGTGGCCCACCGAGCGAAGGCGCAACGGACGCGGACGACAACTTCAACTTCTGCGAGTGCCCGGAGAACTACGTCTGCCAAGAGATCCGAAAGAACGTCGGTCTCGGTGACGCGCAGATTGCGGGCAAGTACTGCGTCAAGCAGGGCACCCAGTACACGGGCAAAGAGAACTGCGGCAAGGTCCAAGGGCACTGGGGCGGCCAGTGCTCCGGTACAGGCGGCTGAGCCGCTTTTGATGGGCTGAGTCCCGGAGCCTCGGGCTTTGGTAACGGAGCGCGCGCGACGAGGAGCTGCTGCCGAAGACGCAGCGGCCTCGCACGTCCGCGCGCTCGGAATGCAGGTGTTGGAGCGCAACCTCCGAGTGGGGCGCCTCGAAATCGACATCCTGGCGCGAGACGAAGATGTCATCGTCGTCGTCGAGGTGCGCACCCGCGGCAGCACGGCCTGGCAACGCCCCCTGGACAGCATCGACCATCAGAAACAGAAGCGCTTGCGGCGCGCCGCCACAATCCTGTGGTCGCGGCGCTTTTCTAAGATGCCAGGCGTGACGCGGATGCGCTTCGATGTCGCTTCAGTCGTTTTCCTGCCTGCCGAGCAGCCCACAGTGGAGTACATTCGAGCGGCGTTCTAGGGCGACAAGTTCTCTCGCTCTAGTTTGTCACTCCAGCTCACCCCATGCTGCGCCGCCTGCTCATCTCGCTGTTGACCGTTGCGGGTCTGCTATTCAGCTGCAACGCAGCAGCCGTCAAGATCCGGGTGCGCGGGGGCGCTGAGCTCCACGCGCAAGCGCGTTTCGTACTACAGGGCGAAGTGCTGGAGCTGCGCGGGATGCTCAGTGACGACGACCGGACGCCCATCGCCGCTGCATGGGTCGAGCTGAAGAGCGCGGCGTCTCTGGGCGTCGCGAGCACCTGCGAAGCGCCCAGGGTGAGTCTGGTCCCGCGCCCGAGCCTGAAGGCACAGACCACGCTCGAGGGTGAGCTTTGCGTGCGGTGGACGGCCGCACCCGACAAAGGAGCGGTCGAGCTGCGATTTGTCGGCGACACCTATCACAGCGCGGCGCAGCTCAGCGTTTCCTTCGATCGAACCGGAACCCAACGGCTGGCGACCCGATTGCGGTTCGAGCCACGACCCGTCACCCTCGACCTGGATCGGCGCAGCGTTGGCGTCAGCGCGGTATTGAGCCTGGCACTGCGCACAACCCATGCTTCTGCGGCTGGGCTGCCGATAACGCTGCACGATGAGGCGGACCGCAAGCTGGCCACGGGCAAGACCGGCGGCGACGGCAAGGTACGCTTCGAAATCGCTACCAAGCAGTTGGGCAAACCTGGCAATGGCAAGCTCCAAGCGCGCTTCGCAGGAACCACAAAGCTCTCTCCTGCCATGGACGAACAAGCGCTCACCCGGCGCATTCGGGCGCGGCTCACACTCGCTCATGACATCGCGCCAACCGACCCTGGTGACGACGCGCTGGTGTCGCTGTTCGTCCGCAGCGCCAAGGGTGATGTGGACAACGGAGTGGTCGAAGCGCTCGTGGCAGGTCGCTCCGTGGCCAGCGGGCCCGTCGTGGGTGGCCGCGCCGAGTTGCACGTCGCTTTGGATCTGACAGCACGACAATCCGTCGACCTGCGGGTGCGCTACTTGCCCTCATCACCTTGGTTTCTGGCCGACAGCCCCTTGAAGCTGACCATCCCGGTAGCGCCCCCGAGCATGGTGCTTCGTTTGCTCCTCAGCTTGGTGGTGGTGGCAGCCGCGATGTGGGTGTTCGTCAGCTGGCGAAGGAGCAAGAAGCGGGCGCGACCCGATCGTGGAAAACTCGCGCTACCTCCAGGTGTGCACATCGTCAAGAGCACCCGCGGTGCGAAGAGCTGGCGGGGCACCGTCATCGACGCCCATGAAGGCTGGCCACTTGCCGACGTTGAGGTCTTCGTGCACCAGCCCACGTTGGTCGATGGTGAGGATGGGCTGCTCGTAAGAGCGATTACCGATCGCTACGGCAAGTTCGCTTTTGATTTGGAGCAGCGACCCGATGGGGCTGAGATCGTAGCCCAATCGGCGACCCATAGTGCTGAGCGCAAGCTCTTGCCCGCCGGTGGCACTTTGCGCATCGCCTTGGTGACCAGGCGTCGTGCGGTATTGCGGCGCTTCGTCAACTGGGCGCGCCGACGCGGGCGGCCCTATGATCGGCCACCAGAGCCCACTCCTGCCCAAGTCCGCGGCGCGGCGAAAGCCGAGCCCGACGTCGCACGCTGGGCGAGCGAGGTCGAGACAGTGGCCTTCGGACCGGCAGAAGTCGATGCCGAGGTAGAGCAGAGCTTGCGCGATGTTGAGCCGCGAGCCTGATTGACGGCATAACCCCACAATACTACACGCGACCCTGGAGGAATCGTTGTGCCCACCATCGCCTACGTCCTGATCGCTGTCGCGATCGTCGTCGCGCTTTTGTTCTTCGTGCTCAGGCGTAAGCCGGCGCTACCCCAGGTTGCCGACGAGCAACCTGAAAAGCGCCCCGCGCCGCTGAAGAAGAAGCCTCGAAAAGAACGCCCAGAACCCAAGGCAGAGGCCAAAGCGCCCGCCGACGAGGCACCGGACAAAGAGGAGCCCGACGAGGCTCCGGCCAGGGAAGAGCCGCCGCCCGAGTCAGCCGTACCGGTGAGCATCGAGCAGGAGGAGCCCCCGCTACCCCCGCCGACGCGCCGAAAGAAGGACGTCAAGGGGTTGCGCAAGGGTCTCGGCAAAGTCCGCGGCGCCACCGGCCTATTTGGCCGCCTCAAAGAGCTCTTCAGCGGCAAGAAGGAAATCGACCCCGACATCGTCGAAGAAATCGAGGAGATCCTGCTGACCAGCGATGTTGGCGTCAAGACGACCGAATCTTTGTTGGCCGACATTCGAGAGGGGCTCGAAAAGAACGAGCTGAAAGACACCGACAAGGTTTGGGAAGCACTCCGCGCGCGTGCCAGTGACCTACTGGACCTCAAGGGGGGCGGCGCCATTCGCCTGCGCAACGGCCCCACTGTGGTGCTCATGGTTGGTGTGAACGGTACCGGCAAGACCACCACCATCGGCAAGCTGGCGACCAAGTACTTGGAGCAGGACAAGAAAGTGCTTCTGGTGGCCGGTGACACGTTCCGAGCGGCAGCCGTTGCGCAGCTTCGCGCTTGGGCAAAACGCGTGGGCTGCGACCTGTTCGCTGGCAAAGATGGGGCCGACCCCGCCAGCGTAGTCTTCGACGCCGTGTCGCAAGGGGCGGAGACTGGTGCGGACGTCATCTTGGTCGACACCGCAGGCAGATTGCACACCAAGAGCAACTTGATGGACGAGCTCGAGAAGGTCTTCCGCACTACGGGCAAGGCGCTCGACGGCGCCCCCCACGAGACATTGTTGGTGCTCGACGGAACGACTGGACAGAACGCCATCCAACAAGCTCAGGAGTTTGCCCAATCGTTGCCATTGACCGGAATCGTGCTCACCAAGCTCGACGGAACAGCCAAGGGCGGCGTGGTGCTGGCCATCGCCTCGGAGCACGAGCTACCGGTCCGATACATCGGCGTCGGCGAACGCCCGCAAGATCTTCGCGATTTCGACGCGGAGGAATTTGTCGAAGCAATGCTAGGTCAAGCCGACGATTCGGCGGCGGCAGCATGACCGAGCAACAACCATTGGGCCCAGAGCGACAAT
>CAZRGL010000136.1:19611-20656 GCA_964599485.1 uncultured Polyangiaceae bacterium
GGAAATTCCGCATGTTATAGTCCCACGACTTCCGCGGTCCGCCGATTTTTCCAATAAATACAGGCATTTAAGGATCGCATAGGGAGCGGTGAAAGAATGGCGATGAACCAGGCTGGTGTGGCGCTCCTCATAGCGCTAGCGTTGTTGCTCTCACCGTCGCTCGCCTTTGCTCAACCCGCTGCAGGAGGCGAAGAGCCCCCGGCAGCAGGTGACAAACCGGCAGAGCCAGGCGACGCCGACGACGACGACGACGACGATGACGACGACGATGACAGCGGTGCGCCGCTCGGTCTCAAAGAGCTCTGCGAGATCGATCCGGAGAACTGCGTCCAAGTCGATATGGAAGAGTACGCCAAGCGCACACTCACTCCCGAGATGTACGCTGTGCAGCAGATTTGGGCGCTGCGGGCGCGCCGCTTCGAGGTCAATTTCTACGGGGCGGTGACCATGAACGACCAGTTCGTGGCCCACCCCGGGCCCGGGCTGGCGATGAACTACTACATCTTGAATTGGCTCGCAGCGGGTGTGAACGCCAATGTGTACGCGGGGTTCAACTCCACCTCGGACTTCAACTTCGAGACGAGCCGCGCCGCCCGCATTGGGCAGCCGATCACTGAGTATCAGTGGAACGCAAACATCAACGCGACCTTCGTTCCAGCCTACGGAAAGTTCGCAGCGTTCCAGAACTTCATCTTCCACTACGACTTCTATTTCGTCGTGGGTGGCGGCCTGATCTCGACGCGCCCCATCGCAGTCGTCGATCCCGACAACCGCACCTTCGATTTCGAGATCACGGGCACCGGCGGCGTTGGCGCAGGCCTGCGCATCTTCTTCACCCGCTGGATGGCGGTCATGTTGGAGATCCGCGACTACATGTTCCTCGACGAGCTGGAGAACCCCAACATTGCAACGGGATTCACTCCCGACGGTGCTCCACTAACTCAGGATGAGAGCACCTGGCTCGCGCCGGACAAGAGCTTCACCAACAACGTGCAGGCCCAGCTCGGCGTCTCGTTCTTCCTGCCCTTCACCAGGGAATAACAGC
>CAZRGL010000137.1:0-3037 GCA_964599485.1 uncultured Polyangiaceae bacterium
GTAACCGCTTGCGCCGTCACCGTCGAGGTTGCGGTCTGGTCGCTTTTGAAGCGCATCGGCCAAACGGCTGGGGTGGGTGCAATCGCGCACGTTGTAGACTGCGCTCAAACGCGTCTGACTGCCATCCATGACCGCGGCGCTCAGTCTTGCGACGCCATCTTGTTGCAGGCGCGAGCCAAAGCCAGCGTTGAACTGCGGCGCAAGCTCCATGTGCTCGATCGCTGCCATCATGGCGCTGCGCCCGCCACCTGCTTGCGCGAATTGCGCATGGCCCGTGCGTGCCGCGTCGAGCAAGCTCGCGCCTCGCTGACGGCGCTGCTCTGCGCTGGTCGTCTTGAGGTATGCGCCGGCGCCGCCATGGACGATGATCGCGGGGAGTGTGACCGGTTGTACGACGATGGTGAAACGCATGTTTTTCTGACCGGCGCGAGTATGCCACAATCGATTGCAGTGGCGTGCGCGGCGCCGCCTGGTTATGGCCGTTCTCGGAGCAACGAGCATGAGCGCCGAGCAACGCCAGCGTATCTACCGCGACATCACCTCGCGGCTTCGAGGGGCTGACCGCGTCTTGTTCATCACCGGTGCGGGCATGAGCGCCGAGTCGGGGCTTCCAACCTTCAGAGGCCCAGGCGGATTGTACGAGGAGCTCGCCACGGCCGACGGCATTGCCATCGAGGAGGTTCTCAGCGGCGACATGATGAAGCGCGATCCGGCGCTGTGCTGGAAGTACATCATGCAAGTCGAGCGGGCGTGCCACGGCGCGCAGCCCAACCGGGGACATGGGGCCATCGCCGAGCTCGAACGCTACGTAAACCAAGTGTGGGTGCTCACGCAGAATGGCGATGGGCTCCACCACGCCGCCGGTTCGACGCGGGTGATCGACATACACGGCGATGTGCGTCGCTTGTTTTGTACCAGCGCGGACTGCGACTGGGAGCAACGGACGGATGATTACGCGGGGCTCGACATTCCGCCGCGCTGTCCGCAATGTAGCGCGATCGTGCGTCCCGACGTGGTGCTGTTCGGCGAGATGCTTCCGCTCGACAAGGTGGCCCGACTGCGCGAGCAGCTGCAGCGAGGTTTCGACGCGGTGCTCTCGGTGGGTACGACCAGCGTGTTTCCCTATATTGCCGAGCCGGTGTTGCTCGCGCGCCGCCAAGGGGCGTTGACGGTCGAAATCAACCCTGCCACAACTCAGGTGAGCGGGCTGGTCGAGGTCAAGCTCTGCTGCGGCGCTGGCGAGGCGCTCGCGTCCATCGTCGATGATCTGGCGAGCGGGTCGCAGTGATGAGGGCCAAGAGCAAGATTCTCGTCACTCAAGCCATCGATACTGCCGGTCTCGATATCTTGCGCGATAGTGGCCACCAGCTGGTGCTGCGCGAAGGTGAGGAACCAATCACGCCGTCGTGCTTGCACCGCCTGATCGGTGATTGCCGGGCGCTGTTGCCTATGCCGAGCGACTCGGTGGACAAAGAGCTACTGGACGCAGCCCCATTGCTCGAGGTGGTGGGCAATCACGCGGTAGGGGTGGACAACATCGATCTGGCGGCTGCGCGCCGCCGAAAAATCGTCGTCTGCAACACGCCTGGTGTGCTGACCGAAGCGACCGCCGAGATGTGTTTTGCGTTGATGCTGGCCGCTGCGCGCCGGATCCTGGAGGGCGACCGAATGATGCGCCGGCAGCTGTTTCGCGGCTGGCGCCCCACGATGCTCCGGGGCGTGCAGCTGCACGGCTCGACCTTGGGGATCATCGGTCGCGGTCGCATCGGTAACGCCGTGGCCGAGCGTGCGCGCGCTTTCGGTATGCGGGTGGTCCACCATAACAAGAGCAGCGGTGTCCCATTGGCAGAGTTGCTCCAAAGCAGTGACGTCGTTTCATTGCATTGCCCGCTCACGGATCAAACGCGCCATCTCATCGCCGAGCCCGAGCTGCGGCAGATGAAGCCCACGGCAGTGCTAGTCAATACGGCCCGCGGCCCGGTCGTCGACGAAGCAGCGTTGGCCCGAGCATTGCGCGAGGGTTGGATAGCGGCCGCAGGTCTGGATGTGTTCGAGGACGAGCCGCGAGCCCACACCGATTTGCTGGGGCTCGACAATGTGGTTCTCGCCCCGCATCTGGGCTCGGCCACCCATGTGGCGCGACGGCGTATGGCCGAGCTCGCTGCCCGCAACATCCTCGCCGTGCTCGATGGCCAACAGCCGCCCCATCCCGTACTGTGAGGGACTGTCTGGAGGCCTGACAAATGGCATATCGCGTTGGAGTGATTGGTGCGGGCGCTTGGGGGACGGCCCTGGCCCACATGATGGCGACCAAGGGTGATGAGGTGACGCTCTGGGCCTACGAAGCGGAGGTCGTCGAGCAGATCAACCAGCAGCACGAAAACTGCACCTACTTGCCGGAGATGGAGCTGCCCAACAACCTCCGATCCACGGCCTCATTGGCCGCGTGTTTGGACGGGGCGGACATCGTTTTTACGGTGGTGCCCTCGCACGTCACTCGGGAAGTAATGGGCAAAGCCGCGGCGCATCTGCCAGAGGCGACGCCCGTCGTGTGCGCCTCCAAAGGCATCGAAAACGACACACTGATGACCATGTGCGAGGTGCTCGAGGATGTGCTGCCCATGGTCTACCATCCCATGCTCGCGTTTCTGTCGGGCCCGTCCTTCGCGCGCGAGCTCGCTTCCATGCAGCCCACAGCGGTGAGCATCGCCTCGCGCTTCGAGAAGGTTGCAGAGAAGGTCCAGCAGATGACCGCAAGCATGTACTTTCGCAGCTACTCGACCAACGACGTGGTCGGCGTCGAGCTCGGTGGTGCGCTCAAGAACGTCATGGCCATCGCAACCGGAGCGGCCTCCGGTTTGGGTTTGGGTACCAATGCCCGCGCCGCACTCATTACCCGAGGCCTCGCAGAGACCAGCCGTCTGGCGGTGGCCATGGGCGCCAATCCGCTCACCCTGTCGGGCCTGAGCGGCGTTGGCGATCTCGTCCTTACCTGCACTGGCGGTCTCAGTCGCAACCGCGCCGTGGGCGAAATGCT
>CAZRGL010000137.1:3047-14505 GCA_964599485.1 uncultured Polyangiaceae bacterium
CGGCAAGGGCATGAAGCTGGCGCAGATTGTGAGCGAAATGCGCCAGGTCGCCGAGGGCGTGAAAACAGCGCGCTCCGCCTACCATCTGGCGCAGCGACACGAGGTCGACATGCCCATAACGACCATGGTCTACCGCATGCTGTACGAAGACATGCCCGTGCATGAGGCCGTCATTGGTCTGATGGGCCGCAAGCTCAAGAAAGAGCGGACCGGCTGACCGGGCCGCGGCGGTGACGCGAGGCGGTGTTCCTGTTAGGGCTGCTGTCCGGAGGAGCTGCCATGCGCTGGACTGTTGCTGTCGTTGGCCTGCTGACCATGATCGTGGGCTGTGCGCCCAAGCCCCCAGTCACCGTCGGCTCGTGCAGTGAGTCTGAGGCGGCGACCGCTGTTGCGGCCGGGCCCAGCGCTGTGGTGGTCGCCACTGATGCGGCACAGCGGTTGGTTGCGGCAAGCGGCAAAGCGTGGATCACCCGCCTCGCGCAGGGCGAGCAAGCTTTCGTCGGCGTGCTCGAGCTTGCAGCTGGCGCAGCCGTGCCCGAGCACCAAGACGCAACCGAAGAGTACATCTATGTGCTGTCGGGGCGTGGTGAGGTGAAGATAAACGGCGAGACCCACGCGGTGAGTCCGCGCACGCTCTTCTTCATGCCGGCGGGAGCGACCGTTTCCTACCAAAATGGCCCTGAGCCACTCGTCGCGCTGCAGATATTCGCCGGGCCGGCGCCCGCCGCCAAATACGACAAGTGGAAGGCTGCCCCGGCGCCATGATCCGCGCGCTAGGCGATAAGCTGTCGCGTTTTTCGTCCCGCTGGGTGCCCGATCCGTTTGTCATCGCCCTAGCGTTGACGCTCTTCACGCTTGGCCTGTGCATGGCGAGCACCGGTAAGGGATTGCTCGAGTTGCTCGGCAATTGGGGTGGTCGTCTACAGCAAGGAAAGCTCCTCGCCGGGGAAAAAGGACTCTTCAAGCTGCTCGCCTTCGGCATGCAGATGTGCCTCATCCTGGTCACCGGGCACGCGCTGGCCAGCTCCAAGCCCGTCCGCAAGCTCATCGATCGGGTTGCCCATCTGCCACGCACCGCGTCGCAGGCAGTCTGTTTGACTGCAGTGGTGGCCATGACCACCGCCTTGCTCAACTGGGGCCTGGGCCTCATCGTGGGCGCCTTGTTGGCGCGCAATGTGGCTCGCGCAGCCAAGAAACGCGGGCTCGCCGTGCATTACCCAATCCTCGGAGCGGCCGGCTATAGCGGCTTGATGGTGTGGCACGGAGGGTTGAGCGGCTCGGCTCCGCTCACCGTGACTCAGAGCAAAGATCTGGCGACCATTCTTGGTCGCGCCGATGTCGCCCCGATTGGCCTGGGTGAAACGGTTTTGTCGCCGCTGAATTTCACGGTCAACGGGCTGTTGCTCGTGGCTGTGCCGCTGTTGCTGTCGCTGATGTTGCCCCGCGATGACGACCGCATCGTACAAATCACCGACGAGCAAGCCGCAGAGGCGCCGCCGTCCGATCCATCTCCGAGCGAGCCGACACCAGCAGAGCGGCTCGAGCGCTCGCCGGTGCTGTCCTGGTTGATCGCCGCGATGGCGCTTGCTTATTTGGTCCAATACATCGGCAAGATCGGCATCGATCGTCTCGATCTGAACGCCATCAATCTGCTGTTTCTCGCTTTGGGCTTCTTGTTGCACGGCAACCCCCGCGCCTACGTGCGGGCCATCAGCGATGCCACCGGCAGCTGTTCGGGGATCATCCTGCAGTTTCCCTTCTACGCCGGCATCATGGGCATGATGGCGCTGTCCGGTTTGGTCACGCAGTTCGCACAGATCATCAGCCAGTCGTCAGGACCCGCGGCGATGGCGCCGCTGACCTTCTTGTCCGCTGGTCTGGTCAACTTGTTCGTACCTTCTGGCGGCGGGCAATGGGCGATCCAGGGGCCGTGGGTGGTGCAGGCGGCTGACAACCTCGGGCTGCCCCTCGGCAAGGCCGTCATGTCGGTTGCCTATGGTGACCAGTGGACGAACATGCTGCAGCCTTTCTGGGCGCTTCCGCTACTGGGGATCACCGGTTTGAGAGCCCGTGACATGATCGGCTACACCGCTGCGCTGATGCTCTTGGTCGTGCCGATTTTCATAGGCTGCTTGATGCTGTTCTGAGCGCCCGGGTGCGCTGGCCGCGCTGGGCGGGATCTGCTAACCCACAGCCGCGCTGTTTGCGCGCCAGGAGAAGCACATGAAAGACGTCGTCATACTGTCTGCGGCTCGTACACCCATCGGTAGTTTTCTCGGTAAGCTCGCTTCGGTTCCGGCCCCCAAGCTCGGCGCTGCGGCAATATCTGCGGCTGTCGAGCGCTCAGGCGTCGACGCTGAGAACATCGATCAGGTGATCATGGGCAACGTTCTGCAAGCCGGTCAGGGCCAGGCGCCCGCTCGGCAAGCTGCAATCTACGGTGGCGTGCCCAAGAAGGCCGGCGCCATCACCGTGCACAAGGTGTGCGGCTCGGGACTGCGCACGGTCATGGATGCGGCCAACGGCATCGTCGCTGGTGAGTGGACCACCGTCGTCGCTGGGGGCATGGAGTCGATGTCCGGCGCGCCCCACCTGCTCAAGCGTTCGCGCAAGGGCTACCGCATGGGTGACATCAAAGTGGCCGACTCGATGGTCTCTGATGGGCTCTGGGATCCGTACGGGGACAAGCACATGGGCAACTGCGCCGAGATGTGCGTGACCAAGTATGGTTTCAGCCGCGAGGAGCAAGACGCTTTTGCTCTGCGCTCCTACAAGCGTGCCCAAGCAGCCATCGAGGCTGGACAGCTCGATGACGAGCTGACCGTCGTCGAGGTGCCACAGCGCCGCGGCGATCCTGTCAAGGTCGAGAAGGACGAGGAGCCCTACGCGGCCCCGCTCGACAAGATGCCCAAGCTGCGACCCGCTTTCGACAAGAATGGCTCCGTCACGGCTGCCAATGCCTCGAAGATCAACGATGGCGCTGCGGCCTTGGTGGTGTGCTCAGCAGATAAGGCCGCAGAGCTCAGCGCCAAACCCCTGGTCAAGATCCTCGGCTACGGCTCATTTGCCCAAGAGCCCGATTGGTTCACCACTGCTCCAGCAGGCGCCGCCAAGATTGCGCTCGAGCGTGCGGGGTTGACCGTCGCGGACATCGATCGCTGGGAAATCAACGAGGCCTTCGCTGTGGTCACCATGGCCGCGGTGCGCGATCTCGAGCTCGATGAGGACAAGGTCAACGTGCGGGGCGGCGCCGTGGCCATGGGTCATCCCATTGGCTGCTCGGGTGCGCGAATCCTCACCACCCTCATCCATACCCTTCTTCAGGACAAGCTGCGCTACGGCTGCGTGTCCATCTGCATCGGTGGCGGCGAAGCTGCTTCGATGGTCATCGAGAACCTCACGCTGTAGTCGGCGCTTACGACAAAGAGCGCAAAAAGGACGATAGCCCAATGATTGACAAAGTCGTGAAGAGCGCGGCCGAAGCGGTCGCGGACATCCCAGATGACTGCACCCTCCTAGTAGGTGGTTTTGGCTTGTGCGGCATCCCCGAAAACCTCATCCAGGCGCTCGTCGCCAAGGGAGTCAAAGGCATTACCGCAGTGTCGAACAATGCCGGCGTCGACGATTTCGGCCTCGGCTATCTGCTCGAGACACGCCAGATCAAGAAGATGGTCTCCTCCTATGTGGGCGAGAACGCCATTTTCGAAAAGCAGTTCCTCAGCGGCGAGCTCGAAGTCGAGTTCAATCCGCAGGGCACCTTGGCCGAGCGTCTCCGCGCCGGCGGGGTTGGCATTCCCGGCTTCTACACGCCGGCGAGCGTGGGTACGCAGATCGCCGACGGAAAAGAGGTGCGCGAGTTCGACGGCAAGAAGTATGTGCTCGAGCGTGGCATCGTGGGCGATTTCGCTTTGGTCAAAGCCTACAAGGGTGATCGCCACGGCAACCTCGTCTTCCGCAAGAGTGCGCGCAACTTCAATCCGCTGTGCGCAATGGCGGGCAAGATCACCATCGCCGAGGTGGAGGAGCTGGTCGAGCCGGGCGAGCTCGAGCCCGACCAAATTCACACCCCGAGCATATTCGTGCAGCGCGTACTGGTTGGCGAGAAGTTCGAAAAACGAATCGAGCAACGAACCGTGCGCAAGCGTGAGACGGACGCATAAAGCAGGCGATTGGAGCGATTATCATGGCATTGGATCGAAACGGGATCGTCAAGCGCGCCGCCAAGGAGCTCGAGGACGGCTTCTACATCAACCTTGGCATCGGTATGCCGACACTCATCGCCAACTACATCCCCGAGGGGATGGAGGTTGTCTTCCACTCGGAGAACGGTGTCTTGTGTTACGGCGGCTTCCCTTACGAAGGGGAAGAGGACGCTGACCTAATCAACGCCGGCAAGCAGACCATCAGCGAGCTGCCTGGTTGCTCCTTCTTCGACTCGGCGTTTTCCTTTGGGATGATCCGCGGCGGGCATATCGACTTGGCCGTGCTCGGCGCCATGCAGGTTGCCGAAAACGGGGACATCGCCAACTGGATGATCCCCGGCAAGATGGTCAAGGGTATGGGTGGCGCCATGGATCTGGTCGCCGGCGCCAAGCGCGTCATCGTGACCATGGAGCACGTCACGCGCAAGGGGAAGCACAAGATCCTCAAGGCCTGTAACTTGCCGCTCACGGGTGTGGGCGTGGTCGATCGAATCATCACCGATCACTGCGTTTTCGACGTGACGCCAGATGGCCTGCTGTTGATCGAAAAAGCTCCCGATGTGAGTGTGGAGACGATCAAAGAGGCTACCGAGGCGGAGTTCAGGATCGCCGACGATCTCGGCGACATGACGGCGTAGAGGGCGCTAGCGAAGGGCGCGCCCTGAGCCAGACCATGGCTTGGCGGCGAATCCATTCAGTGTAATACACTGAAGCGACTACGTGGTCTCCTCGCGCGTGAGCACGAGGCTTCTGCGCGCATCTCTCGCAGCACAGATCCCAAACCAGCCGCAGCCGAGCGCAGCAACGAGTGTGTCGGCGTGGCGCCAAAGCAATCCTTGGCCGGTTGCGGCGGGCATGGAGAGCTTGATGGCGACCAGTGCAGCGAGGGCCAGAGCTGTGGCCAGCAGCGCCTTGGTGCCGCTACGATGATCACGGCAGCCGAGTCGTTGCGACAGCATGCGTAGCGACAAGAACACATTGGCTGCGAGGAGCAGCACGACCGCTGTCGGCGCCGAGATGGTGGCTAGCGCCGCGGCAGTGCTCACGGCGGCGATGAACAAGCCGAATTGAAGCGGGACCAGCATCGCCGACAGGCCATTGCGTCTGCGTACGCGCCACAATGCAGCGGCGGCACCTGAGATGGTCGACAGGACAACCCAGAGCACCATCCCGAGGCGCGGCGTTATGCCAAGCAGGGCGTGCTGTCCCCACCAATAGGTTCCGAGCGCGGCGCTGATCAGCATCGAGCCAGTGAGCAGCAAGCCGCCTTCTATCTGGTTGAGTCTGCCGAGCTGGAACACTCCGGTTTGGGCTTGTTCCCAATAGGTGAACGACGAAGCCGTGGTCACGGCCAGGACGAACCACGGCCACCAGGCAGTGGGCATGCCCAGCGTCGCCGCCGACATCAACGCAATGTAGATGACGTTGAGGACATCGAGCCCGTGATCGAGCAGCTCACCAAGTGGTGAGCATTGTTGGGTGCGGCGGGCGTGGGCGCCGTCGGCGTTGTCGCACCAGATGTAGGCCTGCAAGAAAACCGCCGCCAAGACCAGCAGCCACCCTCCGCGCGGACGCACGACGAGCAGCATGGTGGCTGCAGACAGATTCAGCAGGTGGCCGATGTGGGTGATGGTGTTTGGGCTCAGCGCTGCTGGCAGGTGCCGCACCAACGGGTTGATGAACATCCGCTTGTAGGCAGGCAACAGAACGGACAGATCGCGGGCTTGGTATGCGGTGCTTGAACTTGCCGATGGTTGCGGCCCTTCTGAGGCGTTCATCGCTTCGACGATGTGCAGCCATCGTGCCACCGGTGGTTGGTCCTCATGCGAACTGTGCTCCAGCCAAGTTTCGCGCCTTTAGCGGATCCTGGCTGCATAACGTAGTTCGCAACACGCGAGCTGACGTACGCGGTTCGAGAGTGTGCCGAATTGCACCGACCTTGAAATCCTTGCGTAGCACAAGGAAAGGTTTGTCACGGTGGTGCAGGTGTGACCAACAGCAGCTACAGGGGTGAAATGATGCGAGTTTACCGGCATTTTCGTGCTCCTCGAGGTGGAGCTGGAAGTTTGGCCCGTAGTTTGCTGTTGATAGGACGTGGGAAGGTAGCAGAAGGAATTGGGGGGTAGGTCAGTGCATAGTGTCTCATCAAGTCCTCCGTCGAGCACACGGCTGGTGCAGCGGCAGCGTCGGGCGTCTCGTCGGCGCTCGCTGAACGCCGACATCGAGATTCTGCAGCCCATCAGCGGTCACGGCGTCGCGATCAACGAGAGCGAAGGGGGTTTGCGCATCGCTGTCGATTGCGCGCTGATCGTGAACGAAACCTGCTTGTTGCGGCTGTGCGTGCCGTTTGGCCCAGCTCGTATAGAACGCGGGCGGGTGGCTTGGCTGCGCGAAGTACGCGACGGTTTCATCGTTGGACTGGAGCTCGAGTCGCTTCACTGAGAATCGACTCTTGGAGCGAGCTCGCCATCAGTGACCTTTGGGGCAGGTGCGCGCTGAGTCTTCCCGCAGGGCGCAGGGGCGACTAGCGTCGGCCGCCACAACAGAGGGATCACATGTCATCCAGTGGTTTTCAGCTTCGCGCCTACGTCTTCATCGATTCGCTCCAGCCACAGCTGGCGCAATACATGGCCAAGACCAACAAGGTCTACGATCCGCGCGAGTTCGACGCCGCGATGTTCCTCGAGATCGCGCCGGCGATGGAGATCCACACCAAGATCGATCAAGCGCTCAAAGCTACCAAAGTGCGGCTCGGCTCCATGGTGACCGAGCGTGTGTTCGGCATGATGCAAGTACACCATGCCGATCAGGGTGAGGTGCGTGCCGCAGGCGAGGCCGTCCTGGATGCAGCTGGTCTGAGTGAGTCCGACCGGGCAAGTTGCGAGATCCTCCAAAACAAGATCATCCGCGCGGTCGAGCAGGATCACGCCATCGCCTTCACCGGCCTAGCGTGGGGCAACATGGTACTAGCGGGCGACTCCATCTTCATCATGGAGGCGCAACCGGCAGCCTACCTCTCAATCGCCTGCAACGAGGCCCTCAAGGCAGCGCACATCAACCTCATCGACATTCGCGTGTTTGGCGCAACGGGTCGGCTCATCATGGCCGGAAGCGAAGCCCAGATCGACGTAGGCGCAGCCGCCGCCACCAGCGCTCTCGAGAACATCAACACCCGCTGAGCCGGAGGCTCAGTCCGCGCAGCTCAACAGCTGGCGTTGCAGACCCAAGTCTTGTTGTCGGGGCAGAGCATCGGCGTGCCTGAGTGGCATTGGCTGATGTTGCACTGGGCCTGAGAGTAGGCGCCGCAGTCGAGCTTGCAAGAGGCGCCCGACACGCAGTCGAGCGCGCAGTTCTTCTTGGTGCAGGTCATGTCGCAGGTTGCGCCATTCGAGCAAGTGCTCTTGTCCTGCTTCATCTCGGCGATGCAGATGGTACCCACGCCGCCGCATTCGGCTTTGCAGGGGGCTTTGTCACAAGTGAAGTTGCAGTTGCTCGAGTTGTAACACTCGCATTTGCCGGATGAACAAACGCCTGTGCATTGGCTGATCGCTGAGCAGTTGACGTTGCAAGGCGAGGTGCCACAGCTGAAATTGCAGGTGCTGCCCGCACATGTGCACGTGTCCGCGCGACAGTCCGCCGTGCAGGTCGAGCCCGCGCTGCAGTTGATCTTGCAGGGTGAGACTTGGCAGGTGAAGTTGCAGTCAGCGCCCGCACTGCAGTCGCATTGACCGGAGGCGCAGGGGGCTTTGCACTTGGTGGTTGGTCCGCTGCAGCCGATGGCGCAGGGCGCGTTCTTGCAAGTGAAGTCGCAATCGGCGCCGCCCGAGCAGTAGCAGTTGTCTGCAGAGCAAGGCCCGCTGCACTTGGTGCTCGGCCCGCTGCAGTTGATGCCGCAGGGTGAGGAGTTGCACGTGAACGCGCAGTCACAACCGAGCTGGCAGGTGCAGTTGTTGCCGCAGTCTTGCTCGCAGCAGTCATTAGGGCCGCAAGCAGCGCAATTGCTACCGCAGCCGACCAAGCCGGTTCCGCCTTGGCCTCCCGTACTGGGCGCTCCGCCAGCGCCGCCGGTCATGACCATGCCGCCGCTGCCGCTGCTACTGGTCGTGTTTCCGCCGCTGCCGCTGCTACTAGTCGTGTTTCCGCCGCTGCCGCTGCTACCGCCGCCGCTGCCACTGGTGGTGTTGTTGGTGCTGCTACTCGTGCCGAAGAGGTCGCCCCCGACACTCGAAGATGCGCCTTCGCCGGGACCAAAGTGATGGGTCCCGTCGGCGTCGAGCACGCAGCTCGCGGCGATGACAGCGCAGCCAAAAGCAAGTGACGCGGCAACAGCTAGTCGTCCCTCCATTCGGTCATGGTAGCAGCTCTCTCGCAGTCAACGCATCTGTCGCTGTGTTGGTGCCATGCGGAATCAAATCGTTTCTCTGGATGTTGGCGCTTTCAATGGGCAAGCGGTGGCAGCTCGGGGTGGCGATGGGGTTGGCGGTCAGTGTCGTTGGTTGTGATCATGCAACGAAGCACTGGGCACAAACCCGTTTGATGGCCAGCGGCGAGCTGTCCTTGCTCTCAGGGGTCCTGGATCTCAACTACGTCCGAAACTACGACATCGCTTTCAACGCGTTGCGCTTCATGGAGCCAGCCACCCGCACGCCGTTCATTCTGGTCAGTGGTTTGCTCTACAGTCTGTTGATCTTGAGCTGGTGGTGGTGGCGTCGAAAGCAAGCCAGCGCTGTCGAGCATTTGGGTCTCGCGTTGGTCCTGAGCGGGGCCATCGGTAATCAGCTCGATCGTTGGTTGCGGGGCTATGTGGTGGACTTCATCCACGTGCACCACTGGCCGGTGTTCAATGTAGCGGACATGGCCATCGTGGTCGGCGCTCTGCTGCTGGTGCTCGCCCAATACCAACCCGACCGAAGAAAAGTTGCTCACGCCGGGGATGATTCGCCTAGCGGTGTAGGTTGAACGATACACGCGGCGTTGCCAAGGCGCCCTCGAAACGGAGCTGCCATGTCACGAACGCTGATTGCCCCCCTGCTCGTTGCCGTCGCCATGTTGTTGGGGCCTGCTGAGGCACACGCTGCGGCGGCGAGCCCCAAGCCCCTGCCAACGGCAGCGGAGCAGGAGCAAAGCAAGGCGGCGAAGCTCAACAGGCGCAAGAACAGGCGTCGGGCGATTCGCAGAGATCGCCGCAAGATCCGTCGTCAACGTCGCGAGGCGCGACGCGTGCGCCGCTTGCCGCGCTCACAACGGCGCCGGGCCAGACGCGATCGGCGTCACTATCGACGGCGGCGCTAGATTACGCCCCATCCAGCAGATCGTCGGGCAGGTCCCGGGCAGGGCTCAAGGACCATTGTGGCGCGCGCTTCTCGAGGAAGGAGCGGACGCCCTCGGCCGCGTCGGCCTGCTTGCCCGTCCAGGTGAACAGCGCATCCTCGCGCGCTTTGGCTGCCCGGGGGTCGTTGGTCATCAGCTGTCGCCATAGTAGCCGCTTGGTGATGGCTACGCTCACGGGGGCCGTATTGCGGGCGATGTCGAGCGCGGTGGCTCTGGCCACAGCGAGCAGCTCAGTGTCAGCCAGCACCCGGCTGACCAAGCCCAGCTCAAGAGCCTCGTCGGCCTTGACGATGCGGCCGGTGAGCAACAGATCGGTGGCATTCGACATACCGATCAGGCGAGGAAGCAGCCACGTGCTACCTGCCTCGGCAAGAATGCCGCGACGCGTGAACACGAAGCCGATTTTGGCGCTTTGGGCTGCTAGACGAATGTCCCATTGAAGGGGCAGGGTGGCGCCGATGCCTACCGCGGCGCCGTTGATGGCGGCGATGATGGGGGTGTTGAAGTTCCAAGGCTGCACACGTTGCTCGAGCCGGCGTGTCTCATCGAAGGCGCGGTCGTCGGAAAAGGTGTCGCCGCCGCCCTGCAGGTCCATGCCGGCGCAGAAGGCGCGCCCAGCTCCCGTCACGACGATGGCCCGCGTCTCGTCGCTGTCGTCGAGCTGAGCCAGGGTTTGCAATAGCTCGGCACCCATCTTGACCGTGTACGCGTTGAGCCGCTCAGGTCGGTTCAGCGTGATGGTGGCCACGCGCTCTTCGATGGCAACCGTGATGGTCTCGAGCTTTTCGAAAGGCATGCGCCGCAGACTAGCAGCTGGTGCGCTAGATGGCTGTGCAGCAGAAGGTGACCGGGGCGGCCGGGCTCGCGCTGCCGGTCGTGGTGGACGGTAGCGATGCACACGATCCGCTGCCGCTGGGACCGCCGCTGTAGCGGATGCTTCTGAGGGTTTGGTACGGCGGGGACGGCGGCGTCGGATCGGGTCCGAGCTGGGCGCATTGGCCGACGCTGGTCAGGGTCGTTTCGTCGACTTGGCAATTCAGATCGGTCCAAAGCTTGAGGGTGCCGGAGCAGCTCGTACCGGTGGGCGGCTGACAATCGCAACCCGTGCAGGAGCGGTTGTCGACGGCCCCTTGGTAGTAGACGAGCTTTTGGTTGTAGGTGCCGGGGCAGCTGATATCGCCGTTTTGGTAGACGCACACCGCTTGTGCGAAGGGTGGGGAAGGCCTCGGTACGCAAGCGGCCGCCCAGCAGCCACCGCCGGCGGCTGGATTGGCGCAGACCCGCGCGCGACTCGCCCACTCGAGGGGGGGCACCACGGGCAAGCTACTAGGGATGGGCAAGCAGGCGCCGCCACCTGATGTGGCTGATTGCCAGCGCACGCTGCTGGGATCGAGCGAAAGGCTGATGAATCCCTGGCAGATCCCTTGGACGATGTTGAGAGAGCCCGCTCCACCTGCGCAGCTGTTGTTGCCGTAGAAGCTGGCCGCGGCGACTTGGCAGGATACGCCCTTGGGGGATCCACAGCTGCAGCCGGGGCACACCGCGGGCGAGGCGCTCAGTCCACTGGTGGCGTTGACCGTTTCGGTTGGATAGCCACCGGCAGATGAACAGGTCGGTGGATTCGAGGAGCCTGCTCCTTGCCATAGTGCCACGGGGCCAGACCAACCAGCGGGCACCGTCGGAGCGCAAGCATAGCCAGCGTCGCAGTCGGGATCAGCGCAGTCGACATGGCCGTCGCCATCGTCGTCCATTCCGTTGGTGCAGTGCTCGAGCGGGCCAGGCTCGCCTCCAGCACCCGCTGTTCCGCCGCCGAAACCGCCCGTGTTGCCACCACTGCCGCTCGATGATGAGGCGGCGCCCGAGCCGCCGGTGCCGCTCGATGATGAGGCGGCGCCCGAGCCGCCGGTGCCGCTCGATGATGAGGC
>CAZRGL010000137.1:14605-20548 GCA_964599485.1 uncultured Polyangiaceae bacterium
GGCGCCCGAGCCGCCGGTACCGCTCGATGATGAGGCGGCGCCCGAGCCGCCGGTGCCGCTCGATGACGAGGCGGCGCCTGAGCCGCCCGTGCCACTCGATGACGAGGCTGCGCCTGAGCCACCAGTGCCGCTCGACGAGGCCGCGCCCGAGCCGCCAGCGCCTTCCCATTCGTCGATCCAACCGATGCCACGTGCACCGCAAGCGGTGACGAGCGCAAAAGCGAAGAGGCAACAACAAGCAAGCCGGATTCGGCTCATGAACTCATGGTACCGATGTAGCCCTCGAAAGAAACACTGCGTCGATCTTATTTCGACCTGACCTGTTCTCTGGCATAGCTGCGCCGGGTGAGGATTGCCGGATTGGGCTAACCCGTGGCGGAGGATTCTACCGGCTCGGGTGGCGGTTTCTTGTGGCCCCACAGCCGGCCTGGGAGGCCACGGAAGTCCTCGATGATGCTGTAGAAAGTGGGGACCATGACCAAGGTCAAGATGGTGGCGAAGGCGAGACCGAAAATGACCGCCACGGCCATCGGTCCCCACCACGCGGCGTTTTGGCTGCCGAGCAGAATCCGCGCATTGGTGAAATCGATGCTGATGCCTGCGGCCATTGGCACCAAGCCCAAGATGGTGGTGATGGCGGTCAACATGACGGGACGAAAGCGCACCACCCCAGCCTGTACCAACGCGTCGCGGGCAGCCATGTCCTCGGCCCGCAACTGCTGCACGTAGTCGAGCAGCACGATGGCGTTGTTGACCACCACCCCCGCCAAGGAGATCACCCCCAACCCCGTCATGATCACGCCGAACGGTGTCGAGGTGATGATGAGTCCCCAAAGCACCCCCACCAGCGAAAGCACCACGGTGCCCATGATGATGAACGGAATGGCAAAGCTGTTGAACTGGCTGACGAGCACCACTGCGATGAGGAACACCGAGACGGCGAATGCCTTCATGAGAAAGCTCTGGGCACGGCGCTGCTCGTCGTTGGCGCCGCCGAGTCGCATTTTGAAGCCCGTGGGCCCCTTGGCTTTGGCGATGTAGCTGCCGACCGCCGCGCGCACCGCATTTTCGTTGAAGCCGTCGACCACGTCACCGCTTATGGTGACCACGCGGTCCTGATCGATGCGGCGAATTGAGCCGCTGCCGCCCGCGAGGCCGAAAGAAGCCACCGCCGAGATGGGTACCGAGAAAGTCTTGGGACTGGTCATCTCTTTGCCTGGGATTCTCAGGCTGGTGATGGCTTGCAGGTCGCTTTTGAACTGAGGAAGCAGCTCGACGATGATGTCGTATTCGTCTTCACCGTCACGCAACGTGCTGGCCTTGGTTCCAGCCACGGCCGTCCGCACAGCGGTGGCTACGGCCATGGTGCTGGCGCCAACCCGCTTGGCGGCGCCGCGGTTGATTTTCAAGCGCATCTCGGGCCGTCCCACCCGGTAGTTGTCCCTCAGATCGGTCACACCCTTTACTGTGGCGAGCTCGCGGCGCATGCGTGCAGCAAGCGCGCCGACCTCGTTGAACGTCCCGCCGGACACTTCGACCGCGATGGGCGAGCCCACCGGCGGTCCCATCTTTTGCTTGTCGACGGAGAATTCGGCGCCAGGGATTTTGGCAACGCGGGCGCGAATGCGCTCGATGGTCTTGTTGGTGTCCTCGTAGCGTGGCGTGTCGCTTGGCTTGGCCTTGGTGCGATGGGGTAGAAAATCGATGGTGATGCGCGCTTGGTTGGTGGCTGATTGGGCGCCGCTGACTGGCGTGCCGCCGCCAGCTACGCCAGTTTCAGCGACGGACACGTCGACGTTGCGCTCAGAGGCGATGATGGCTTCTACCTGGCGCACGATGGCGTCGGTGGCTTCGATGTCGGTGCCATCGGGTGCGCGCACGGTGACGACTGCGCGGTCGGGTTGGACATCCGGCATGAACTGGGTGCCGTGGCTCAACTTGCCGTAGGCGAACAGCGTCCCAACCAGAACGCCCGTGACGGCGACGGCGGACACGTAGCGGTGGTCGATCGACCAGCCGAGCACGGCGCGATACACGCGCAGCACCACGTTTTCTGTCCTTGGGCCGGTCTCCTTGGGGGTCTTCTTGCGCTTCTTGGCCTTCTTCATCAATCGGGCTGTGAGTACGGGCAGAATCCCCACGGCCACGAGCAAGGAGCTCATCAGCACGATGACCACGGTCTTGGGCAAGTAGCCCATGAACTGGCCCATGATGCCGGTCCAAAAAAGCAGTGGTGTGAAGGCCGCGACGGTGGTGAGGGTCGAAGCGATTACCGCTCCCGCCACTTCCTTCCCACCTTCGATGGAGGCGGTGATCAGGTCTTCGCCCTCCTCGACGTGCCGGTAGATGTTCTCTACCAAGACGATGGCGTTGTCGACGAGCATGCCCAACGCCAGGATCAGTGAGAACAGCACAATCATGTTGAGCGTGATTCCGGTGGCCCAGATCACGATCATGCCGAGCATCATCGAGAGCGGAATCGATATGGCCACGAACAAGCTGTTGCGCACCCCCATGAAGAAAAGGATCACGCCGACCACCAAGAGCAGCGCCGTGATGATGTTGTTCTCGAGGTCGCTGACGATGTCGCGCACGAAGCGGGATTGATCGCCTAGTGCCCGAAACGTCACGCCCTTGGGCCAGCTCTTTTGATGACGCTCTGCCAGCGCTTTGACCTGGTCGACAATCTCCAGGATGTTGGCCGAGGATAGGTTGATCACCGAGATCTACACCGATTGCTGTCGGTTCATGCGAATAGGAATCACGGTCTGCAAAACCATCGATGACTTTGCCGAGATCACGAATGAACACGGGTCGATCACCGACCCGCTTGACCGCGACATTCTCAATCTCTTTGGCGGTGGTGAACTCTCCAGGAACCCGCAGCAAGTAGTTGGCTGAGCCTGTCTTGACGTTGCCGCCGGGAATGTTGACGTTCTCGGTGGCCACCGCGCTGATGACGTCGTTCATCGACAGCGAATAGTGGCGGAGACGATGAGGGTTGATCTGCACGCGAATCTGGCGCGTCCGTCCGCCGGAGAGCTTGGCCTCGAGCACACCGCTGACGGATTCGATGTCGTCTTGGAGCGTTTCACCGAGCTTTTTCAGCTCCTCCAGATCGATAGGCCCTGCGATGGTCACGATGACGATTGGGAAATCACTGAAGGAGATCTCGCGAACGTCAGGATCTTCGGCGTCCTCAGGCAACTTGCTCTTGGTGCGGCTGACCCTGTCACGCACCTTCTGCAGGACGTCTTCGATTTCGACCTCAGGCTCGAACTCGAGCGAAATCATGCTCGCACCCTCAGCCGAGGTGCTCTGCATTTTCTTGAGATCTTTCAGAGTGCTCAGCTCGTTTTCGAGCGGGATCGTGATGAGTGACTCGATGTCCTCGGGTGACACGCCGATGTAAGGCGTGGCGATCATGACGACCGGGATCTTGATGTCCGGCGCGGCCTCTCGTGGCAACGAGCGGTAAGTGAGCGAGCCGAAAAGGATGATGCATAGCAGCACCAACAAGACGGTTGCGCGGTGGCGGACGAGGAATTCGATCACGGCTACTTCCCGTCGAAAACCACTCGACCTTCACGGCAGCAGACGCCGCGTCTGGCGACCAGCAGCGCATCACCGTTGGCCAGCTCGCGATGACCAGTGATGACCAGCTCATCACCTACCTTCAGCCCCGACTCGATGACCACCCGGTTGCCCACGATGGGGCCGAGCTTGACGGACCGATAGTGTGCTTCACCCTTGTCGAGCACGAACACACCCAGCCCGTCGGTCTTGGTGACCAGCCAGTCGTTGGCGATCACCACACGCTGGTCGGCAACCTTGGATTGTAGCCGTACGGTGGCGATCATGCCCGGCAGCAGCCGCTCCTTCTTGTTGTCCACCTCGACCTCGACCGCGAAGGCGCGGGTCTTCACGTCGGCAGCGCGGTGGATGCGTTTGACTTTGCCGGTGAGCTGAGCGCCCCGTGCATCGGTGGTGATCAGCGCCGCCATCCCTTTGCTCACGGAAAGCACATCGCGATCGGAAACTGACACGTTGACGATGACTGGGTGCAGCTTCAGCAAGCGAAACATGGGGGCGCCAGGAGGAGCGACCTCGCCCGCTTCGACGTTGACCGCGTCGATCACACCGCTGAAAGGAGCCCGAACGACGGTTCTGCTGACCATGACATCGGCTGTGCGTAGGGCCGCTTTGGCTGCCCTAACACGTGTCTTGGCGTTGTCGTATTGGATTTCGGGCAGGACTTTGCGCACACGTTTGGCCCGCTTGAGCTCGCGCTTGGCCGCGTCGAGCTCGACCTTGGCTTGGCGGCGTCGCGCTTGGTGCGTAGCGCTGTCCACCAAGGCCAAGACTTGACCCTTGTGGACGCGGGCGCCCTCTTTCACCGAGACGTTCTCGATGAAGCCGCCCAGCGGTGCGGCGAGCTTGGCCTCGCGGGAGGCCTCGACCTCGCCCGGGCGGGTCAGCTCGAGCTTGGCGGCGGAAGCCTTGATGACTGCGACCTCGACGCGGGTGGCGCGCCGCTCCGCCGTGCTCGCCGAGCCGGCGCCAGGCTCGGGCTGCGGCGATTCTTGCTCTTGGTGCTTGCAGCCGCCGAGCTGCCCAACAGCCAATAACAGGACAAAGACAGGCAGGATGGAGTTCTTCAAGGGGCAGCTCCGCGAAAGAAGAGATCGACGATTCGTCCGAGCCGATCGTCGTCGATGACCTCGCCTTCGAAGACCATGCGGCAGCAAGCATGCTCAGCAAAAGAGCCGAGCAAGAGAACCGCATCGTCCAGGCTCAAGTCGGCGCGTACTTCCCCCTCTTCCACGCCTTGTTCCAAAAGGTGACGAAGCAAAGCGGCATGCGATTCGCGCACCGAGCCCATGTCCAATGATGGTTGGCCTTGCTCAGGTTGGTTCTGGCTGCGAAGCAGCACCGCCAAGCCCACCGGGTTGGCGCGGATGTGGGCAAAATACTCTTCGAAGCCCTGCAGAATTCGGGGCCTGACCGGCCCGCCCCGTTGAAGGGCGCGCTGCAGAACCTCGGTGGCTATGTCAGCCTCGGCGCTTACGACCGCCAAGAACAGCGCCTCCTTGTTGGTGAAGTAGTAGTACAGCGCCGGCTTGGTGCATTCGGCCGCTTCCGAGACCTCACGCATTGAGGTGCCAGCGTAGCCACGCTCGGCAAAAAGGCGGGTAGCTTCTAGCAGGATACGCTCATGGAGGCCGCGCGAGGTGTCGCTGCTGATAGCGGGTGGGCCGTTGGCCTTTGGGGCCGCTTTGGCCGTCCTGAGCGGGGCAGTCATTCTATTTATCTACCGTTCAGTAAGTACTACCTAAGGACGCTTGGTGGCCGCGTCAAGACCCACCGCCGATCTGTCCTGTCGCTGTCTGGATTGCTGCGTCCAGACCCCGTGCGATGACCCAATCTCAACGACTTGGGGGATTCATGTCAGCTCAGAGCAAAGCCGATCGGCGCCGTTTTCTTCAACTCACTGCCGCGCTGGGGCTAGGCGTAGTGGCAGCTGCCTGCGGCGAGGACGGACCGAGCAAGCCTGGTGGTAGCGGTGGGCAAGGGGGATCGGGTGGTAGTGGCGGTTCCGGCCAAGGTGGCTCCGGCGGCATGGGTCCGACCAAGAAGTACAACATCGTTTTCATCATCACCGACGAAGAGCGCATGCCCGTCGACATGCCTGCAAGCGTCGAGCTGCCCGCCCACAAGTGGATGGCCGAGCAGGGCGTTTCTTTCCACCAGCACCACGTTTCTACTGCCCCCTGCACGCCGTCGCGCTCCTCCATCTTCACCGGTCAGCACGTGCCGCACACCAAGATGGTCGACAACATCAACTTCGGCTACGTGCCCGACATGAATCCCAGCATCCCGACGCTCGGGACCATGCTGAGTGCCGCTGGCTACAGCACGGCTTACTTGGGCAAGTGGCATCTG
>CAZRGL010000138.1:0-20502 GCA_964599485.1 uncultured Polyangiaceae bacterium
GAGTCGATGGACGACGTCGAGTGTGGTGAGATTGTCGCTGCGAGCCTGTTCGAGCACGTCATTGATGTGCGCGGCCATGCCGGGCAGGCGTAGCCACCCGAGTTTCTCGATAAGCAGCTCGATACTGTCGTCGTCGTTCATGAGTCATCTCCTTCATTGAGCGAATGGTCGTCTTGGTCGGCGGCCAGCTCGTCGTAGACGGTCATGTCGGGCTCGCTCAGCGCGATGTCGTCGAGTTCAGGCTTGCCGAGACGTAATGGCGGAACGGCTGGGAGCAGGCGGCGCTTGTGCCGCAGCACGTACTCGACGTAGTCGGCGCCTACGTGGCTTGTGGCCATCACCTCGGCGATAGCGCTAGCAGTTTCGGTGTAGCCAAATAGCTCGCACAGCAGCGTCACGCGGATGATCTCACGGCGAATGGAGCGCGAGCCGGCGGCCAGGAGCTTGAAGTAGCGCTCGCCTGTCTCGCCCAACTCGACGAGCGCAGGTGGTAGCGCGCCCGCGCGCCCTCGAGGCTTGAGCTCGAGCAGGCCCTTGTTGTGTGACGCGTGCTCGATGTCCTCGCCAGCAGCCCAGCAGCGCGGGTGCAAGGCTACTTGCTTGGTGCTCAGCCAGACGCTCACTTGCTCGTCATCGGCGCGCACCAAAACGGGCTGGCTCACAAGCCGCCACGGCACCGAGTACTGGGTATGTGACGCGTCACATACCCAGTAACATGTGGCGAGCGTGAATATGTGAGCGCCAATGCACGAGACGCGGCGCACTCTAGCCCCAAAAGGACTTGCTGCGATCGCGGAAGCGAACCGCGTTACATATTCTTCACAGTCGCTCAAGCATCGCGAGCAAGGTATCCGGGGGACGGTACCGCGCCGGCTTCGTGATCGATGCTGGACATTTTTCGAGCGCGCGCCGCTTCATCTCTACGTCCGCCTCGATGTAGTGGTGGGTCGTGTCGAGGCTGACATGACCGAGCCAGGAGCGAATGATCGCGAGATCAACTCCACTTTGCAGTAGCCCCATGGCGGCGGTGTGGCGCAGGGTATGAGGTGACACAGAACGGCGGGTCAACGAGGGTTGAGTATGGCCGGCGACGACAACCGCACGACGCACGACGTGCAAGACACCGTAGCGGGTCAAGCGCTGACCTCGGGAATTGACGAATACGGGTGATCTCATTTGCGGCGCGAGCTGTAGCTCTTTACAGATTCCCCGAAGGGCGACAGCCGTGCTCCTATCTATGGGAACCACTCGTTCTTTCGAACCCTTGCCACGCAGTAGCACCTGCCAGGGACGGTCAAGACGAAGGTCGTCACGGTTAACCCCGATGGCCTCGAAAGCTCGGGCACCGGTCCCAGCAAGGAAGGACAGGAGAGCATAGTCTCGTCGACCCAGCCGACTGCTCCGATCCGGTGCAGCAAGTACGGCCTCCAGCTCAGGACGGCTGAGATGATTGACGAGCCGTTGAACAGTGCGTTTGCCTGGAATGCTACGCACGCGTTGAGCGATACCCAGCGCGGACGGCTCACGGTACGCCACGTACGAAAAGAACGACCGGATCGCGGTCAAACGCGCGTTCCGCGTCCGCACGCTGCAGCCGCGCTTCTTTTCGAGATGCTCGAGGAAGGTCAGTACTACGGGCCGATCCAAATCTTGGAGAGCAAGCTTGCTCGGTGTCTTGCGGCACCGCTGGGAGGCGTACACGATGAACAACTTCCACGCATCTCGGTAGGTAGCGATCGTCGCCGGGCTCGCGCGACGTTGAAGAAGAAGTCGCTCGTGGAAGAATGATTCAAGCAGGAACGCCAACGAGGAGCAGTCACGCCGTTTCATCTCTGCACCCTCTGGCCTCTGTAGTATCGGGAGGCAGCCAGGTTCATCAGCTCAGCTGTGGCTGTGATGTAGTAGGCGGTGTCGGTGTAATGGGCATGGCCCATGTATGTCGCCAAGGCTGGCAACATGGCTTGGACATCCACGTTGGCCTTGTACCAGGAGCCGAGTCGCCCGACGGCGAAGGTGTGACGCAACGAATGGAAGCTCGGTCCATTCCCTTTCGGTCCCCGGAGGCCAGCCTGGACTGCGAGTTTTCGGAACGAATCACAGATCGTATGGCGCGCAAAGCGCCGACCGCGCATGTTGATGAAGAAGGCCGGGCAAGAACAGCCCGGGTAGGCTGTATCTCGAGCGGAAACATAGCGGCGTAGAGCTCTCCGCGTCGTGGCGTGGACGACGATCAGACGCTGCTTCTTGAACTTCGTCTTCCGGACAATGATGACTCCCGACTCCAGGTCGACATCTCCTTCGTCGAGCGCCACCACCTCACTTACGCGGAGTCCTGTACTCGCTGCGAGTCCCACGATCGTGAGCAGTGTGAGCCCTCGAATCGGATGCGGCGAGATAGCTCTTGCTTCACGGAGCAGCCGCGACAGCTCATCTTCTGTGTAGATGTGCCTTGGGGGTTGCCCGCTTGACTTGCGCAGCGCCTTCGGGTCGAGACGTGGTGTTCGAGGTTCGAACACAACCAGATAGTCCGCGAAACGTCGGACAAACTGATAGCGGTAGGCTGTCTCGTTGGTAGAGATTTTGCGGTTGTGTGTTGCATATGCAAGCGCAAGCTCCTGTGTCAGGGGCCCTCGGTAGTCTCGCTGCCGAACGTACCGGTCAAATGCTGATAGAACTTCGCCCTGCCTACGGAACTGAAGCCCCAACTTGCGCTGCAGCGCAATGTAGGACGCGATGTATGCGGTAAACGGTGTGTTCACGATGCTCATTTGGCTGCTTCCCTCGGGAACGGCAACGCGACCTTGGCAAGACGCTTCCGGTCCACCTTCGCGTAGATCGCGGTCGTGTTGATGCTCGCGTGCCCGAGCAGATCGGCAATCTCCTTGATGGGCACGCCGCTGTTGACCATCTTGGTGGCCAGGCTATGCCGGAGCAGATGACTGCCTGGCCGGCTGGGTGCGTTAATGCTCGCGTCGCTGAGGCGCCGCCGCACCATGTTGCCGATCCCGTTGGGTGACATAAACGGTCCCAGTGGAGCGCAGCTTCGAATGAAGACGCAGGAACTGTCTACGGCAGGGCGTCCGCGAAGCACGTAATCCGCAAGGGACTTCCCCACCATGCCCGGTAAGGGCAAGACTCGCTCGCGTCGGGTCTTAGTCTTGGCCAGCCGAATCTCTCCCGACCGCCAAAAGATGTCTGCCAACTTCAGGTTCCGGACCTCGGTGTTTCGCAAACCGAGCCCTGCGATGAGAAGGAGGATCGACTTGTCGCGTAGACCGACAGAATGGCCCGTGTCCACACTGGCGATAAGCTTCCGCACCTGCTGCCACGGCAGGAATCGGGGCAACGGCGCCAGACGCCAGCGCGGCACCTTGGGTACGACGCGGTCCAACTCCGCCGTGACAATTCCTTCGCCTTGAAGATATCGAAGGAAGACTCGCACCTGACTGCACAGCTCGTTGCCGAAGCTACTAGTGTGGTGCTGCGCACCCTTCGACTGCTTCTCCGTCAGATCCATCACAAAATCTAGGATGTCTCGTCCGCGGATCCGGCGAAGTGGACGCTTGTGATCTCGGCACCAAGTCAAGAGGCGACGGGCACCGCGGAGAAACTTGTCGATGCTCGACATCGCAAGCCCGCGCACATCAAGAAGGTACCGCTCATACCGATCGAGCAGCCCACCGAATTCGTCGATCGGAGCCCTCGCGGATACGAAGAGGCCGCGGGCTCTTAGCAACTTAACAGTCAGGTTTACTGCCGCCGAGACGTGGGGACGCGAAGCTGATGGGATCTGGCACCGAAATCGCCGAACCAAGTGTCCATCGACCGGCCCGCCCTTGGGTACACTGTCGCGCTCAGCGAATCGACTGAGCGCGC
Source organism: uncultured Polyangiaceae bacterium (assembly GCA_964599485.1). GTDB lineage: Bacteria > Myxococcota_A > Polyangia > Polyangiales > Polyangiaceae > JAPYTK01. Next base: position 3,877 of record CAZRGL010000138.1, read on the forward strand.
TCACGTACCGGAGCGCATGACGCCCAGCGCCGCGAGAGTACCCGCGCTCCCGAAGGTCACACGCTAGCTCATCCATGTGCTCGGCCAGGACGCCACACCGCAACCGGCGTAGACAGGCCGGATCCTTGAAGTAGAACTCGAGCATTCTGATCCCCCTTGCGTGGTCAGGTCACGTGGTCCGCCTTTGTCGTCGACGGCGGCCCCACTGCGAGTCTGGACACTCAGCGAGGGGAGATAATTCCTGAAAAACGCACCGACGCTCGTGCGCGAAATATGTGAGCCGAGGAACGGGAATCAGCGGTCCACTGCCAGTCCTACATGGACAACGCCACATATTCACGCTCGCTACATGTTACTGGTTGCGATCGAAACGCACCCGGAAGGTCTTCGTCACGCCGGTGCTGAGCAGGTCGTCGGTGTCGATGGGGATGTCGGGAATCGGTTTGAGCAATGGCCTCTCGTCGTTGCGAAAGACGAGCGATGGCACCTTGCCGGTGACTTCGTGCACGCGCCCGTTGGCGAAGTCGTCGCGCCACGCGGTGGCCTGCATGTTGAGATCGAAGAGGCTTTTGAAGCGGCGGCCCGGCCAAAAGCGGCTGCGCACGAAACCTATGCCGCGCTCGACAATGCCTTTCTCGTTGCCCTTGCGCGGATTGCACGCCACGAGCGCAAAGCCGCCGCGAGCGCGGGCGTACTCGACCATGCGCGGATTGAAGACAACGGCCGTGCGAGTGTGCTCGAGCACCACCGTGCGCATGTTGTCGAAGATGTCGACGTTGGCGGTGCCGCCGAAGAAGCTCAGTGCCCGCTCCATGCAGCGCAAAAAGGCGCCCATCTTCTGGCTGACTGTGAATTCGATGTAGAGCATGCGCGAGTGGCACATCACCGCTACGAAGGCGCTCACTCGGCGAGGCACTCCTGGAAGTGCGAAGCCGAAGTCGGCCCAGTCCACCTGCATCGCGCTCCCTGGCGCGTGGTCAATGGTAAGAAAGGCCTCCGACAATGGCTTCGGACGGACCTGGCGCATGCGCTTGCGCAAGATCGAGATCGCCCCGGTGTAGCCTCGTGCACGCAGCCGCTCCAGCATACCAGGTGCCTTCATCTCGGGCGTGTCCACGAGCGTCTGACGAATGAACGCGTCGTACGGATCGAGCAGCGAGCCGCGCTTGGCAGGGGGCGGCATTGCTCGACGGGGAAGCTTGCGCCCCAGCACGCCGCGCACCGTGTTGCGCGAAATCCGAAGCCGCTTCGCAATCGCTCGCAGGCTCAGCCCTTCGAGATAATGAAGACGCATCACCTCGGCGGTGTGCTCGTCGCTCCTCTTCGACACTGTCACTCCGCTGCCGGCAGATCGATCGCAAGCAGGTTGCGCAGATCGGCAAAGCCACCAAGCGGATCGCGTCCGCGAGGCAGCGGCTCTGGGAGATCGGTGCCAGTGTAGGTCAGCTCATACAGCGGGGGGCGCCCGAAGTCGGGGAAGCATTCTTGAAAGAGGGTGGTGCCGCACGCGGTCGCTTCGGCGCCCGCAACGAGCACAGCGTCGATATGGTGGCCTTGCCACAGCGCGACGGCCTCGAGCAGGGTGCTCACCGCCCTCGGATGGGTCGGGCTCGTCCTCAGGCGCGCTTTCAGCACCGTCTCGCCCTGTGGCGTCAACGCCAGCACCCGCGTGCCCCTCATTCCGGGACGAATCGCCACCCACGTCCTGCTCATTGATCTTCTCCTTGCCGACCACCGAAGATGCAATCGCTCTGGGCACCGGCAAGGCTGACTGTGCCGACTCAGGCAAGTTTTCGAGACCCTGATCCGTCACTTTCTTCAGACGGTATTCGGCTTGCCGTCGTGCGTGATCCAGCCGTCCGTCGCGGCTTTGCTGATGGCGCCGGTTGGACGCTCGCGACGACTCGGACCGCGCCACCGTCGAACAGCGCGACGAGCAGTACCGGTGGCCTCTATCGCAGTGGCTGCAGAGAAAGAACACCTGGCGACAGTCCAGCCGAGCGCAAACGATGTAACGAAGTGAATCCAACCCGAGCAGAGAAGCTCGCCGAAAACTAGCTCCACTCGGGCCGGCCGTGAGACAACCACGGTGTTTCCAACCCGAGGAAACCTGAAAGCCCGGTTGTGACGGGCTTTCTTCTATTTGGGGCTGAGCATCAGCTGGCGATCGTCACGCCGCTACGCGAGATGGGCCCACTTCCTCGCCAGGAAGATGAGCACTCATACGGTTAGAGCCAGACCCGGGTCCCCGCTGAAACTGCTGAAAGTGGATCCGAACGAAGTCGGCGTTAACAGCCCGGCGCTGGTCGATCAGCTTGTTGCTCCGTCGCTCGCATGGCCGGTTGAGCTTAGCAAAAGCAGCCTCGTCTCCGAACGGGACAACAACCGCGCCCGCTCCTCATCAAAACGAGACCAAAGCTCGTCGCCCGGCACTTTTTCCAGCGCTGCCGCGAGAGATCTGACTTCGTGTGAACGAAGATAGCGAGGCTCCGAGTAATCGACCCCGGAGAAACGCTCCGCGCCCCGGCACACAACCGCGCCGCTGAGCTCGTGGCCCCCCAAGACAGCGTTGCAATAGGGCGGAGCGCCCTGCCACGGGTTTGCCGTGAGAAGAAAGTGGATCGATTGCCAAGACTTGTCGAGGTCCAGGTGCGTCTTGCCAAGTTGGCCAAAGTCCCGCAGCGCCGCGACATACGGATCGAAGCGAGACGGGTCGCAGATCATCTCTTCCAGCTGATCCTCACTAACTCGCGTGTAGCCAGCAATCACTCCCATGGGTCAAACCTCCCTCGTCGCAGTGCTCAGGGCTTTTCGTGCAAGAGCCATCGTCTGTGGCCAACCAGAGCGCGGGCATGTTCCCTCCAGCTCGTTCCGTCGTCGCAGTCTGGCTGTCCCCGGCAGCTGCAAGAGCTATGCCCCAACGCTGCCAAGCGTATCTAGCCGGAACCCATCGGCGGCACGACGCATCGAGGGTGTACCGGTCGCAGGGGCTGACCAACACGCACGCCCATGTGCCACTTCAGGGGATGAGCGAGACCGAGGAGGGGACATCACCGCCTGGAACGCGCCCGCCTTCGCTACTTGACCCAACCTCAGTATTCCTGGTTCATGGTTCTTAGCCGCCCTCCAAGGGTCCTGCCACCAGATCCTCCGGTGCCGCCGACACCGCCAGCACCACCCGTGCCGCTACTGGTGCTCGCCCCTCCGTTGCCGCCGCTTCCACCCGACCCAGCCTCTCCTCCTACTGAGCTGCTCGTTGTCGTCGCGGCGCCTCCGCCTCCGGGTGGGCTTGCTGCTTCTTGTGGACAGCAGCGCGCGGACAGCCCGCTGTCAGCATGAGCAGCAAGGTTGCAGCGAGAGGCAGGCTTCCTGTGGCTTCCGACCGGGTCATACTCGACGTCTTTCCGTTGCCTTGTCGGCGACTTGTTTGCTCGTCGCCGTCCACTTCGGTTCTCGTCGTCCCAAAGGTTGCCCTCATTTCGTCGCAAGTACCTCGAAAGCGTGGTCGAATTTGCCGCGGTCGTAGGTGAGCCAGGCGGAGGCTTCGTGGGTCATCCACTTTGTCCAAGCCTTACCTGTGACATAGACATCAGCGCTAGTCGCTGCGCTATAGAGGTTGCTTTCCATACAGTCCAACGCACCCGTGCGCTCGAGCACCAAGAAGTAGGTCGATCCGGGCGCGAGCACTGGCGCCTGCACGAAGCTGAAATCAACCGGAGCGATTGTGGCGCTCAAAGACGAGCCTACGACAGGGTCAGAGATGGCCACGAGATCCCCAGCCTCGGGTGTAGCGCCCCCTTTGTAGATCTTGCAAACCGCAGAGTCTGAAGGTGAGCCCTCGCGCCTGAGCCAAGTCCGTACGCTCGCCAGTTTTCCTGAAGAGGTCACCTCCAAGCTCTGGGCTGCCTTTCGGTTGTTGCAGGCGCCAAAGTAGCTCTTGTCGGAAATGCCCGCCTCCGGGTTGATCGCCACCACGACTGGTTCAGCGCCTCCTGCACCGCCGACACCACCCGTGCCGCCGACACCACCCGTGCCGCCGACACCACCCATGCCGCTACTGGTGCTCGCCCCTCCGTTGCCGCTGCTTCCACCCGCTCCGGCCTCTCCTCCCACTGAGCTGCTCGTTGTCGTCGCGGCACCTCCGCCTCCGGGTTGGGCTTGCGGGTTGTTAGGGACTGCTGCGCGCGGACAGCCGGCCGCCACAAATATGCCGACGGTGGCAAAAAACAAACTCAGTGATCGGTTCATGCCTGTTCCCCCGTCCTCGTCAGAAGCTCGCGCCGATGGAAACGCCCGGGTGCCCGTCAGGGCTGGCTGGCGTGAGGGTCACATTGGAGTCGCTGTTGCCGCCCCGCGCGAGCGCAACTGTAGCGATGCCGAGACTGGTGGCGCCTGCGAGGCCGAGGCCGACGAACAGGCCGTAGTCGCGGTAGAGGCGGGAGTTGGCGCCAGCGGCGTCGAGCTCAGGAGGGCAGCCGTCCTGGCAAGCCTCGTCGATGTCCGCCTGCACGCTCTGCTGATCGACCGCGAACGCAATCGCAGCGCCTCCCATGAGCACCCCTGCTCCGCCCACGAGCCAGGGCCACACTGGCGTTGTGGCGCCTTCCTCTGCCGATGTATCACCCCCAAACAACAGGCCCACGGTCGCCACCCCGATCGTTGCAAGGCCCGCGGCGCCGAAGCCCACGAACATCAGGTAGTCGCGGTCGAGTCGCTCATTGGCGGCCTTTGCGTCGAAGCCCGCCTCGCAGAACGTTTCACTGGGGCACTTGTCTTCGATGTCCGCTTGCACGGACCGCTGGTCGATTGCGAAACCTACCCCGACGGCGCCAAGCACGATGCCAGCACCACCAACGACCCAAGGCCACACGGGGCTGCCGCTCGAGGTTGGTTCCGGCAAGACCGGCGGGGGCGGGGGCGGGGGCGCGGCTGTGACTGTTGGGGGCGGCGGAGCCGTAGGAATCGGCCCAACATTCGCTGCCTCCAGCAGGGGCACCGTGACGCGCTCATTCGCCTTCTCAGCCAAGCTCAGCTTCTGAGTCCACGGCTTCTTGCCGGTCGCTTCGACGACGATCTCGTGCTGCCCTGGATCGACCGGGACGGCGACGCCATACATCGCTGCATGCACTGGCGCACCATTGCGGTTTACCACCAGGCCTGGCAGGCCTCGCACGCTCTGCGGCACCTCGATAGTCAGCCGCGGCACACGCTTTTCGAGGGCTGCAGAATTTTCCTTGCCGTGCTTGGCCCGCGCTTTTTGGCCTGCTTGCTCAGCCGCCGCCGTGGCCAGCAGATAGCCGCCGTGAGCACGTGCAAGCTTGCCCCACGCCTCATAGCATTCGGCCAGGTGGAACTTGGCGCCGACAGCTTGCGGCACCATCTTGACCACCGCTTCGAGCTTGGGGCACGCCTCTGCGTACTTGCCGCTCTTGACCAACTGCTGTGCTTGGTCGTGCAATGCCTTGGCTGCGGCCACATCGCCAGTTTGGGCGTGGGCCGAGCCTGTCAGCGTTGGCAGCGCAATGGCCAAAATGAGCAAGGCCAGTTTTCTCAGCGTCGATCGAATGGCTCTCTTCATGTCAGAACATCCCGCTCCCGACGGGACCTGCCGGCGGTTTTGTAGGTTCCGGTTTTGGTACTGATGTTGGCCGCGATGGAGGACTCGTCGGACGCAGTGGAGGGGGCACATATCGCTTCTGCGAAGTGCTCGCGCTGCTCGTGAGACTGCTCGCCGATGAGGTCGGCGTTGCAGCGGTGGCGCTCGCGACCGTTGTTGCCTTTGTGTTTGCCGAGCCGATACCGGTGGCAGCCGGCGCAGGCACATCGCTCGCCTTGCTGTCAGCTGGACTTGGTGCGCTCGAGCTGTCCGGAGCCGCTGTGTTGTTATTGGCAGGCTCGCCCGAGGGATTGCTCATCACCCCCACCACTACCGCAACAATCGCAACCGCCACGGCGCCGACGCCGACCCATTTCCATGGTGTGGGGTTGGTCGGCGGCTCGGGGGTCGTGCTCGACACGGCAGCGTCGGTCAATCCGACGAACGGTGCCGCGGAGGATGCGGGCTCGACCGGCTCGACGATGTGCTCGGTGCCACTTGGGGACTTCAGGCCGTCCCAATCGCCTGACGGTTCGGTGGGATCCATCGGCGGAGCGAAGCCGCGCTTGGTGATCTCGTCGTTCTTGGGGGGCGGCGGCACCGATTCGTTCATGTGCGACAGTCGGCCACGCGAGGAGTCGCGCGCCGGGGGCTCGACTCCCAATGCCAACGCGAGCTCGCTGACCAAGTCCGTGGCGCTGTCGAATCTGTTGCCAGGCTCGGGATCCGCGGCCCTCGCGAACCAGCCATCGAACGACTCGGGAAGCTGTGTCCCAAGCGTAGCCGCCCGCGCGCTAGCCCGCTCGATCGGCCCTTGGGCGAGCTTGAGGATCAACGCGTGCTGGTTCCCCGCTTCGCTCGCCTCGGTCATGAAATAGGGTCGACCAACCAGCGCCTCGTAAATGATGAGAGCCAGCGCATAGAGATCGGTCGCCGCACCAATGCCTGCGCTCGTAATCTGCTCGGGCGCCATGTACAGCGGGGTGCCGAGCACCGCCGTCTTGCGGGGATCACTACTCTCCGAAACCACTTTGGCGATGCCGAAGTCGAGGATCTTGACGTGATCGCTGCCGTCGTCCCGCTCGGAAAGGAAGAGGTTTTCAGGTTTGAGATCGCGGTGGACAATCCCCACCGCGTGCGTCTTGTCGAGCGCCAGGGCCACCTGCCAGGCAAGGGTCACCGCTTGCGAAGATGTCAGGGGTTTCTTCTCGATGCGCTCCGACAGGTCACAGCCACGAAGCAGCTCCATGACCATGAAAGGCGCCCCCGAGTCCTCGTCCACTCCCGCGTCGAGCACCTCCACGATGTGATCACTGTCGACCTCGGCCGCAACGGTAGCTTCGAGATGAAAACGCTCCCGCAACTTGGGGTTGGTGACGAGCGCAGGCAACATCACCTTGAGCACGCGCCGCCGCCGAGTCTGTTGGTCGACGACCTCGTAAACCGCACCCATGCCGCCCGCAGCCAGCAGTTGCTCAACCGCATAGCGCCCGTGAAACAGGTCGCCTTGTTCTAGAACTCCCAACCCCGCCGACGTCACCGCCGCTCCGTTCTCCATGCGTCCCGACCGCAGTCAGGAAACAAAGCCCAAATAATAGCGCCATGCTAACGCCGCGCGCAGTCAGTCACCAGCGCCTTACCACCCAAAGGCAGATTTGGGTGGCGTGGCCGTAGCCCACCAACGTCGGCCGCGAGCGCTGCGTACGTACAAAACGTATCCGCCTGCGGTAGCATGGGCCTGGGGCATTGAGCAGCACAGAGTCCACACTCTGCGTTGGCACCATTCGAGACTTCTGCCTGTCAGCGAGAATGAGGGAAATGCGCGCGCAATCAACGGCTGTTGGCTTCATTGTAGCTCTTGAAGGACTTGTTCAGCCTTCCGATTATTCTGTGCGCGTCTACCCAGTTGCTGACGAGACGAATCGCTTTCAGTTTGACGCCTGGCACGGCCAGGACCCCCTCGAGAACCGTGTTGGGTTTGTGAGCGCAGTTGGGTGCGTCGATTTCCAGTATTCGTCGCACGTCGCCTCGGAACTTGCGGATGATCTTTCTTGCCAACTCCGCCGATGTTGTGGTCGGAGAGGCTTGGAGGACTGGGCCGTAGCAACAGTACGCGCGTGTAAGCTCGTGAGTCAGGCCATCAATGCCGCCGTCACCTCCTGGATTGCGGGGCACGTCCTGGAAATCGAGAAACGTCCCCTGTAGCAGCTCACAGACGGCTGATTCGAACGCGTCGCCTGTGAGCTGGCCCAGCTTCGCGGCGTATGCCTTCTTGTTCCTCACCGCTCCCGACTTGTGGCTCTCCGACAGCGCGACCTCGCCGGGGAGGATAGTCGCATGTCCTGCCCGAACACAACACCGCACGAGCACTCCGCGGCTCGCAATCAACCTTCGAGCAGCAGCTCGACGCAGATCGTGTTGAACGTCGCGGGAGGAGAGGCAGAAGTTGCCGTGCTGGTTGGGGCTGGCATCGACGAACGCCAGCTTCTCGACGACTATGGCAGGAGCCGCCGCTCAAGGCAGCGTCGTCTACTTCCCAGGATAGTATTTCGTTGCCCTCAACCTGCCGCGGGTCTTGACCTTCTTGTCCGCAATGAGCTTGCCGATGGGCCGCAGCCATTCCTTAGTGGCGATGCCCAGCGCCTTCTTTATCTGCTCGGCGCGCTGGCCAGGATTGGCAGCAACATGCTTCTGGATCTGTGCTCCCATCTTGTCGATGTCCGCACCGCTGCGGCGCTTGCGATACTTCCTGGGCCCGGAGGTAGTCTTCTTGGCTGGACGCTTCTTCGAGGCCTTGGGACCGGAACTCTTCGTCGCCTTTACTATTGGAGCAGGAGCAGGGCCAGAACCGCTCAAGTAGGCACTCATTTCTTCCAGAAGCTGTGCCCGGGCAAGATCAGCGATCTCTGCAGTTAGGGCTTCAATCTTCTCTTGAATTAGTAGCTGCAATTTGTCCGACATGAACGCACTTGTCACCCCACATCTTGCCGGCGTCAAGAGCGCATCGTAAGTGGTGGATACTTCAGCGCAAAGTCGCTGTCTGGAGCCCAAAGCGTTTACACGTGTAAACAGAGCGAACAGCCCACTGCAGCTCTGCTCGAACAAACTCGGCCTCGCCGAGGCTCCCTTGAATCGTCGTACAAAAGTGCGCACAAGGAATAGGCGAATGCGTGGTTTGGGAATTGGCGCGCATGAAGAGCCTGCTCAACGAGCACCGACTCGCCGCATAACGGTGAACCCATAACGCCAAACCAGCAGAGTGGCTTGACACGTGTCCTTGACGCAATAAAAGCGCCTCCCGTAGCATGGCATGTTGGCGTTTTGTCTGCTCGACGATGTGAAAGGCCGATGTGATGCGAAGCAGTCGTTTTGTCTATCCCAAACTGTGGGCCCTCGTAGCGCTTTTCGTAGCAATGGCATGTCACGGCCCGACTGGTGCTCCACCGGTCGAGAGCTGTGGTTTCGATGTGGTCGAGCCTCCGCAGCAAACACCGGTCAACCCCTGCTTGCCCGGTCCTGGAGTGGCGGGGGTGTTCGGCCCGGAGACCTTCACACGGGACAAGGGCAAACCAGCAGCCGTACAAAACGCGTTTACGCTATCGGCTGCGGGTACAATCTGCCTCGTCGTGAACAACGGTGATGGCACGCCCGACACGCGTACTGCATCAGCCCGCCTGGCAATAGATGGAGAGGAAGTCATCGGCCCGGGGCAGTTCAGCAAGACCGTCCAGACGATTGAGGAGCGCATTTACCTCGAAGCGGGTGAGCACAATCTCGAAACGTTAGTCACCTCGAAGCCCGGCTCCTTCATTTCTGTGCAGATCTTGTTCTCTTCCGGAGAAATAGCACCGCCGTTTCATCCTGTAACAGGAGAAAACGAGCGCATCGTCGCGTTCAACCTCTTCGACGGGCCTGACCCGCTCTCGCCTAACGGCGACGGTATCGACGACGAAACAGAGTTCCGGGCAGACGTGTTGGTTGGCGCGTTGCCGGGCAACTCCTCTGGAGCATTCGACTATCTGCTGCGATACCAGTTTGAGGTCTTCGACGGCTCCACGTGTACTCGTGTCCGTCAGCTGTCCGGTGAACAAGCTGTGACGAGTGAGGGTACCGTGCGCGTTGTCGCGCTCTGGGATGGACGCAGCGGCGACGGCAGCCTCATGGCAGACGGAACCTACTACTACCGTCTCTCACTCGACTACGTCCGCAGGCATAAGGGCTCGCAGGATGAAAGCGTTCTCGATAGCGTGGCAACTCAAGTCCAGGCAGTAACCGTCGTTCGGCCTGTGCGCGAGGACATCTGTCTTGACGGCGCTGGCGAGGCTCCGCTGAGACTCAGTTGGCTCTTCAACTTTGATGGCGTGCAGCTAGCAAGTTCTCTCTCCTTGAAGATCGAGAGCCGTGAACCAGTAGAGGTGCAGCTCCATTTGGTGTCACAGGGGCTCGACTCCCGTACTGTCGAACGCCCCTACGGATCATTCATCTTACCGGCAGAGGGGAGTCGCACGATCCAAGTGGCTCTTGCCGAACTGCCACTGCAGAGTGTCAGCTACTCGGCCCTAGGTACAGTACGAGCAACTTTCACCCGGGTCGACGGCTCGGTGATGGCGCAGCATGCACCAGATTTTTACCACCACTTCTCGGATGACTACGAAGAGACGTTTGTCTACCACTTCGATACGATGGTGCGCGAGCTAAACGGCGGTCAGCTTACCGATAATGTCTACGATTTGCGGGGGCGTGTGTGGCAGGACGATAGCTTCATCGACATCGGCGAGGTCCGCTGGGAGTTCTATGGTGGGCCGCCTCCTGACGAGTCGGGGCCCCTTGTCGATTGGGGCGAATGGACAGGTGAGGCCTTTCAGCCAGTAGAAGGTTTCCCCGTCTGCGTGGATTGGGAAACGCGCTACATCGATGCCTTTCCCGGCGAAGACTACGTGAAGAGCTTGGGGACACAAGCCGTGGATGCTTCATATGCCGCATTCCAGATCGGCCGAATCACTTCCTCCACGCCTTGCGTTGTCGTCACTCCGGAATCGTCGTGCGTGGAAATTGTCTCAGGGGGGTGGCTGGACAAGAACGGCTGCACCAAGCTCCCGGATGCAATCGAAGGCGAGTCCTACATCTTCTGGATCTACACGAAGATGAAGAAGTCGGGTGGCATCAACGTCGACGTCAAATACCACGATGATTCCGGCAACGAAAAAGGCACTCAGCGTTGGAGATTGTCGTTTTCCGTGCCGCCGCCGATGAGCCCCCTCCCACCAGCCGCGTACCTCACCACGGACTTCCATCCTGCCACAAACGCGGCCGCAGTTATGTCACGGCTCCTCACCCTCCCCGACCTTCTTGTGCCAGCTAGCTCGTACAAGGTCAACGTCAATAAAGACTGTCCCGACTCTAAGGACAATGCCTGCGCCGTCACCACGGTTGTATTCACGGGCAAGTGGAACCATTCAACGCCCGGTGTGCCGGGCGACCTTCAGTATAAGTACGTCCTGGCTCACGAGGCCGGGCACGTCGTTCAGCTGCTCGGCAGCGGCAGGGCTCGCTACAACCATGACGGCAATCCCTACGACAATGAAGCAAGCAAGGAGCCTTTGTGCAAATGCGAGGATATCGTCGTTACCTCCAATAAGAAGCATTGTCTCCAGTCGCGCGAGACTACAGCCGTCGCTCAGAATGAAGGGTTTGCTCACTTTGTGGCTGCCAAGCTTTTCAACGACGCTGCCGGAGACGATTGCGGGTTTAACTACTACAAGGAGTTCAAAGCCTCGGCCACGAAGAAAGTCACGGGCCCGCCAAACAACATCGACTGCCGTAATCCGGTCACATGGCGCAACGAGCATTGCCCAGACAACAACGTTTATGCGGGCACCGAGTACGACTGGCTGCAGTTCTTGTGGAACTTGAACGCAGTGGGCGACAACACCAGTACTGTGAACGATATTTATGAGATTTGGAAGTATGCGTGCGGGTATCACCCCGTGAAGTGTCAGGACGAATTCCAGCTCCTCTGGAACAGCCCTTCAAGTGCCGTCGACTTGCAGGCGGCGGCGAACACACACTTCAAAGGTGACCCGCGGTACGAGAAGTTCCTCGGAGATGGCGCCAAGTTCGGAGTCGACGATGCTCCTGCTCCGTGATGCCGTGCTGCGCGGGGGTCGTCACGCTCTGGCTCTGGTTGTTCTCACCCTGCTGTGGGGCTGTAGCGCCTGCAGCAGCGAAACGCTCAATCCAGCAACAAGCACAAGCTCATCGTCGAGCTCGTCTACGACAAGCTCACCGCCAATCGTTGCCGACTGCAAGGACGGCTGGTGCCGCATCCCTCCAGGTACGTTCATAATGGGCTCGCCCAAGGACGAGTGGGGCCATCCGGCAACAGCAGAGGACCAGATCGAGGTGACCTTGACGCGCGGCTTCTCAATTCTGCAGTACGAACTCACGCAGAAGCAGTGGACAGCCCACGGCCTCGCCAATCCCAGCGGACTTTGGGATAACGACACCGGCGATTGCCTTGAGCCAGGCTGTCCTGTGGGCAGGGTGACCTGGTTTGAGGCACTTGCCTTCTCCAACCTGCTATCTGAGGCCGAGGGCTTTTCACAATGCTACCAGCTCATCGGTTGTAGCGGCATTCTCGGCGAGGGCATGGCCTGTGAAACGGTGAAGGTAACCGTACCGAGTCTTTACGACTGCCAAGGCTACCGCTTGCCGACGGAAGCCGAGTGGGAGTACGCGGCGCGCGCCGGCACGACCTCCGCTTTCTACTCAGGAGATATCACCCTCTACTCGGCTGAGAGCGACTGCAACCCAGATGAGGGCCTCGAGCCAATCGCCTGGTACTGCCACAATGCAGGCCCGACGACACATCCGGTCGGCGAGAAGGCGCCGAATGGTTGGGGTCTCTACGACATGAGCGGAAACGCTCACGAATGGGTGCAGGATCACTACACTCCGGGGGGCTACGGTAGCGGACCGCTCACCGATCCGGACGGCGACTTCGTGCAGAACGACGTTCGTGTCAAGCGAGGAGGGGCCTTCAACCTCTGGGCCTCGGCATGTCGCTCCGCAAATCGTTCGAGCTCTCCATGGGAGTCCCGCACGCCCAGCATCGGCTTCCGCCTCGTCCGCACCATCCATGAGTAACCGTCGCATGCGCGACCCACGCCTCTTGTCAGTGGGTCTCCGATGAATACTCGTTGGCAATGCTCGACAGCGAACCTGGTGCTAGCTTTGACGCGCACATCTAGGCGCAGCTGCGAAGACCTCGTCGCAAACCTAGGGGGCGGGATCGCCAGGGCCGAGAGCAGATATCTGCTGGCGGGCGAGGGTCTTCACAGCGTCGTACCAAACCTCGCCCTTGTCGATATGAGGGATGCCATAGGCCGCCACGTCGGGCGCGGAAAATGACCAATGGTGCATGTCGCTCAACCGGTAGACGTGAATAGCGGTGCTCGCCCCGTTGGAGAAAGCCATGAAGCCCTCGGCGGCGTTGAGCTCCGACAAGCCCATTTCCGGTGACGGCCGCCGTTTGGTGGGCACTATGTTCTGAGCTTCAGTGACAAAGGGACTCGTATAGAACCAGCCGGCCGGCCATGTCTCGTTGCCAGGACTTGTCTGTACCCATACGAGCGTCTGCCCATCGGTGGCAAGCAGCGGCACTATCTCACCGTTGCCTGGTTGAATGAACGGCTTGATGGTGTTGGTTGAGCGCTTCCAGATGCATCCGTTCGGCTGCTCGGGTGCGAAATAGCAACGCAACAATGCACTGTCACCAAGCGGCTTGCCCCATGTGTATGAAGGGTAGGCCGCACCGCCAAAATCAGTGGCCACTCCCGAGAGCCGGTCATAGATGATTAGCGGATTGCCACCCAATCCCCAAAACATGAGCGTATCGTCATTCGCAACCATCTCTTGTTTGGTCTGCGTCATTGGAAGCACAGTGTCTTTGGTCAGCAGCTCGTCGTAACCTGCAACTAGGTACCTTGTAAGGAGACCGTTATCGACATCGCTCGCTGAAACCCAAACGCGCGAAGCCGTAAGCAGTGGAGCAGAAAGAGCGCAATTAGTCTTCGGATCAGCAATTCGCCACACCATCACTGGTTTGCCAGTCGCGTCATAGATGACTGTATGAGGCCAGAACTCCCCGTTCTGCTTGAGCGGAACCAAGGCGCCAATAAAGAAACCTCCTCCTCGCGCAACGACGCTCGGCATCACCCACGGGCGCGCTCCCACGTACTCCCAGGTCACTTTGACGTTGGCACAACCTTCCTTCCACGCGCACGGCTCCCACTCAAGTGCGGGCATCGCGTGCTCCGGTATTGCGGCTTGCTCAATGCCGCAAGGAGCGGGCCAAGGTACTGGCTCCCAGCCCGGATCGCCCCCGCCAGAATTACTTGCCGACGTGGTGGAACCTGAGGAAGTTGCACTCGAGGAACTGACGCTACTATTTGCACCGCCTGTCCCTCCGACGTCACCTGTGTTGTCGACGACGTCGAGGCCATTGGAGCAGGTGAGCGCGCCAGTGGCAACGAATGCGCCTGCAAGAAGAGCTACCGTGCACCAAGCGCCTGCCGAACGCCATCGCCGGTTCTCTGTGCAAGGAGTCCTACGCCTGGAAGAGCACATGGCCCTAGCCTATTCTACCTCAGGTTCCCGCGCTACTCCTCCTGGACGACCGCCTTGAAGCCAACCAACGCATCGCGGGCCACCATAACTCCTCTCACGTGCGCCTTGCTCCGAAGCCAGACTGTTCCGTTGGGCACGGCGAGTCGCGCGTGCAGCGTGCTCTTAGTGCCGATCGTGACAGCTTTGGGCATCGCGTGCAACTTCCCATTCTTGCCGTTATGTCCTAGCACAAAAACGTCAATGTTTGACCGCTCGTTGCCCGAGAAGTTGACCGGCCCCATGTAGCTTCGTGCACTCATGGCCACCTTCCCGGCGACCACCAACTCGCACCTTGTTAAGCACTCGATGCGCCCCCAACTCTTCACCTTAATCTTGTCCATCGTATAGCGACCACCCTCGAGCGCTAGGACCGTGGGCTTGTGCTTCTTGCCCGGTTTAAGGGTTACGATGCCATAGGCTCCCGCCTCCAAGCGTAGTGTGCTCTTCTTCGGCACGACGATGTCCGGCCCGCAGCCTCCGTCTGACCCTGCGAAGGGCAGTGGACGCAACAAAGGCAGAAGCAGCGGCGCGTGGTGCTCACCAATAATCTTGGCCTTCTTGTGAGCTTTAAGTGAATTGTAGTGCAAGGCTCCATTGACCTGCGCTTTGCTTCTTAGAGTGATGCGTTCGCCGAACACATCCCCAGCCACAGTGGCTTTGCTGTCAATGCTCACCTCCGCTGGGGGCGCGAGCACCGGCCCCTTGGCGTCCCGTAACGCCACGACATCCCCATCAACCTGCGCCTTGCTGCGCACACGGACACTATTGGTTACTACTACGGCTCCTTCCGGCTAGCCATAGATCACCGGGAGTTCCTGCTGCCCTGCTACGGTAAGCTCATCATGGTGCACACTCGCGAGCTTGCCCCCAGCCGAATCGTCGACGATGACGCCGATCGAAGCCATACCGCCAATCGGCGCGGCCAGAATCGTTGCCGACAACATCTTCGTTCCAGCGAACTGAAGCCGCTCTTCGCCGGTGCTGCCGCCCACTTCGTCGAAAGTGAGCCGAGCAACCATCGCCGCCTCTGAATGCCCCTGCTGATTCGAGCCGGCAAAGACAAGGTCACCACCTGGGCCGGCAACTAACCAGCTCTCCTCAAAACTGGCCCAGCTGGCTGGCATGCGCGCAATGATCTCCACATCTCCTTCAGGCTGCCAACGCCGTAATCGAACAATGCCTCCCTCGAGGTCGATCAAGTAGACGTGCCCATCCTGGTGTCGATAGGTCGCGCCAAGCACGCGACCAGGGCGCTGCTCAGCGGCCAGTGGATGCTCGGTCCAAGTATTGCTTTCAACACCAAGGATCCACGCTGATGGCTCAGGCGCGCCGTCGATGGTGCCGTCCACAGTACCGCCGAGTACCATCAATTGCCGCCTGACAGCACTAAGCACTACCGCCTCGTCGCCGTGCATCACGGGCGTCCCAGGTACGCCTACGCGAGACTTAGGAGCTGGGCTGACATCGAGCGCAAGGCTCTCCACTTCTGCAGCAATGGTCCAATGCGTACTATCTACTGCCACGCCGTGCAATAACGGCGCACCTTCGCCTCGAGCGCCCGCCCGTTGCCCAAGGGGCTCGGCGGCGGGCACGTAGATGAGCAGGCCGCTTGCAATCTGGTCAAAGAGGGCTTTAGTCTCTATCCTTGCCGATGGATCTGGTTGGACACCTTCAGGCGTCGCCTTGTACATCACAGGGTTGCCCACGATGCTCGTCAGCTTAGTGATCCCTTCGGGGCAGTGGATACAGAGGGCGTCCAAGTACCACTTTGGTGTGCCGACGAATTGGGGTGTGTAATAGGTCAACTCCATCGTCGCGTCCCCGCTTGTGTACACATGCGAGACCTGGTGCACACTTGGCGGCGCTGTCGAGGGAGTGCCACCCGTGAGCGATTGAATGCTGCTCCAGAGCACGCCCATGACAGAGGCTCCCTTTATACCCTGGCCTTGACAAGTAGCGGGGCTCTGATGCTCCCAATTGACGAACACGCCAAGGTCAAGAAAGGCCCAGTCGACCGGATTCTTGCCGACATTCCCGAACGGATTCAACGGCAGCGCGAACTCGGCACCAAGCAAGCGCGTAGCCGAACCGGGCTGCTCGAAAGTTGAGATCTTCCGCCAGGCGCCTGTCTTGTTGTACTCATCCCACTTGTACTTGCAGCCATAGTAACTCTGACAGACGTACCGCTCTGCGGCCGTGGCTGAGCCGGAAGGACACGGGCACCACCGCAATCCGACATCGACAGGAGTCCCTTTCTTGATATCAGCAAAATCGTCACTTGCATGAGTTAGCGGCCGCAAGTCCACGCTACTATTGAACCGCCAATCGCAGTTGCCAATTTGCGGACAGTTGCCCCCGGCCAG
>CAZRGL010000139.1:0-20227 GCA_964599485.1 uncultured Polyangiaceae bacterium
CCTGCGACCGCAGGGCTGCAAGTGGGCGTACGTTCAGTAGCAGATTGCGGAGGGCTGCCATCGAGGACAATTCAGTGCGCAGCTTCTCACCAGCAAGAAAGAGCTGGGTGGCGATGTCAGGCGCAGCGTTGTCCCGCGGTGCTGTTGGGGATCTCATAACCAGAATTGCGGCCCAACCACCGCGAGACGTCGATGGTGCTGAGCAGGCCTACGAGTTGGCCCGCGTCGTCTACCACCGGGACGCGATGCACGCCTTCGTAAGCCATCATGGCTGCTGCCAGGCCGAGCGAGCTATCCGGATGTACGGAATAGACCAGCGGGCACATCACATCGCCCGCGGTGACACCCAAGGTGTTTTCGGTGTGCAATCCAGCTTCCAGCAAGCCCGCGTTACCCACCTTGAAGTCCAAATCGGTAGATAGCGAGGTGCCGTCCTCGAGCAAGCGCAGCAAATCGGTCTTGCTCACGATTCCCACCGGCTTGCCGGAGTCGTCGATGACGGGGACGCCGCTGATCGCGTGATCGAACAGCATCCAAAGAAGCGTCTCGACGCCAACATCTGGTTTCACGCACACGACGTCACTGGTCATGACTTCGGATACGGCCACCGAGTCTGGGGACGGAATCGGTTCGGATTGACCCACCACAATCTCCTTCGGTTAGGCGCACCTGAACGGAGTAGACGGTCAGACACGGACCACCGCCCCCGGGATCTTGCACTTCATATGCCGCGTATTGTTGCCGCCCACTTGCAGCACGCGGAAGCGCAACCACTGCGCCCTGTGCTGCTTTAGGCGCACAAATGGCCGAAGCGCGAAGTCAGTATTTGCTTGCCCAACTGGCTGACGGGGACGGCTTGGGGTTGGGCTCGGGGCAAGGATCGATCACCTGCGCTGCGCAGCGCCATGAGGTGGGAGCCTTGGTTGACGCGCGTGCTAGTCGCCAGCGGCTGAGCAACTCGGTCGTCTTTTCGAAGCTCGCTGCATGCACCTCGAGCCAATCGAACACGTCGCCCCGGTTGATGTGGTCGAACTCACGTTCGGTCACGGGGATGATGCTCCACAAGTCGACTCGACAACCGGCCACTGCCACGTAACCTGAGGGACTGACGACCACATGCGCGGGGCCATGCTCGAGCTGAGGCAACCGCATCCTTTCGCCCGCACGCGGCTTCGACGCCCGCGCCATCACCACGGCGGCGACGTCCGACAGCGCTTCGGGAACCTTATCGCCGCTGCGGTCGGTGTGAGCCAACAACTCGAATCCGCCAGCTCGTCGCCCTTGGCCGAGCCCGTTCGTCGTCATCACGAATCCCCCCCAGATCCGAGGTTGTCGCATCACGTACACGTCGTGGCTAGGGCCGGCTCCCGAGGCTGCGCACGGCACGACCCGCAGCTCGCGTGTGAAGGTCGTTTCTTTGAAGGTACGGATGTACGCCGCCTGATAGCTCGCAAAGTCGGGCATGGAGAGGGATGACCCCTTATGGTTGAGGGTGGAGTGAGGGTGGGTGGGTCATGGTAGGTGGGTGTAGTCTTGAATAAGCCTACGTTCCGACTCACCACGAGCTTCCTCGTTGGTCGGCAACTCAGCAGTGCAGATTGCCCGATTGTGACTAAGCTCAGGGCGATGGGCCTGCACGAGCTGCCGAACAAGAAAGAGCTCTTCGCCGAGCTGATCGTCTTGCTGACGGCCGAACGCGAGGCCCTCGTTGCCGCTCAACGGACGAGTGCCGAAGGGGTGACGCACGCCGACGCTCGCTCTGACGGCAGTAAGGACATGCGTGCCACCGAAGCGTCATATATCGCTCGCGGACAAGCCCTGCGGGTCCAAGCCCTCCACGCCGATCTCGAGCGCGTCAGCGCCATGTCCGTCAAGCAGCTCAGCCCCGAAGCGCCCATCGCCCTGTCTGCCCTCGTAGAGCTCGATGGCGAAAAGATCGTCCTGTTGGCTCCCGCTGGCGGAGGCACTGCGTTGGCCGATGGCCGCGTTCGGGTCGTTACCCCCAGTGCGCCCATTGGTCGCGCGCTCATTGGCGGGCGATTGGGTGACTTCATCGAGCTCGAACGTGGCGCCGAGGTGTCAGAGCACGAGATCACCGCGGTCGGCTAGAGCTTGTGCCGCTTGAACTTGCCCCAGCCGCGCTCACCGCGAAGCCAGTCGATGAAGCCGCGTAGCTGGTAGTAGAGCTGCAGCTGTCGGTAGCCCAGCATCGACAGGGCAGCGAATACCACCAGCTTGAGCCGATTGGTCGCCGTTCGGTAGCGAAACAAGCTGGACGAGCTTGCTCCAGGATAGAGCTCGCGCACGCGTCCCTCGGAGTAGATCCCCATCAAGACGGAGGCCACGCTCACCAGCACCCCGTAGAAGATGGACACCGTCATGAACAGGATGAAGATCTCGAGGCCGAGCACACCGAAGAAGAACAGCACCGGAATGGAGATGTAGCCAGCCGTCTCGAGGCCGCTGAGCAACACCTCGAACAGCTCTTCGCTGTGCAGCTTGCCCAGCACCCGCATCGCCTCGAGTCGCACCAGATAATTGGCGTCCTGCACCAGCAAGGAAATGGCCGGCACCAAGCCTTCCAGCAGCGTCGGCGGTGCCTCGCGCAGCGCTACCAGCAATGCTTCTCGGATGCTCTCGTCCTCTTGCTGAAGCGCCTTGATCAGCACCTCAGAGCCGAGCGGATCAGCGAGCAGCGCCAGTCCTCGCAGTGCCTCCAGTCTCACCGGCCATTCCGAGTCGTTGCTCGCTATGCGCAACAAGGCTTCGAACGTGCGCGGCGTTTTTGCTGCGGCCAGCAGCCGGCAGAGCCGCACACGCACGGCCAGCTCTGGGTGGCTCAGCGAGCGGGCCAACACCTGGACGATGCCAGCTTGGGCAATGCTGGTCAGCTGCTCGAAGGCCAGCTCCCACTCATCGGTGGCCAGTGCATCGACGCGTTCTGCCACCATGCCGAGCCGCTCGAGCGCGGCGGCTGCTTGTTGCGCAGCCGCCTTGGAATCACCGCGTAGCGCTTCCCAGAAGAATGGCACCGCGGGCGCGCCCATCGCTTCGAGCGCCTCCATGGCCCTGCGCCGCGCGGCGTACTCCAAGTCGGCCAAGCTCTCCTTCAGAGGCGTCAAAGCCCGTTCGTCTGCCACCTTGCCTAGTGCTTGTGCAGCGGCTGCGCGCACCTCCGGCACCGGATCCTCGACGAGCAACAAACGGCACAAGGTGCCCACTCCGGTCGAACCACCAATCAGCCCCAACGAATCGGCCGAAGCGCTGCGCACACGTGCGGAATGATCGCCCAGCGCGGTTCGCAGCGCTCCTTCGGCTCGCGTCGAGCCCAGCTGACCGAGAATGCGTGCTGCCCAGAAACGTTGCCCTTCCTTTCGCGACCAGCTCAGCACTTCGATGAGTGGATCGACGGCCATGTCACCGAACTGCCCAATCGCGTCTGCCAAGGGCTGACCGCTGGCCAGATCTGATTCTCCAAGAACTTCGATCAGCGGCTGGACCGCGCGCTCGTCCTGGATTTTGGCCAGGGCACGGACGGCGATGTTCTTGACCTCACGGTCCTCGGTCGAATCGCGAATCGTCGCAACGAGCTCTGGGGCGCCGCGCGAATGTCCGATTCGGCCGAGCTTTTCAGCGGCGTTGGCGCGGACCATCCAGCTCTTGCCCTCGCGTAGCGCTTCCAAATACTTGTCGAGCAAACCAGCGCGGTTGAAGACCCGGGCCAGGTTTGCTTTGACCTTGGGATCATCTACCGACGCGCCCAGCTCCTCGAGCACGGCTTCGATGACGTCGTGGGGGTAGTTCTGTTTCAGCTCGAAAGCGAGTGCCACCAGGGCGTCGAGCGATTGGTCGTTGGGATTGCCGAGCATCGCACGGCAGCGAGCAAGTTGCCGGTTCCAGCGACGTCGCTGCACCGAGCGGAGCACTTCACGGATCGCGACCAGAACCGCTGTCAAAACGACTGCGGCCCCAAGCAGCAGCACGGCTTGCCGCATGGTTTCGGTCACGATTTCATTTTCCCAGTAGTGGTTGTCCCGAAGTGATTGTCCCAGTTGGCCCGAACAAAGGGCAACTCCTACAAGGGACGACGACTGTCAGGACTGGGCGAATCGACCGCGGGCTACTTGCCGAGGACCTCGTTGATCTTCTCGACGAGATCGCGAATCGCGAAGGGCTTGCAGATGTAGTCCAATGCGCCCGTCTCCTTGCCCCAAAACTGAGAGCTCTGGTCGGTTCGCGCAGACAGGAAAATGACCGGAATCGCATTGGTATCGGGATCTTGCTTGAGCTCACGACACACTTGAAATCCGTTCAGTTTGGGCATCTGTACGTCCAACAAGATGAGGCTTGGCCGTTCCGCGCGGGCCAGCTCGAGCCCCTCTTGCCCGTCATAGCCACCGAGCACCTCGAAGCCAGCGATCTCCAGCCCGACACGAATCGTGTCCAGCACATCCGGTTCGTCGTCGATCACCAAAATGCGTTTGCTATCAGCCATTGGTATCCATATCGGCGTACAACATCGCTACACGGCTAGGTAGCAGAATTAGCGACACTGCGATAAACTGTGGCGTTGTCCGGGGGGATGATTCTAGGGGTTTGTTATGCGGTTGGTACACCACACCACACTGAGTGCCGGTCTGCTTGCGGCGTGCGTCATTGGCTGCGGCGAAGACAATGCGCCTGCCGATCAGCCAACTGACGGCATCCAGATTGTCAATGATGATGGCGAGCTGTCGTCGCGGCTCATCTACCGCGACGAAAACATTCCCATCGTCTCGCTCGAAGAGCTGATCAACAACGGCAAGTCGCCCCATTCAGGCGAGCTCTTGGTTCTGACACTCGTAGCCGAGCTGCCCACTCCGGTGGTCAGTGGCCACGCCGTGCAGGCAACCAGTATCTCGATCAAGTCGGTGGGCGCCAAGAGCTACGCCACCGTGAGCTACAACCTCAAGGGTGAGGTCTATCGAGGCGCTGTGAGCGTGCTCGACATCAGCGATCCGAACAAGCCGCAGCTGGCATCGGAAGCCAAGTTCTTCACGGCGGACATCCACGCAGCAAGGGTGGCGGGCAGCTGGCTCTACATGGCAACCGGTTGGCAGCACGAAGACTTCAGCAATCCGGCGGTGGTGTACCGGCTCGGGCTGGACAACTCCGGCAACCTCAGCCTCAGCGGCAACAAGGGGCATGTATTGACCAGCTTCGCCGCCAACTCCATCGACGTGACCAGCAACACCGTCGTAGTCAGTACCGGTGATGTTGGCGGCGGCGTCTTCGTGTTCGACGAGCCAACCTTCAGCTATCAGGGCTGGATACCGCTCACCGACACCACGTGGGGTGCGAGTGGCAGCAACTCGGCTCTCTGCGCTGCTGTTCAAGGCACACAGGGTACCTTGACGGTATTCGATCCCAACGTGCAGCAATACGCGCAGTACCCCGTGCTCGGGGTCGATGGTGTCGCAGCCAAGAATACCGTCGAGGTGGCCGGTAGCACCGCGGTCATCGCGGCCGGTTCAGCTGGCGTGCAGGTGCACGATCTGGCGAGCGGCGCGCCCATCGCTTCGGTGCCCGTCCCCGATGCGGTTGCATTGAATCTCGATCCTGCTGGCGTGGTCAGCAACGCTACCAGTGTCGACGGCGACACGCTGTTCGTGTCCAACGGCATAGCGGGGGTGTGGGCGGCTGGGGCCAAGCAACCAGGTCCGGGATACGACGTCATTGGCCAGCTGCAGTTCAAGGACTTCGGCAGTGCGAACCACGTGGCGTTCAAGAGCAACTACCTCATCGTGGCTGCGGGCACTGGCGGTGTGAAAATCGTCAAGGTCGAAAAGAGCGGCCCCTGAGCCAAGCGCCCATCATCGATCGGGTGGGCCCTCCACTGATGGTGGCGGCGCGGTGCTGACCGACTCCTGATCCAGCACCGGGTTCCAGCTGGTAGGCCCTTCGTCCACGTTCCAGCTCGCGGCATCGTCGCGCGGCTCCCAGCTATCGGGTGCGTCGTCGTGCCGGTGGGCATGCTCGCGGGCGCGCGCTAGCAAAGAAACGGCTTGCTCGATGCTGCCGTCGGGCGGCGAGAAGCTATTGCCATAAGCCAAATGGAAGCCGTTCGAGCCGAATTCCTCTTCCAACTGCACTTTGACGACTTTGGCTACGCGCGCCCGGGCCCGGGGTAGTGCTTCAGGCAGGCAGCCTTCGAGCAACAATATCAACTCGTTGCGGTGGGGCACGAACATCGCGAAATCGCGTGCCCGATAGAGGGCAGAGCGCGCCGATTCGACCAAGCGTTCGCCGAGGGCATCGCTCACGTCGAGACGCTGCTCGGTGGCGCCGAGCATGTGCAGCACCACGATGCCCAAGCTCCAATGACCGCGTTTGGCATCTTGAACTCGGTTGGCCAAGCTGATCCCAAACGCACCGTGGCGGTCGAAAACCGGCACTCGGAAGCCGAAGGTTGCACCCTTGCCGGGTGTGCTCGTGAGCCACATGTTGCCTCCGTGGGCCTGCACGAGGCGCTCGGCGATCGACAGCCCCAGGCCGGTCCCACTGGACTTGCCGTAGACCTTGCGGTCGATTCGAACGAACTTCTTGAAGATCCGCCCCTTTTCAGCGTGCGGCACGCCGAAGCCCGCATCGATGACCTCGAAGCGCACCCAGCCAACCGCAAACGAGCGCAGCACGATAGCGCGCGGATCGAGGTCTTCGGTTGTCGGTTCCTCGTTTTCGCGCTGCAGCCGGACCACGACTTCCGTGCCTTCACGGGTGTACTTGATGGCATTGGACACGAGGTTCAACAGGACGCGCTCGATAGCGACCGTGTCTACATAGATGCCTGAGAAGTTGTCTGCCGCTTCGATGCGCAGCGTGACGGTGCGCGCTTCGGCCCGTTGTTCGAGCGCACCGTTGACGGTCTTGACGATGGCCATCAAGTTGCTCTCGGACAAAGTGAGCGCGCGATGACCCGCTTCGAGGCGCGACAAATCCAACAGATCGCGCACCATCACCATCATGCGCTCGTTGTTGCGATGCGCGATGGTCAGCATGCGGTCCTTGGATGCTTGGGCGAGCTCAGGGTTGTCGATCAAGATGTCGAGCGCGTTCTTGATGGCCGTCAGGGGTGTTCTGAGCTCGTGGGAAACTACCGAAGCGAACTCGTTCTTGTGGTCGTCGAGCGCCGCTTCGCCTGTGACATCGCGCAACAGCACCGCGGTGCCCAAATGCTCCCCTTCGCCTTGGATGCAACGACATTGCACCAGGTACGACCGGTCGCGGTAGCTGCGTGTCTCAGCCGCTGGCCCCTCGTCACCACAACAGCGGCCCCTGGCACGAAAGCCCAGCCTTTCCTGGATGCGCTCTGGTGTCGCGTCCGTAGCGCTGAGGGCCAGAATGGCGCGCCCGAAGTGGTTGAGAATTGGTGGCGTATCACTGTCGGGCAAACACACGACACCGTAGGGCATGGCGTCGCTCAAACCGGCGAGGCTGATCTGGCCGGTCAAGCGCCCAGTTGCGGACCAGCGGTTCCAGGCTTGGTGAACCGCTTCGACCACGCCATCCGCGCTCAACGGGGCGACGAGCACCTCGTGGGCCCCATCGCGGACCGCTTGCGTGATTGCGGTCACATCACTCGAAGCCGCGATGGCGAGCACGACGATGTGCGGGTCACGTCGGAGCAGCGCTGAGATGAGCGGTTCGGCGTCTAGCTTGGGACAGCCGAGCTCGACTACCGCGACGTGCACATGGGTGTCATGGGCGTATTCGAGCGCCGCTAGCGCCGTGTGCGCGCGCAGGGTGGTGTAGCCGCATGTTTGCAGGGCTAGGCTGATCTCTTGATCTTCCGTCGCAGTAGCCAGCAGCACGCGACGGTCACGGGCGGCGCGGCTGCTCTGCTCCCTGGCTTTGCGTCGCGCGGTGAGGCGACCGAGCCGAGCGCGCGTTATCGGACTGTCGACCGATTTGGGCAAAGGTACCGCCCCGTCGATGCCCGCCCGCAAACAGAGCTGGTGCAAGCGCTGGCCCTGGTTGCCGTCGTCGATGATCGCGATGGCGGCCTGGGCGGCGATGCGGCGCAGTCCGCCCACCAGGTTGAGACCGAATTGCTCGAGGGTGAGCAGATCGAGCAGGACCGAGTCAATCGGCTTGTCGCGCAACAAGTCGATGGCTTCGGAGGGACTCGCGACCACCCAGACGTCGTCGTGATGGTGCTCGAGCGTAGCTTTCACCTCTTGCCAGACGGCAGCACCCGAGTTGATAGCCACGATTCTCATACAGTGGCTGGCATCGTACTCCGCATGAAGGGGAGCTGTTAACCCCACAGCTCATCAACGCTGACGTGTTTCTGCTTGGGCCGGATTGTCTTAAGCTCCGCGATGCATGCAGCCCGGCAACTTCTTCGTATTGGGTTTTGATGGCACCCACGAGCCGGCGCCGGTCGCGCACATCGCTCAGACGCGGGGCTTGGCAGGTGTCATCCTGTTCGACCGAAATATCGTGGATCGAAGCCAGCTGCAGCTGCTCGACGAGTGGCTGCAAACCCTCGCTACCCGATCCGAGCTGGTCATCTGCATCGATCAGGAAGGAGGGCGCTTCCAGCGACTGAAGCCACCTCATTTTTCCGCTTATCCGCCGGCCCGCGAGATCGATTGTGGCAGCGCGGAGCAGGTGGCAGCGGCCATGGGGGCTGAGCTTGCGGCGCTGGGGATCACGTTGGATTTGGCGCCGGTGCTCGACGTCGACTCCAATCCAGCCAATCCCATCATCGGCGAGCGCTCGTTCAGCTCCGATCCGGCACAGGTCAGCTCGATCGGGCGGCGCTTCGTGGTGGCCATGCAAGCGCAAGGCGTGCTGACTTGCGGCAAGCATTTTCCTGGGCACGGCGACACCGACGAGGACTCCCACTTGACCTTGCCACTGGTTGCTCATGACCGGGCACGGCTCGATCGGGTGGAGCTGCTGCCTTTTCGTGAGCTCATCGAGGCCCGCTTGCTGCACGTGCTGATGCCGGCCCACGTGGTCTACCCAGCCTTGGACGACAAGCTGCCGGCAACCTACTCCGCCAGCGTGCTCCAGCAGCTGCTTCGTCAGCAGCTTGGTTTTGAAGGGGTGGTCATCACTGACGATATGGGTATGGCTGGTGCGCTGAGTTTTGGCGAGCTACCCGAGGCGTGCATCGAGGCGTTCGCGGCGGGTTGCGACTTGCTGCTGGTTTGTGATCACCACGAACAGCATGAGCTGGTGATCGCCCGCTTTGGCGAAGCGCTCGCGGCTAGTCCGGCGCTGCAAGCACGGGCCGCCCAGAGCCAGGAGCGAATCGAGGCGTTGGCGCGCAAACGACGGCAGGGGTGCTCGGCGTCGGCGTCCGGCTGACAGCACGATAGCGGCTCACCATGGAAACGATCGACTGGCTCGTTGTTGGTGGTTATTGCCTGCTCATCACACTGGTTGGCCTAGCGTTCAAGGATCGCGCCGAAGGCGGCGTCGAAGACTTCTTCGTATCAGGTCGCAAGCTGCCCTGGTGGCTCGCGGGCACATCGCTCGTGGCGACCTCGTTTGCCTCGGACACGCCCCTGTTCGTGACTGGACTGGTGCGCAAGCACGGGATCGCAGGCAACTGGCATTGGTGGTTTGTGGTGCTGGGCTCCGTTGCTTCCTTGTTCATGTTTGCGCGCTTGTGGCGGCGGGCGCGCGTGGTGACGGACATGGAGTTCATCGAGCTGCGCTATGGGTCAGGTGCTGGGGCGGCCCTGCGTGGTTGCAAAGCGATCTTCTTGGGCGTGGTGTTCAATGTGTATGCGCTCGGCGCCTGGCCGGTGCTCGGATTGACCAAAGTGCTCGAAGAGACGACCTCTTGGTCCAAGGTCGCGGCCGTGTTGTTCTGTTCCGTGCTCGCCCTGACTTACGCCGCGTTTTCCGGCTTGTGGGGGGTGGTCGCGACCGACTTCATCCAGTTTCTGCTGGCCCTCGGGGGCGGTTTGGTGCTGGCCGCTTATGCCCTGGGCGCGGTGGGCGGCTTCGAGGGTTTGACTACTCAGCTTGCTGGTCGCCCCGAGCTGAGCTTCTTTCCCGAGCACAGCGCCGACTCCTTTTGGGATTCACCCCTGGTGTTCCTACTGTCGTTGGTACTCGTGCAGTGGTGGGCGCGCGGCGTCGAGGGCGACGGCATCGCGGTGCAGCGGTTGAGCGCCTGCAAGGATGAGAAGAACTCCTTCTTTGCGATGTTGTGGTTCAACGTGGCCCACTATGCATTGCGCGCTTGGCCATGGATTGTCGTGTCCTTGGCCTCACTGGTGCTCTTGCCTGAGGTGCTCGACGCTGCCGGCGCGGTCGACCACGAACGGGCGTACCCTCGCTTGATCGTCAGCCTGGTTCCCGCGGGCTTACGCGGTCTGCTGGTCGCCTCCTTCTTTGCGGCTTTCATGTCCACTGTCGACACCCACCTGAACTGGGGCGCCTCTTATGTCGTCAACGACGTCTACAAGCGCTTCGTCCGCAAGAAAGCAGACAAGGCTCATTACCTCCGGGTCGCTCGCGTCGTTACCGTCGTGCTGATGATCGGTGGTGCCGTCATTGCCCTGGGTACGTCGTCCATCGTCGACGCCTTCTACAACGTTCTTTTACTCTTTTCGGGGGTCGGTTTGGCGGGCGTGGCCAGGTGGCTATGGTGGCGCGTCAACGCCTGGACCGAGCTGAGCGCGATGGTGGCTTCCGGCGTGCTCACCTTGGCCGCTGGGCCGCTCTGTCGCCTGCTCGATTGGCCCGACGCACGCCCCATCCATTTGCTCATCGTGGTTGTCGGCTCGACGCTCGTATGGACGGTCGTGACCTTGCTGTCTCCACCCGCTTCGGCCGAGCAGCTGCAAGAATTCTATAAACGTGTCAGGCCACCCGGACCTGGCTGGAACGCCATCCGCGCGGCGATCGGTGACGATGCCCCCGAGCCCGAGGATGGGCTGGGGAGCATCCTCGTTGGCTGGTTGACAGGCAGCATGATGGTCATTGGGCTGACCATTGCGATCGGCAAGATCCTGCTAGGAAACTGGCCTCACGCGCTGCTCGCGATGATACTGGCAGCGGTGGGATTGTGTGGAGTAACGGCTACGATTCGGCGGATGCGATGGTCCTGAAGCCCTCAGGATCGGGGCGATGGGGCCACAAGTCCCCGGTGTGGTTCCTCTTTTTCTTGGCGGTGGCGGCCTGTTCTGGCCCCACGCGCCGCGATACGACGCCGACCGCAACCCCGTCAGCGACTGCTCAACCAGCGGCCTCCGTCACGATGCTGGAGGGATTCCCTTCGCTGAGCTTCTCGCTGAGCGACTGGGGTTTGAGCTCGCTCGAAGAAGTGTCCTACGTCTCGGCTGGCGTGCTGCACGCCAAAGAGCATTCCAACACGCAGACCAGCACCGTCGATCGCTTGGTGCCTTATCACATTCGTCGCCATCGGCCCGTCGTGCCGGAGCCCAGCGGAGCCCGCGGCAAGCCGGCGGCACTGGAAGATGGCGTGTTCATGATTGGTCACTTCCGGCACGGCAACACCAACCGCCTGGGAGGCAACTTCAACGGTTTCTCACGAGCACCTTCGAGCGCACAGCTCGCCATCGAACAAGTGCCCGCAAGCTCGATGGCGCTCTCGTTTCGCTATCGCCGAGGCGCAAGCGGTTTCGCAGGCTTCTGGATACACCTATTTGGTAGCAAGCTCCCGCCCGAGGGACGCGTGTTCTTGGATGCCTCCAACCTCGGTTACCTCACCTTCGATGTGCGAGGCGCAACTGGCGGCGAGCAAATCAACTTGCAGCTTGCCGACCGCGCTTGGGAGAAGCGCGAGGATTCCTTGCCGCTCGGCAAGCTCGGTGACTTCCTGGCCAGCGGTGCCGTCAGCACGAGCTGGCAACGTGCCTGGGTACCGCTGGACAAGATCCCCAAGCCCCTCAATCGTGGCGAGCTCGCCAGTCTGGTGTTCTTAGTCGGCGCCAAAGGCAAGGGTCAGGTCTTCCTCCGCGATATGGCGGTGACCAAGAAGAAGGACCAAGCGCTCCCCATTCCTCCGAAGCTCACGGTGCGATCGGAAAAACAAGCCCTCGGCATGTGGCTCTGGGAGACCAACAAGATCGCTGGGCGCGACTACGATACCAATCAGCTCACCGCCTTCTGCAAGAAGCACAGCGTCACCGATCTGTTCGTACAGGTGCCCTACGACGCCAAGAAGGTCGATGGCAGTTGGGTCATCGAATGGGACGACAAGCCCATGCGCGCCATGATCAAAGCCCTCAGTCGGATCGAGGTGCGGATTCATGCGCTCGATGGCGCGGCTCAATATGCGCTGCCTGAGAACCATGGTCGGGTGCTCGCCCTGGTGCGACGGTTGGTCGCGTACAACGAGGCGGTCACGCCCCCAGAGCGCTTCACTGGTGTGCGTTTCGACATCGAGCCCTATCTGCTCGCCAAGTTCCCAGGCGTACACAAAGAGCGCATCCTCAAGGGCTACTTCAAGCTGCTGCGCGCCACCGCGGCCATCACCAAAGAAGCCAAGCTCGACTTTGGTGTCGACATCCCGTTTTGGTTCGACGGCAACAACGAGTTTTACCAACCCGTCGCCGAGGTCGATGGACGTCCGGCAAGCGAGCACATCATCGACATCGTCGACAACATCGGCATCATGGACTACCGCACCCAAGCCTACGGCGCCGATGGTGTGATCATCCATGCGCAAAACGAGCTTGCTTACGCGGAAAACCACGACAAGCGCGTTTTCATCGGTCTCGAGACGGTGGTTCTGCCGGATGAAACCATCTTCGAGCTCGAGCCCAACGGCGCAGGCGCACACTTGTATCTGTTGCCCACCGAGCCCGACCACGCCCGCATGGTCTGGGTTTCCAAGAAGCGCCGCAGCTGGGATACGCCGTTGACGCTTCCCAAAGGAGCGCGTTTGCTCAAGCAGACGGGTAGCGTCTTCGTGCCTGCCAGCAAGCTGACCTTTTCGGATCTGACCGTCGCCGATTTGCAGACCGTACGAGAGCAGTCCGAACGGGAGTTGCGGCGCTACAGCAGCTTCTACGGATTCGTCATCCACTCCTACGAGAGTTACCGGCCGTGGCTCGAGCGACAAAAGCACTGAGCTGGACGACCATCGGCTCAGCGATTCGCGCCCTCGCCCGTCATGTTTGACCACCCAACGGGGGAGAGTAAGGTCTCTGAGTGATTGAGGTTGATGGATTGGTTGTCCGATTTGGCGAGCTGCGTGCCGTTGATCAACTCTCGCTGCAGGTGCCTGCAGGCTGTCTGTTTGGTCTGCTCGGTCCCAACGGTGCGGGCAAGTCGACGACCATCAACTGCCTAGGCGGCTTGCTCGATCCCGACGAGGGCTCATTGAAGGTGGATGGGATCAGCGTGACCGATGACCCGATCGCCGTGCGCAGGGTGCTGGGAATTGCACCACAGGCTTTGGCGCTGTTTGCCAGCTTGACCGTGCAGCAGAACCTCGAAGTGTTCGGGGGCCTCTTCGGGCTTCACGGCAAGAAGCTCGCCGAGCGGGTGAGCTGGGGGATTGAGCTTTCTCAGCTCCAGAGCAAGCAGCGGGCGGTGGTCTCCAGCCTGTCAGGTGGAATGAAGCGTCGACTCAATCTGGCCTGCGCCCTGCTGCACGATCCCAAAGTCTTGATCTGTGACGAGCCAACGACAGGCGTCGATCCGCAGTCACGCAACCACTTGTTCGAGACCATCAAGCAGCTCCACGCCGAGGGGTGCACGGTCATCTACACCACCCACTACATGGAGGAGGTCGAGGCGCTATGTGATCGCGTGGCCATCATCGATCACGGTCGGGTCATCGCCGACGACAGCATTGAGGCGTTGCTCGCCGCTAGCAGCAACCGGTCGTTTTCTCTGGAGTTGAGTGAGGGGTGCGACATTGCGAATTTGGAGCGTGCCCTCGGCGATTTCCCCATTGAGAAACTGTCCGAAAACCGACGCAGTCTCGAGGAGGTATTCCTCGATCTGACTGGACGAACCCTGAGGGACGGCAACTGATGGGGACCGCCCGATGATCTGGTTGATTCGCAAGGATCTGCTTCGCTTCTTCGCCGATCGCCAAGGCGCGCTCATGGCCGTGCTCCTGCCTGTGGTGCTCGCGTCGCTTCTCGGCATGCTGTTCGCTCCGCGTGCTGGCAACAACACCATCGACATGCTGGTGGCTGACGCCGACGGTGGTGAGGCGGTCCGCAAATTCGTTGCGGCGATCGACAAGAGCTCCAACTTTGCCATCGAACGAGTCGACGAGCGTCAGGCGCGAAAGCGGCTGGCTTCGGGAGATGCGTCTCTAGCGCTTGTGCTTCCGAAGGGGAGCAACGAAGCGCTCAAGCCCTCGCGCATGTTCAGCGGTGAGCAAGGTCACGCCACCCTCCTGTATGACCCATCGGATTCCACTCAGGCGGACATCGCCGCAGGCCTGCTCACACAGCTGCTGATGCAGCAGACCATGCGTGGCCTCAGCGGTGGGCAATCCATGAATACCATGTTCAGCGAGCTCGAAGGCGAGCTCGATGAGACGTCGTCTCCCCAGATGCGGAACTTCGTTGCCAGCGGCAAAGCGCTCGCGAAACAGCAAGGTAGCGGCGGCGGTGGCGAGGTCGAGATAGAGCCCCCGCTCTCGTTCGACAAGAGTGCCGTAGCCGCCCGAGGGCCTGCCGCCGGCTACAACTCCTACGCGCACAATTTCGCGGGAATGTTGCTGCTTTTCTTGCTGTTCGGCGGCCAGAGCGCAGCCAAGCATTTGGTCACTGAACGTGAGGGAGGGACACTGCTTCGCATACGCTTGGCGCCTCTGCGTCCTGCGGTCATTTTGCTCGGCACGGGCGGGAGCGCGATGGTGATTGCCCTCATCACCACGGCGGCCGTGTATGTGGTCGGCATGACCGTGTTCGGGATCCGCGTGGCCTCGTGGGCAGGCTTCTCGTTGATGGTGATTGCTATCGGTGCTTTCGTTGGCGGATTCGCTTTGCTGCTTGCGGGGCTAGGCCGCACCGAGCAGCAGATCAACAGCATCGGGTCGTTTGTCGTTTTGGTGATGTCGTTGGGGGGGGGCGGGGTGTTTGCAAGCTTCGTGATTCCCGAGTGGGTTGAAACCGGCACCCGAGCGCTGGCCACCTACTGGGCGACGCAGGGGCTGGCCGCCATGACGTGGAGAGGGCTCGAGGCGCAAGCTGCCTTGTTGCCCGCATCCGTCTTGCTGGCATCGGCTGCTCTTTGCGCATTCATCGGGATTCGGCGCTTCACTTGGCGCTGAGCGCCCGCTAGGTGGGCCGGAGCGCTATTGTTCGTCGTCGTGCCCGCTCAGGGCGTTGAAGAACTCGTCAATCACGTCCCCCGTGATCGGATCGTCCACTCCCCGAGCCCGCCGTTCTTGCACGCGGTTGATGGCCGTGGCGTAGCAACTTCGGCAAGCAAGGCCTTCGGCGGCCATGTACATCTGGCGGATCTTGGCGGTGGCGCCGCAGCCTACACAAGGCGCCTCTTTTGTGTTTTTCGCCCGCTCCACCGCGCGATACGGGCTCGCACTGGTTTTCGCGATGGGGCCAGACTTGCGCAACTTGCCATCGTATTCGTGTTGCTCGAGCCAGACGCCTCCGCAGCTGCCGCAGTAGTCCACTTCGAGATCGAGAATTGCGAACGCATAGGGAACGCTCCCGCAGCGGGGGCACTTGACGATGCCGCCGCCTTTCTTTCCGGTCGTGATGATCTCGATGTGGCGACGATCGAGGTAGGCCACGGTCGGGCATACGACCGCGGCCTCGCCCTTGTCGAACCACATGCCAGCGCATTGGGGACAATGGTCGATCTCGACCGCGGCAGGCGCGTTCAGCGGGCGCACTTCGTGCACGTTCATGTCACGCGCGCAACGGGGGCAGGTCAGCGGCATTGTGGTTCGTCCTCGTCCTCGTCCTCGTCCTCGTCCTCGTCCTCGTTAGGTCAGAAGCGAGCGCGGTAGCCGGCGGTGAGCTGATGCTGTCGGTACACACGGTCATCGCCCTCTTCATGACGCAGAACATAGTCGAGCGAGACACGATGCCGCCAGTGGATGTCCCAAGCCAGCCCTGTCAAGCCGACCACCGAGAAGTCGCGATCATTGGCGACCACCTCGAGGTAGTCTGCGCGGTTTCCGCCGCCGGCTCCGAAATTGAGCGTCCAAGCCTCGTTCACGAAATACAGCAACTTGGCCAATCCGGCGTGGGTCAGATCGCCGGTGTCCTCGATGCCCAAGAAGTAGCGGCCGTACACCATGAAGTCGCCCACGTATTGGGTCACGGTTGGAACGAGAACGTGCGAACCAGCATCCTCGAAGCCGATTCTCCAATACATCAAGTAGGCCGTCGGGCCCGCGCCAGGAAACACGAAGCCCGGCTCGATTTGAAAGCTGTAGCTCGGCAGGTAGTCCGGCTCGACGGTGCCCAGGGCAGAGCCGCGCAGCAGCAAGCCGAAGCCGAAGCGGTAGCTAATCGAGCCGCCGAGTGACACGTCGACCACGTGGCCTGCCCCGAAGTCGCGGGTGATGATCTCGTTTTCGACTCCAACGCGCAGCTCACCGTGGAGGCGGGCACTAAAAAGGCTGCGATGCTTGAAGCCATCAGGACGGTCTTCGATGATCGAGTAGCTCGTTTGGGCGATGCTCTGGAAGCGGGAGATCTTCTTCTCGTAGGCATCGCGCGCCGCGCAAGCCACGGGGTCGGTCTTACATGCCGCGTTCAAATCCTCGAGCGGGTCGCGGCCGAGCTCTTTGAGGGCGAGGCCCCGGTTCTTTCGAGCATGGTCGTGCGCTGGCGCGATCTTCAGCAGGTGATCGTAGCGGCGCACCGCTTCTTGCCAATCTTCTCGCCAAAAGGCGAGGTCGCCAACCAGCTGTGCAGTATCCGGATCTTCGAGCGCGCCGGGGTCGAGTTGCTTGCTGTTGCTCCAGGCGGTGTCGAGCGAGCCGCGCCATGCCAACATGCGGATACGCCAGGCCAACAGGTCCATGTCGTGCTGGTGGCGCCGAAGCGTTGCATCAATACGCCCGAGCGCTTCGCTGTAACGCTGTTGTCCAGCCAGCGCGCGCCACAGACTCACCTCGACTTGCCGCTCGTCGGGGACGAATGCCAAGCAGGCTCGGGCGGCGAGCTCGGCTTCGACGAAGCGTTCGGCCTCCAGTGCGACATCTGCCTCGGCGCAGCGGCTGCGAGCTGGTTTCGCGTCCGCGCGAAGGCCCAGCAGGGTGATTAGGCTCAGTACCGCGGCCAAAACCGTAGCCTTGGATCGGGCGGGCGCGCGCCATCGGCACCTGGCTGCGTGTTGGGCAAGGACCATCGGACTGGAGCACATACTAGAGCGACCAGCATTGGTTACAAACGTGCGCGACGGTGCTGGCGAGATCACGTATTGTCAGCGATGCTTGTCTTCAAACGACGTTGAACGTCGCCGGCCTTCGGGGGGCCACCGGTGAACGCATACGCACTGCTTCCGCTCTCAGGGTTCCTGGTCAACGTGATGTTGGCCATCGCAGTGCTCGCCCGTAGCCCACGCGCGCGCAACAATCGCCTCTATGCAGCCATTGCGGTAGCCCTCGCGTATTGGTCGCTGCTCAAGTTCGCGCGGTGGCTCGTCGCCGACGCCCAGTCGGCCATCTTGCTGTTCCAGCTCTCCGCATTCGGTTGGTGCCTGATCCCGTCGTTGTACTTGCATTTCTCGGCTGTCTTCACGCGCGCAGATCAGGATCCCCGAATGGGCAAGGCGATCTGGGCGGCCCACGCTGTTGGACTTGGTTTTGCGCTATCGGCGCTCGTGCCTGGCGCGATGGTTTCTGGGATGGTCGCCGCGCCTTGGGGCTTCGTGCACGTGCCAGCCGTGGCGTATCGCATCTTCTCGATCTATCTCGCAGCGACCTTCATCGTGGTGCTCGTGTTGCTGGGGCGAGCGCTTCGCAAAGCGCGCATACCCGAGGAGCGCACGCAGCTCAGGTACTTGCTGCTGGGGATGAGTTTTCCGCTGATTGGCGGTGTGATTACCAACATGCTGCTACCAATGGTCGGGGTGCGCGTCGTCGAGCTCGGCGAGGTGCTGTCCACGGTCAACGCAGCCGTCATTGGCTGGGCGATGGCCCATCATGGGCTGCTCGAGGTCAGCCTGGAGCAAGCAGCAGAAACGCTGCTGGGAACCATGGGGGATGCCCTGCTGGTTACCGACCGCATGGACAAGATCGTGCTGTCCAATGACGCTGCTGCGCGGCTTCTGGGCTTATCAGTCGAGGAGCTCCGTGGTCGCCCACTCGCCGAGCTCGTGTCGGCACCGGTGAGCGAGGATGGCAGTAGGGAGCGCAGTCGCCCCCTGCGTTCAGAGGACGCGATGCTCAAACCGGTCGACGCGGAGCCCATCCCAGTGCTCTTGTCGGCAGGTCCAGTTCACGACCCCAAAAAGCGTTTGCGGGGCGTCGTGTATGTAGCGCGGGACATTCGCGATATTCGCACGATGGTCCAACAGCTCCATGAGCTGTCAATAACGGACGAGCTCACTGGCGTGCACAACCGTCGCTTTGCGGCTCAGACTTTGCGCGAGGAGCTCACCCGCTCGCTTCGGTATGGTCGGGCGCTATCGGTCGGCGTCGTCGATCTGGATGACTTCAAACAGGTCAACGACACCTTCGGCCACGTAGCTGGCGACGAGGTGCTCAAGTTGGTTGCCGCTGTCCTTCGCAACAGCGTGCGCGGCACCGATGTGGTGGCGCGTTGGGGCGGCGACGAGTTCCTCCTGCTGATGCCCGAGACCGCTGACGTCGCCGCGCGGAGCGTGTGCAAGCGGGGCTTGTCGCGCATCATAGAATCGGATGTTCCGGGTGTGGACCACCGGATAGGCGTGAGCATTGGCCTGGCGACCATTGATCTCGACGCGCCCCCCGCGGATGCCGACGCCTTGGTGCGAGCGGCCGATGAAGCGCTGTACAGCGCCAAGGACCAGGGCAAGGGAATCCTCGTCCACGCCTTCAACCAAGCTACCCAGCCACAAGAACCATGCTCCAGTGATTAGCCCGGGGGCTTGACGCTCTCCCGATTCGTAGGGAACGCGTGATGTCCGCAAGGGACGGCTTTAGACGCTGTCTCAAGACTCTGAAATCGATGTAGGGGCGGGGTTTAGAGGTCGTCTCATAACTCCGAAATCGCAGTAGGGCAGGGGTTTATCCGGGTTTATCCGGGTTTATCCGGTTTATCCCCTCCCGGGACGGCCACATTTTGGAAAGAGTCGAGATGAGAGTCGAGATGAGAGTCGAGATGAGAGTGCAGCTGAAGCCATTGGGATCCAAATTGTCTGCCTGTCGAAAGTAGGAGGCACCGACGTCCTGGAAGCTGCACGAGCAGGTAGGTGCCAAAGAACCTGAGTTCTTGAGCACAACCCATGAATCCGGGCTAGTCTTGCCTTGTCGTGAGCCTGCGCCTCATAACGATTCCAATCAGTCACTTCTGCGAAAAAGCCCGTTGGGCCTTGGAGCGAGCCGGCTTGTTGTATGTCGAGGACGCGCACTTGCAGGTCTTTCACTATTTGGCGACGTTGCGTAGATGCGCCGGATTCACTGTGCCCGTGTTGGTGCACGCTGGCGGCGTGATCAACGAGTCGAGCGACATCTTGCATTGGGTGGACGCTGCGCACCCCAGCAAAAACCCGCTCTTTCCGCGCGCCGTCCGCTCCGAAGTCGAGGAGCTCGTGCGCGAGCTCGACCGTGATCTCGGTCCGAGCGGGCGGCTCTGGATGTACGCCCAGCTGCTGCCCTATCGCGAGCTGCTCGAGCGCTACGGATGCACCGGCGTGCCTCAATGGCAGCGGCGCGCTGTACCGCTGACATTTCCCCTCATCGGGCAGATGCTCAGTCGCGGCCTGGGCATCACAGAGCAGAGTGAAGCCGACGCGCTCATCGAGGTCACGCGCATCTTCGATGGGGTGGCAGAACGGCTTGGTGACGGTCGCCAGTTCCTGGTCGGTGATGCCTTCAGCGCTGCGGATCTGACCTTCGCTTCACTGTCCGCGCCGCTTCTGTTGCCGCGCAACTACGGTGTTCCGTTGCCAGATGTCGACGAGCTGCCCCACGGTTGCGCCGAACAGATTCGCCACTGGCGGCAGCATCCCGCCGGCAAGTTCGCCCTGCGGATGTTCGAGCAAGAGCGCAACCGGCGGGTGTAGCTCAGAAACGCGGACTCGGACTCGACTCCGACCCGGACACAGACAC
>CAZRGL010000139.1:20237-20471 GCA_964599485.1 uncultured Polyangiaceae bacterium
GGCGGGCGGCGGGGCGGCCCCCCGCGCCCCCGCGCGGCCGCCCCCCCGCCCCCGCCCCGGCCCCGGGCCCGGCCCCGGCCCCGGCCCCGGACTCGGACGCGGACCCGGACCCGCTAGGACCGTTCGTTCCCGTCGAAGACCTCGCGGAAGCTCGGGTTGTTTCTGTCCCGTTCGGACAGAATCGGGTCTTCGACCGGCCAGGCAATGGCCAGCTCTGGGTCGTTGTAAGCGATG
>CAZRGL010000140.1:0-20428 GCA_964599485.1 uncultured Polyangiaceae bacterium
CCCGCTCAGACTGACCAACGGGACTGACCGCTCAGACTGACTGACCGGCCAGGCAGCGAAAGCTTAGACGAATGTACAGTGGTGGCAATTGACGCACGTCAACTAACCCGGGCTTTCACCCACCAAGTGCCGTGGAAGCGCTTGAATTTGCAGCCCTATTCGGCTTCGGCACGAAGCACAAAAGAAAGCTCAATCTACCGAAAGCTGTTCCGATTCTGCTGACGAGCCCCGCGGGCGGCGACCCCTTGGACGCGCCATGCCCCACTCGCGCAGTCGGTATTGGATGGTCCGCACGCTGATCCCGAGCATCTTGGCCGCTTGACCCGTAGAGCCTCCAGCTGCTTTGAGCGCCGTCAGGATCGAATAGCGCTCCACTTCAGCCATTGTCGAGCCCGGAATGCGAATGCTGCCGATCGTGTCGGGAGCAACGTCGCGCGGAAGGTCATGCGGTTGGACCAGAGGGCCACGAGTCATCACCACGGCGCGCTCGATCGCGTTTTCGAGCTCGCGCACGTTTCCTTGCCACTTGTGCTCGAACAGCTTCGCTTGGGCTGCGTCGGTGAAGCCGATCACGCGTTTGCCGTTTTGCTCGGCATACACCTGCAAGAAGTGTCTTGCCAACAACATCAAGTCGCCGCCGCGCTCTCGCATCGATGGCATCTCGATGCGCACCACGTTCAGGCGGTAGTACAAATCCTCTCGAAAACGGCCCGCTTTGACTGCTTCGGCGAGGTCGCGATTCGTCGCCGCCATCAGTCGCACGTCCACTGAAATCGACTCGTTACCACCGACACGTTCGAAGCGCTTGTCTTGCAGAACCTGCAGCAGCTTCGATTGCGTCTCGAGGGGGATCTCACCGATCTCGTCCAAGAACAATGAGCCGCCTGCAGCCTGCTCGAAGCGACCGATGCGTTGCTGATCGGCACCCGTAAATGCGCCGCGCTCGTGACCAAACATCTCACTTTCGAGCAGGTTGCCGGAAAGCGAAGCACAATGGAGCGTGATGAACGGCATGTCGGCACGCGGGCTGTGCGCGTGGATCCCGCGGGCCAGCTCGCCTTTTCCCGTTCCGCTCTCTCCCGTGATCAGCACGGTCGCACGAGCATCGGCCACCCGTCGAGCGAGCGCGTACACATGGGACATCGCCTCGCTAGCGCCCACCAGTCGGCCAAAACCAAGCCCGCGCAGCTCGCGCAGGCGACGTCGTAGATTGCGCGCCTCGGATTTGAGAGCGCAGCGATCGAGCGCCCGTTCGGCTGCCATGCGCATCAACGCCCAGTCGATGGGCTTGGTCATGTAGTGCTCTGCACCGCCACGCATCGCCTCGACGGCAGTGTCGATGTCGCCGTGGGACGTAACCACGATCACCGGAAGCCAATGGTGTTGGCTCTTGATCTTTTGCAGCAACTCCATGCGCCCGGTGCCCCTGATGTGGGCCTCGGTGATGACCAAGTCGGGGGAGCACGCCGACCTCGCCCAGCACTTGGCGCAGCCTGGCGGGATGACCACGTCGCGAGGCCGAAGCGGTGAGCACGTGTTGGTTCGTCACCAACCAGCCAGCGGAAGCAAGGCGCTGGATCGCTTGGCGCGCTTCTGGAGTCACCTCCATCGGCGATTCGAAGTGGGTCTGGATCACGAACTGACTGATCCCGATTTCCGCGCCGCGGCGCTTGAAGTCGCTGAGGATTTGGATGAGCTCGGTGGTGATGCGTTGCGGGAGAAAGACGGGCAGCCGAGTGCCGAGCCGTACCCGAACGATCTCAGCGTATTTCTCGCCTTCCAGCCTTGCTGCATTGGCCTCGCGCTTACGGGCAGCCATTCGGCAAACTGAGTCCAGGATCTGCTCTAGCGCAGCGTCCGTGCTCATCAGTGCGTCGCCACCCGTGATCAGGATATCGCGCAGCTGAGAGTCCTGCTCGAAGTAGTTCATCAGCCGGTCGAGCTTGTCGGTCCAGCTCTCGCGCGGGCGCAAGCGCTCGAGATCGAAGTTCAGGTTTCCTCGTTGGAAATCGAACATGCGCTGGCAAGAGGCGCATAGACCTGCGCAGGCACGCCCCGTCGTGTCCGGGATGAGGATGGCAACCTCCGGGTAACGCCGGTGAACATTGTGCAGGGAGGGGAGCAGCCAGCCGGCCGCGTTTGGCTTTCCCGGCTCGACCAAGTCCTCCTTCTCCCATGCCACGATGTGACCGAATTCCTTGACCAGTGGACGGCGGTAGATCACGTAGTCGCGAATGGCCATGTCGGCGCCGATGGCGAAGTAAGGCACGCGCACATGCAGCAGCGACAAGTAGTAGGGGTTGACGAAAAACGGAATGCCGGCCTCGCGCGCTTGCTCGAGAACCGCCATGGTGTCCGGATCGAGCGAGTGGCCGAGCATCTCGTTGAGCAGCTCGGGTGAGCGGACGGCGAAGCGCAGGTGGAAGCGGTGATCGTCCCACCACTCGAGCACTCGGAGGTACTTCTGCTCGCTCGACATGCCCTCCTCGAAGCTGTAGCGCTTCGCGCGGACTTGCTCCTCATCGATGCTGCGGATGATCACCTTGATGATGCGGTCGCGGTTCTCCTCGCGCAAGCGAACGATCCGTGGATCGAGCCCTGACGGGTAGCGCGCCATCCATGCTTCGACCTGCTCTCGACTCGGCGTAGTCGGCTCGCTTCGCCCGCTCAGCTGGCGGAACAGATGAAACATGTCCTCGAAGAAGAACGGCTTGGCGCCGCCCGTGCCGTGGTTGGTTGCCAGCCAGAGCAACTTGATCGGGTTGCTGATCGCCTCCTGCCCGCGCAGGTTCAGATCTGAGAAGCTGCGGCCGGCATTGTCGACGTAGTCGAGCACGCGGATCGCCGCGACCTCGGACCAGCTGAGCGCATCGATGGCCGCGCGCCCCGTTTCTTCGTGGCGGAACACGGCCAGCGCATGAGGACTGTCCTCGAGCAAACCCAAGACCCAGTTGCGCACGCCGACCAGCGCCTCGGTCTCGTTTTTCGAGGCACGCATGATGGACTCGAGCTTGGGGTTCTCGTCGAGGAGCTGCTTGAGCAGACGGTGCGAGCGGACACCGATACCGATCTTGTCGAGCGAGACCTTTTGGGCAACCTCCGCCATATCCAAGCTGTACGACGGAACCAGCCCTTCTTCCACGGATTCTCATATCCGGCTACCCAATCGTCGCAGCGGCAACGAGACTCGGCTCTCTCAACTCAGCGGTCGCGGGCACGGCGGGCGGTTTATCCCCACGGCGAAGCTAGGTTATGAGACGGCCTCTAAACCCCGCCCCTACTCCGAAATCTATTTAGGGGAGTGTGCCAACTCGTGCCAACACCACGAGCCGACTCGGACAAGTCTTGGCAATCATTCGCGCCGACACCGGCATGACAGTTGCAACGGGCCAGAGCATGAGATGCATCGTTCGCTGGTTGTGCTTTTCCTTGGTGATCGTTGCTAGCGCAGCGTCCTGCAGCGCAGACGTGGCCAAGGGCGAAAGCGTTGATTGTGACCACCTGGGTGGATACACCGCCAGCGGCGATGGGGTCGATCCGAAGAGCGAGCAGGTAGCGTGCGCGCAGCCGGGGCAGGCGTGCCACTACTGGGAACACTCTGAGCGTGGCTGCAATGCGACTTGTGACGAAAGCGGCTACTGGAAAGCCGGAGATTGCAGCGACTACTGGTAAGGCGAACCACTGTCGCTCGGGCGCAATCGGTCGAGTGCTGTTGTCACGCGCCGAGCTGCACGCCGATGGTGAAACGATATTGGTGATAGACGAACGGCGCGCCGCTGACCTGCGGGGCAGCCACCGCCACGTCAGCCGGATCGATGATGAGATACACGTGCTCGCCCAGCTCGTAACTGAGCCCGAGCAAGTTGGCGCCGAGGTAAGGGCCCACGCTGCCTTTCGGGGCACCGACCAAGTCGAACAACAACACGCTCATCCCCAGATGTCCGGTCGCGCGCAACGCTTCGCAGCGCGACGCGCTTGCTGATGGGGTATCGGTAGATGGCGGTAGCGTAGGCGTTGAATGCGCCACGTCGAAAACGACCCGCCTCGAGTGAGAACCACGGGTTGTACTCGGCGTCGAGGCCAACGAGCCACTTGTTGGTGATGCCGTAACGAGCCGCCAGGTTGTAGGCGAGCGCGCCATTGTCGAAGGAGCCCGAGATCGTGGAGTGGGCCGCCCAGCCCGTGCGGCTGCCTTCGTCCCAGACGTCACCAGCTCGCGCTGGGCGAGACGAGAGCAGCGCTGCGACGAGCGCCATGGCTCCAGCGAGGCGCGCACCGTGGCGCCTGGGCCGGCGGATGAGCAGCGCGGCGACCATCAACAGCGCCAACCACTCTGTTTGCGCCGTCCGCTCGAGTCCGGCCACGCGGCAACCACAGCCACTGGTTCGGTATGCGTTTTCCGGCGCGTCGCACCAGTTGTTGGCAAAGGTGCAGCCCGCCTCGAAAGAGAGGTAGTCATCGAGCAGCTGGGCCGCCCTAGCGTTCCGTTCGTCGATGCTGCGGCTGGTATCGAGAGCCGCTCGTACGAGTTGCAAGGCGGCCGCCCGCGCGAGCCGGTGGCGTTCGGTGCGCAACGGGTCGGCGTCATCACACAGATCGAGGTGGTGCAGGTGCGGCGGACCGTCACGGGCCTCGTCGAAGTCGTTGAGGAAGTCGACCCAGTTGAGCACCACGGTCACGCGGCGCTGATCGGCGGTGCGAAAGGTGTGGCTGAAGCCATCCTGCAGGGCGTGCAGCGCCTGGCCGATGCGAACGTAGAAGATCGGTAGCGACAGCTCCATCCGGCCCCGGAATGCAAGGTACACCGCCAGCGGCATGCGTCGTGAGCCGTCTACCCTTCCTTCGCTATCGAGGCCTCCGAGCGACTGGGCGAAGCGCTCGAGGATATATGCGCGACAGTCGGCGAGCGCGGCCTCGTTTCCCTCCGAGCCGTCATGTTCGGGGCGCCGCAGGCAGTGCTCGCGTTGCCCATCGGGATCGCCATGCACCTGCGGCAGGTCTTGGGTATCGAGACCGCTGTGCCCCTTGAGATCATTGTCTCGCACTCCGATGGCGAGCGTCACCCCCGCCACGTCGTTCATGTCGTCGGGGACGCTGAAGACGAGGTCGGTCATGAACAGCACGTCCGCAGCAGTGCTGGTGAGCGGCGCCGCGGCTTCGAGCTCGGTGCGTACGGTCCGTAGGGCATGCCACGATATGTTCTCATGGCAGGGATCTCCGAGCGTCCCCCCGAAGGTGTAAGCGAGGCTGCTGTGCGACCACAGCAGCGAGCAGACCATTGCTGCGATCGAAAGGAGTCGCGCCATCGCCATGACTGAGCGTACACGATCGGTTTGGGAACGTTGACGGTTTCCAACGCATGGCCCACGATGGCTCGACCGATGACCCGTCTACTCATGGCCGCGCTTGCATCGTGCGCGGTCCTCGTTGCTCCCCGTTCGGCGGCGGAGGAGCCCTTCGAGGTCACCTGGGAGATCGACGTCCCGGTGGTCGTCGCGGGCTTCGCGCTCGGCGGCTCGCTACAGCTGATGAAGGAGGAGTTGGTCACCACGCGGTGCTCGCCCCATTGCGTCGACGCTCACGTCAACGCCCTCGACCGCACGACCGTAGGACAATACTCAAAGGGCGCTGCCATCGCAGGCGATGTCGTGGTGGGAATCAACCTGGGACTGCCGCTCTTGCTTGGCGCAATTGATACCCTGAGCAGTGACCGATCGGCTGCCGCGTTAGTTCGGGACACGCTGATCCTGGCGGAGACCAGCGCCATCACTGTGGCGATCCACCAGATGACCGCCTTCACGTCGCAGCGTCCGCGGCCCTATGCTTACAATCCCAACCTCGATCCCTCACTGCTGTCCAGCGCCAACAGCTATCTGTCATTCTACTCGGGCCACACTGCCAA
This sequence comes from uncultured Polyangiaceae bacterium, assembly GCA_964599485.1. Taxonomy (GTDB): domain Bacteria; phylum Myxococcota_A; class Polyangia; order Polyangiales; family Polyangiaceae; genus JAPYTK01. The sequence goes on from CAZRGL010000140.1 coordinate 5,903, forward strand.
CTCCTTCGCGATGGCGAGCGCGTACAGCTACATGTTCACCGTGCGTCACCCGTCGAGTCACTGGACGCCGGCGGTCTGGACGTTGACCCACGGCCTCGCCGCATTCGAGGGATACACCCGCGTGACATCGGGCTTTCATTTCTGGACCGACGTCTTGGTGGGCGCCGCAATGGGCTCGACCGTCGGACTCGTCGTGCCTTGGCTTCACCGTCGCGCCGGGTCCGTCCGACGCGCTTGGTACCTGCTGCCAATGGTGTCCGGCGACAGCGCTGGCGCCGCGCTCAGTTACAGTCAGTGATAATCACGCGGGACACGCCAAACGCTTGTTCGGCAAAGTCCGCGGCCCGCTCGGAACACCGGTCTCGAACGGTGCCGCGGTCTCGTCAGTCGAGGTGGATGGCGAAGTGCTTTTGACAGAAGCGCTCTACAGCTGCGCAGCTGGCGTCGTCGAAACCGCCAACGAATTCGGGCTGGGTGGGGAACGACTCAGCAATGGCGCCGATGATGGGCTCTCGGAGCGACTGCTTGGTGATGCCAATTTCTCGCACGAGTTGCGTGCGGAGATCGTTGGCCAAAGTGCGCAGGGCGGTCCATGTTCCTACCTGGCCGAGCATGTTGGCTAGCCGCGCCTTTTCCCAGGGATCGCTGGTGGCCACGAAGGGCTCGGTGATGAGCCGCTCGGCTTGGGTGTTCCCGAGCGCCGCGGAGACGACCAGCAACTGCTCGTTGTCGGCGAGGCTGGTGTTGCCAATCAGTTTGCGCACCACGGCCACGGCCTGCGGCGGCTTGGCCTTGGCCACGAGATCCAGCGCCTCGCCATCCGGCGACGCCAGCAAGTCAGCAGTGATGGCACGACTATGGGGCTCGAGCACTTCGCGCGGGGCAGTGGTGGCCAGCATTTGCAGGACGAGCAGCCGCGCTTCGTCGGCGCGACCCAAGCTCCCACCAAGCAGCGCGGCAATGACGCGAGGATCGCGCTGCACCAGCACGAAACTCTGCGATAGCGGCTCTGCCGCGAAACCCAAGTCGATCAACAAGCGCGCCAGTCGCAAACGCACCGCCGCGTCGCCCTCGTCGAGCCCTTGGGCGATTCTGTCGATGATGGCGTCGTCAATCCTGTCGCCATCGAGCAGCTGCTGGGGTTTGACCGCCGCCGGCTCGCCAGCGCAAATGCGTTCCAAATCTTCATATCCAGCTGACTTGCTCATCGCGGCACGTCGTCCCACTGGCTCTTATTGCGCTTGCGGTGATCCGTAAGCGGTTTATAACGGAGCCGAGTCCCTCCCGCGTTCAGCAGGTTGTCCTCCGGTTTCACGTGGCCGAAGCCGAGGTTATGCATCACCTCGTGGGCCAAAATCATCCCGGCCAACGGAAGGCCGGAACCATTGCACAACAAGGGCGAGCCAGAAAATCCTCTAACGGTGAAGCCAGCCATAGAGCCAAGCAGATGGTCTTTCTTGAGCCGCGTTTTGGTGATCACCGTTGCCCCAATCACGTGTTCCACCGCGAGGGTCTCGGCTTGTGCGGGATCGCCCGGCATGGTCACCTCAATCTCTTTCTTGTAGCGGGCAGTGGCGCTCGCGTCGGGCAGCTCGAGGCGATCGGAGCCTGCCAGAGCCGGACGAGCTAGCGGTGCTCCGAATAGTATCTTCGCCACGATCACGACTACCCAAGGATCCTTGCGTCCAAAACTCAACACTGGATTCTTCCCGAAGGTGAGCAGCTTGAGAACGCCGCTTTTGTCCAAATCGTAGACAAACGGGATAGGCTCGCCGCCGTTGTGCTCGAACACTCGAACGTTCACGACGGCTTGCTTCAAATACTTGTTCATCGCCTCTTCGAGATCTTGAACGTCGTAGAAAGGCCGCGACAGACGCGTGCCCGGCGAGGTGGGATCCTCGATGCGTACCAGGTAGAGGGTAATCGAGCGTGTCTTGTACACGTGCGCCTCGAGCCGCGCGCAGCGCGGACCTCGTGGGCCATACAAATGCACGTCAATCTTGCTGGCAGCGCGCTGCAAATACTGGCCGGCGACGATCGGTAGATCAAACTGGCGGCGCGGAACCTGGGGCGGCTCGCAGCGGGCCACGTTGGGCGCCTCGTCCACCACATGAAACACATTGCTTCTAAGTGTACCGTCGACATCGACCTGCACAACGGTGCTGCGACTGCTAGCGACTGAGATGTGCGGCCAGCTGCCCTCGTCTCCGTCCATGTCGTCGTAGCCATTGCGTTGGTTGGGCGATTCTGAAAAGCGCCAGCGAACAACCTCGAGCATGAGGCTGTCGGCTGCTGCCTCGACGCCTTCGATGCCGAGCGTGATCTGTCGGCTGCCTGGTGTGATGGCCTCCAATGTGAAACAGAGCCCGGCTGGCGGCAGCGCGGCGTTGTCGAAGGTGATCGCACTTTGCTTTAATGGTGTCAGATCGTCGAGCTCTTCGTACAAGTTGAGCCCGGCGGTGGGCACGTTCAGCACGAGCTTGCCCGCGAAAGCGTGCGGCCGAGCACGCTTGACGGTGAGGGTGGCGCGGTGCGCGTCGGGCGTGTCGCGATTTACGTGCAGGAACATGCCGCTGCCCTTTTCCTCATCGCTCAACGGCTGTCCGCCATCGGCAAAGCCGGGTGCCGGCACGACCTCGAGCTCCACCTCTACACAGGTGAGCGTTACGTCGTCTTGGGGGCCACGCTCCTTGCTGCCGCCTTCGAGGCGCAAGCTCAACAATACGTCGTCCAGCGCTGCGCTGGGCGCGGTGGCCTCAGCGTAGATGGTCATCGAGCCGGTCAAGACTGCGCCCTCGATCGTCAGCGATCCCGAGCTCAGCTCGACCCGTTCGTCGCCGGTCGAGCTAGTGTACCAAGCGATGTTCTCGCCGCTACAGGTGAACACGCCCTTACCGTCAAAAGGCCGATCTGCTCGCAAGCTGACAGTACGGCGGTACGGTCGTGTGTGGGCCCTGCGAACGACGGCGACCGACCTATCGAGGCTAATGACTGGGTAGACCATTGCATCGTCGTCAGCCGCCGGCGTATTAGTCTTGCCCGATCCTCCCGCTGGCTTAGCGTGCCCGCCCGGAGGCGTCGCATGCCCAGAGCCTGCTCCATCACCGCCTCCGTCTCGCTCACCACCGCCACCGCCCCCTCCGACGCGCGGGCCTTGGCGCACGACCACATCGCCGTTGCTGACCAGCCGGAGCAGTTGCTCCTCGATGCCGCCGTTTTGCTTGTAGCCAAGAAGCGGAAGCCAGCCCATCAACTTGAGCATGGCGTAAGGATCCGTGCGCAGCCCCTGTCTCAATCGGCTCAACGCTACGGGCACAGGCAGCGCCCAGCACCCAGCCCAGCTGGATCGGACCGACAGCTCCAGCGCCCCATCAGCAATCGTGATGACGAGCGGACCGTATCCCGAGCTGAAGTGCTTTTGCACGACGCCACCGTACCGTGTCAGCTGGCCGGTCGAAAGCCGCAGACTGGTATCGGCCCAGTCCAGGCGCTGCGCCGCAGCTGGCTCCCCCGAAAGCGGCAGCGCTCAGATGGCCCAAGACGCGCCATCTGAGATCCATGCGCTTCATGCCGATCGTCGACTGGAGCCACCTGTGTTGGTGACTGTCTACCCGCGCCATGGGCGATCCTCTACCAAGATCACAGAGGTCGCGCCTACCAAGCTGAGCGAATTCGAGTGTGAGAACCGTGGGTCAGATTGTCGGTGTGGACGAGCTCGCTGCGCGCACCGAAGTACTCGAGCTCGGCGCTCCCTTCCCAGTCGTAGTGTTTCTGAGGGCACTGTCTCTAAGGGCACGGTCTCTAAGGGCACGGTCTCTAAGGGCACGGTCTCTCTGAGGGCACAGTCTCTCTGAAGGCACAGTGTTGCCGGACAGTCACAGCTAGCGCAGCAAGACTTGACGAATATTCGTCATGATGGGCTAGCGAGAAGCGATCATGCTGTGAATTGCGCGCATTTGAATGCGATTGCCGCACAGCACGCGTCGAGTGTCAGGAAATGGTCGCTCGACGAGGCTCGAACGGCATAGCGCTTGCTGCTCTTGGGAATGCGCGACTTCGATAATGCCCGCCGCTGATTGCGGGCTCTCGAGGTTTGGAGGCTATCATGTTGTTGTTCGTTGCCAGTGCCTCGCGGGTCATACAGATGCCGTGCTCCGTCTTGCTCGAGCCATATTGGCGACTTGCCACGCGGCGCGCAACGGGCGTGCTCCACGGGTGCCTTGTCATGGCCGTGGTCCTTTCCGCAACGGGCTGCCTGGGTGGCGCCTCCACGATGCCTCGAGCGGCGGACGCAAGACTCACCTTGCGCATGGACGAGCAAACCGAGACGGCCCTATTGGCAGCCAACGGGCAGCGCGGCCGCTTCGTCCTGCTCGACGAGGGACGCCCGGGCACGCCGACGGTGATCACGGTGCACGGCATCAACGCCGCCCCGGACGCGTTGCAGCCACTTCACGACGCCGCCCTCCGCCGCGGGGCTCGGCTGCTGACCTTCGCATACGACGATCAGCGCCGGCGTCTCGGCCTCTCCAGCGCCGAGCTGGCCTGGCAGCTGATCGCCGAACGCCAGCGACAGCCCCAGCGGCGGCTGGTGATTCAGGCGCACTCGATGGGCGCCCGCATCACCGTTGCTGCCTTGAGCATCGTCGCGAGCTTTGCACGCCACCTCGGACCGGTCGAGCTCGTGCTCGTCGCTCCGCTGCTCGAGGGAGTTAGCGCGGCGAACCTGGCACAGGTGAGCCCCGCGCTCGTCGCACCGCTAATCCCCGGCGTGCTCCCCGGCGCGGACATAGGGACGCGGTCCGATTTTCAGAAGGCGTTGGCGGGCGCGCACTTCCCACCGACGATCACGACCCACATCTACGTGGGTGACCGGGACGAGATCGTGGCTCCCCGAGATCCGCGGTTTGTCACCGTGGCCGCCAACTTGCGGGCGACCGTGACGGTCGTGTTGGACGCGGATCACGAAAGCATCCTCCGAAGGGTAGCGGACGGGCACGTACGGACCTGGGCCTACGGATCCTCGACGAGCAGCAAGCGCGTCGCAACGAGCAACAAACGCGTCGGTGCCCGCGAGCCAGCCACCGCCGTGTGCGAACGGCAACGCCGCAGCCAGCCAGGGCCCCTCCTCGCTCGCAGCACTGCACGTCGAGCCGCCCGCTCCGAGCACAATGACCGCAGCGTGCCGGCGCCACCGACCGTCGCCGAGAAGCGCTCCTTACCCTTCGGCAGGACGCCGGCATGCCAGCAAGGCGTTGCGCAGCGAACAGCTGCGACGTGCACGTCGAGCCAGCTCGCAGGGGCCGTCGAGTAGACGCGCAACTGCACGAGATGTTGGTGGAGCCGGCGCAGCAGCCGAGGGCGATGCTCTTCGTTGTGCCAAAGGCATTGTGACCGGAGGTGGTGGTAGCCCGATGGTGAGCCGGGCTGTCAAGAACGTGATAGCCTTCTGGGCCATGGGACTAATGGACTACGCGCAGCCGGGCACGACCGCGCAGGCGTTCGCGCGGCCACCCGACCGAGCGGGGGAGCTCGTCGTGCGCCACGAGGACAAGAGTTTCGCCGATAACGGTCAGCTCACGGTCGATCACAACGAGTGCGCGGCTTTCGTGCGCGACGGCGCGCTTGTTGGCACGCTGGGGCCAGGGCGTCACACGCTGTCAGCTCAGATGTTCCCTTTCCTGGGCAATCTGCGCGATCCTACAACCGCGCAATACCGAGCCGAGCTGTACTTCGTGACGAGCTCGCCAGTGTCGGGCATGCGCTTCGGCGGGCGAGCGATGCTGAACGAGCCCAGCGGTCGAACCGGCAACGCCACGATCTTCGGCGAGTACACAGTCCGGGTGACCGATCCGGGATGCTTTCTCACCCAGGTCGCCGGTCAAAGCGACCTCGCTGCCATCGGTGGTCTATTCGGCCAGACGATCACACCCCACGTCGAGCGGTGCGCGGCCGCGTGGTTGCTCGAGGGCTACTACACGCTCGACAACATCGCCCAAGCCGGCCCCCATTTGGCCCAGGCGGTTGCCCCACACTGCGGTGGGCTTGCGAGCTATGGAGTCGCGCTGGTCAGCATCGATAACGTCATGATCAAGGTGGGTTGACCCGCGTGTCCTGAGGGCCCAAGACGGCGTCGCCGGCTCTTCCCATGAACCTGCCTGTTAGCTCACTTCCCCGTGCTTAGTTTTTGCACTGTTTGATAGTCGGCAAGAATGTGGCTGTTTGCTTCAACAATTCCCCACCACCAGAGTCGTACTGTGCGAAATCCAAGCTGGTGAAAAGACACTCCTCGTACTTGACCACCGATCGAATACTGAGAGGTTCTTTGAGCTTGTACTGAGATATCGTGAACCTAGTATCGAGCTCGATGCGGCCCACCTTCGCAGCGTCGTCGATGCAGTCGGCCAGGACAAAGCTCTCCGGGGAAATGTAGCAGCGCACGGCAAGGGTGGAGATGGGCTGTCCACCGAGCTTCACCTCTAATGGTGATTCCTCCTGGGCTTCTTCTGCCGGCTCGACGGGTTCTGACGAAGGATCTTCACCTTGGATGTGCGACAGCGGTACGTCGTCGAAATCTGCGGGTGCGACCGCACAAGCGCTAGCGAGTGCCGCGATGAGACCTAGAGTTGTCATCTGAGTGTTGTTCATGCCCCGCACACCGCACGATGCGTACCATCATGCGTGCGCCCGCAAGCTCGCGGGATCAAAGTCGAACGCGCTGATCGGCTGATCGGGCGATCGATCGGCCGAGCGGGGATGGGCCTGCGGAGCGGCCTTCTCTTTCACTGTGGCATGCCCTGCAGCTTTGAATGGCTGCCTTGCACGTTGTCCTTGCCGCTTTCCTCACAGGTGACCAGGGCTTTGAATTGGGGCTTGTCAGCGACCAGATCGCCAATGGGGATGATGTTTGCGTACATGTCGAAGAGCACCAACGTATGGGTGAGCGTCAGCGGAAAAGTCGGTCCGCACGCGGCTGGGCCGCACAGCGTGGCGACCAAGTCTTTGCAGCTGCTGTCCCAGCCGGCAGCTTCGCAGCATTGTGGCTTGTGGTCACAGATGGTGGTGACGCAGGGATGGCATGCTTTCGTGAGCTTCCCTCCTAGCTCGCACAGACTGTGCGCGCAGTTGTGGCCGGGAAAGGGCTCGGCCTTTTCTTGTCGAACGCTGGAGACCCAGCCGAGCCCTTGGTGCTGAAAGTAGCGCGTCTCGTAGCGACGGTCGGTGTTCGCAAAATGTCCTGCTGAGTTGTTGTCGGCCGCGTCGTTATCCCAATCGAAAAAGAAGGAAAAGTGGCACAGTCGTTTCGGCGTTTGATCTGCTAGTGGGATTGTCGCGTCGACCTGCCCGTAGACCAGCAAATAGTCTCCTGCTTCCAGACCGCTGCTGCCTTCCGGACCCAGGTGGACGGACTGGCTCGTTGTCCCCATGGGTAGCGCGTTGTTGATTTGGCTTGCCCTGTCTGCTGTCACACTGACCACTCGACTTCCAACACCACTGAGTTGCACGTGGGGCTCAGGGTTGTTGCCGATCGCGTTGATGCCATCCGTCACCAACGTGTCGTCGCAGAGATCCTCGCCCAAGAGGACTGATAGCGCCTTGAGACCTTCTTGATCGGTCGAGCAGTTGTCCCCGCTGACGGCGCCGCCACCCGCTCCTGTGCCACCCGCGCCCGCGCCCCCAACGCCGCTGGATTGTTCGCACCGTCCCTGGGCACGCAGCGTTAGGGTGTGCTCGACGTCTTGACCTGGTGAGAGACTCCAGTGGGCCTCGGCGTCCATTCCCCAAAGGCCACTGCCGGGCTTGATGCAGGTGAGCTCGGAGGCCGCGAATTGGTGTTGGTTGTTGCCGCTACCGCTCTCGCCGGCGGTGAACGCTTGCGAGGAGTTGACGACTCTGCAGTCGAGGGTCTGCACGACCAACTGTCGCGATTCGCAGCCAGGACACGGGTGGAAGTCGGGAGCTAGCTTGCAGTCGATTGAGCCGAAGATTGGCTCGTCTCCTACCTTCATGTCGAAGGAGCCTGGCTCGACCGTGCCGCTGAGAGGTCCTTGCGCGCCGGTTACTTCGCTGAAGTGGGTCAGCGGCGCACGCGCAGTGAGCTGTTGTGTTTCTAAATCTAATTCAGTTACGCCGGGGGACAGGATTTCGATCGTGCCGTCGGCGCTTCGCAACATGAGCAGGATGGCTGGGTATTGTTGCGGGTCGAGATCGCTGTCGAGCTCCGAGCGATGCACTGTCCAGCGCCCTTCTGCAGGTTTTGCGAAGCTGAGCCCAGCCGGGCTCAGGCGATACACTGCGCCCACAGGTGCGCTGCCGGAAAAGTCCCCCGCTACCTTTGCGGCCGCGATCCGCTCGACCGAGATCTCAACCGGGGCCTCGACAGCGCCCGCCGGCACAACCAGCGTGAAGCGCCCATCGCTGCTCTGAATGGTGCCGCCGTTGGTTGGGCTGACGGTGGTCGCGTTGGTTGGCTTGGCAGGGGGCTGCTCAGAGCCGCAGCTTGCCGCTGCCAACAGGACTGTGAGGAAGGTCACAAGCAAGATTGGTCGTGTCATCGGAACTCCTTGGGTCGAGGAGGTCGCATGACGTGTGCCAACTTTGTCAGCCTGTGATTCCACCAAGCTAGCGGGGGGAGTGTCTCAACCTGTCTCGCGCTGGTGACGAGTAAAGTAGATTTCGAGGAAGACCCAGCCTCAGGCTGACTGACATGTTCGCCTCGGCAGCCGGGTATCTAGGGGCGCGGACAGGTGTCAGGGCGATTGGACATCGCGTCTGCGCCCGACTCGGCCATGCGATCGCCTCCGAACGCCCGTCGGGCGGGCTATGCTCCCCTACCGTGAGCTGCACGAATTGTGGCCAAGACCTGAGGGCTCTGGAGTGCTCCTCCACTAGCGCTCAACTCCTCTAGCGCTCAAGGGGTGATGCGAACCTTAGTCGACCAGCCGCTGGTTGCCTTGTGAGGACGGATGCTGTTCCAGCCTTTCGGCATCTTGGGCAGCGTGAAGTCGAACAGCCATTTACCGTCGGCGGCGGAAACGTTGAGGCACTCGGCGCTCATCAAGTTGCCGAAGTTGTCGTGCCAGGGGCTGACGTGCAAGGCCAAGGGCATCTTGACGTATTGGACGTGCGGCACGTCGGCCATCCAGAACACCGTCGGGGCGCCTTTGTCCTTGGACATGGTCGAGACGTTGTCTTTCCACTGGATGGGGAAGACGCCGACTTCGGTGGTATGGGCAATGCGAGGATCGAGCCCTTTGACGGGCAGTCCGCCCTTGCCGCCCGACCACATGGTGGTGAACAAGGGCTTGAGGCCTTTGTAGGCCACCATGGTGCCGTTCATGATGCTGGCGAGCAGCCAGCGGTCGGTCGACTTGATGCCGAAGCGCAGCTTCTTGACCGGATCGACGATGCCGACCTTCTTGTCCTCGCGAAGCCAATAATGGTTGCCGCTTGCGTCGGTCTCGCGGCTGCGCCGGTAGAAGGTCCGCTTGCCGACCTTGGCGCGCTCGGTGCTGAGCAGCGCGTAGGTCTTGTTGGGCCAGCTCTTGCCGCTCTTGCTGAAGGACTTGCCGTCGGCGCTGCGTAACAACTTGGGGGCCTTCTTGGCCTTCACCCAAGCAAGCGGCAACGACTTGTTGCCCTTGAGCTCGATGCCTTTGAACTTGCTGCGTTCCCACGCGAACATACGGTCGGCGGGCACCAGCAGCATGTCGGGCGTCAGCAGCCAGACGCGGCCCTGGGCTTTGAAAGCCTTGGCGTAGGCGAGGCCGGTGCCGGCCGGGATCATCTTGAGCTTAGGGTTGGCGGAGTTCCAGGGGCTGCCTGGCACCGCCTTGTTGCCCTTGAAGAAGTCGGGCCTGGGCTCGGTAGCCTTGATCGGGGGGGTGGTGCCGTTGCGCAGTAGCACCTCGTGGCTACGCGACCACTCGCCGAGCGGCGTGAACTTGCGGGTGGGGCCCAGCAGCCGTTCGGCGGCCTTTTCCTCGGCCTTGGTGGGAATGCGGGTGTAGGCCGGCGCGCCGGTGGAAAACGCGTAGCGGTAAGGCCAGGGGCCGGGTTTGGGCGTCAGGCTGCTGAGCGCTTTCCAGTAGACCGACTCGAAATCGAACGTGGTCGTGTGGTCGGCGTAGACGTAGCCATAGGGCTCGATGGGATACCAGTTGCGGCCGTTGACCGATTTGGAGCTGAGCAGCTTGACTTTGGTGCCGATGCGCAGCGCCCCGAGGGCGATGTAGTCCTTGCCCCGCGCTGGTGTCGGCCAAACCCAAGTACGGAATCGCACGCTGCCGATGTGCGTGCGCTTTGGCGCCGGCGCCTTTGCCGCAGCCACCGCTGAGGCGGCCGAGGCAGCGACAGTGGCCTGGGCCAGCTTGGGGCTGTTGGCGGGCTTGTCCTGGGCGAGTGCCGACCAAACCGCCAGCAGAGCAAACGGCACGATGGCCAGCAGTGCGAGGGAACGTCGGGGCCAGGGCATGCAGTGGCATCAAGCGTTCTTGGTCAGTCGTCAAGGTCTAGATCGTGCTCTCTTGGCCTGTTCGCCGATGTTTGTTGGCTCGACAGAGGAGACGATCGACGAAATCACCGCCGCTCTCGAGGAATTCGAGACGAGGTGTTGCGGTCGCTGCTGCTAGGGCGTGCCGCCGCCTTCATTTGGGAATAGTAAGACGGTCATGGAGAAGATCCTGGGCATCGTGGGCATCGTCGCGTTCGTGGTGCTGTTCTTCGTTGTGGTCATCTACCTCCAGAGACGAGCTGCGGCCGGTAGGCGGGAGGCGTGGCGGCAAGAGGCGAACAAGCTGGGTTTCGCGTTTGCTGATGCGGACCCGGATTTCCTCAACCGTCATGCCCTCGGCGGTATTCTCGAGACACACTCCAGCCCCACTTTCGAGAACATCGTGTCGGGTACGCTGCAGGGCTCGACGGTCGTGGTGGTGGAACACGCTGCTACCGAGGTTGGCCACGGGCGGTCGCATCACTACACCGAGGCGGTCTGCGTAGTGAAGCTGCCGGGGATGAACCTGCCGCGCTTTCGGCTCGAGGAGAGCGACTGGCTGCGCGATGCCGTCGCCCCCGGCGGCTTGGGTAAAGAGATCGCCATCAGCAAGGATCCGGCGTTTTCAAAAGCCTTCAAGCTCCGGGGACGAGACGAGGCTTCGATTCGGCAGGTCTTCCACCCAGCGGCACGGCAAGCCATTACTCGGTACCAAAACACCAAGCTACACCTGGACGCGCTCGGACCTACGCTGATCTTGAGCAAGCGCGAGACCATCAAGCCCTCGCAGATGAAGGAGCTCATCGATCAGGCCCTCTTTCTGGCGAACAGCCTCGCCCGTCCGGTTTGAGCATCCGTTGCCGCAAGCGGCCCCCTACGGGCAGGGGTCGGCCGGCTCGGGCTCCTTGGCGGCGACTTGTCCAAACTTCACCGTCTTGGCCTTGAAACCCATTCCGAAGGATATCCCGTTGCAAGTTTGATTCGGATCCTGAGCTCCGTCGGTGAGGATGTCGGACGCTTGGCGGTACTGATTGGCGAGAGCAGCGAATGTGGCACCGTCGCAAAACGCCGGATCGAATTGGCCAACCAGTTTCTGGAGCGAGGCGATGAACGCTTCGGTGTCGATGACGCCGCCGAGTTGACCCAGCGTGGCGCCCTGGTGATCTGGGTCGAGCTTCATGGACAGCCGCACGTGGCTCAGCTTCAGCGGCAGGCTCGAGCCGAACAAGCCAACCTGTAGCTCGACCGAGTCGCCAGGACCGGATGTCCACAGCTCGTCGACCACTTTGGCATTGCTGAAGAGCGCTATGGCGGTGTTCGCGTCCATTGGATCGGTGAGCGATTCGTAGCTGACCGGCCAGCAATCGCTGCCATCGAACTTGGGCAGGAAGGAGGTCGGAGCGGCATTGTAGAACCTACTGACGACAGGGTATTGGTTTGGGGCTGCGCTGAGCCCATCGAGCTTGAGCATGATCGTTGGGCTCATCCCGCCGGCGATGCCTTCATTGATTGGCGCGGAGACGTTCTGCTGGATCGCCTGCGCGATCGGCACGATCAGCTTGCCCCACGCATTGTCGATGCCGCCGTTCCCATCTGGGTAGACCGACGACTCAGCTGCACCAGCGCTTGGTTTGCAGAGATCGGTCGAGTCCTTGGTCGAAACCAAGCCGTCGAGGTTGAAGCCAAACTGCTTCCAGGCGTCCGGGCTCAGGACGCCGTCGAAGTTGCTGTCGCCCAAGTACAGACTGGATGCAACGAGGGCAACGCCGTCGAAGTCCTCGCACATACCTTGCGCAGTGGCGCCTCTGCCCCCTTGGGAAGCCGCGCCTCCCGCGCCCGAGCCACCAACTCCTTGGGTGGTGGTCGTCGTCATCGTCGGCTTTGTCGGGATCGCCATCGTCGTCCCCGACTCATCACCAGCCACCGAAGCCGAGCAACCCACCCAGGCTCCGAGCGGCACAGTCAGCAGCCGAATCCATGCGTAGCAAGGAAGCGTTTCGAGCCACCTGGCATTTGTAGAAGTGGTCTTTCCCATGCACCTCCTTGCGGAGAACAGGTCTCGTTCGGGCCAAGAACCGACAACAATCAGCTTCACATTCACAGCGCTCGTCTCTCTATCCTCCATGGTGGAAAAGGACTTGTTCTCAATGACTGCGGCGGGCCTGCTCAGCTTCTGGATGAAACTGAGACAAGCTCGACTTCGGTGAGGTGCTCGTCGAGCTGGACAATCGTCACCGTTGGACGCATGTTTCGCCAATGCGGTGCTTGTTGCGTGCTCTCGGCGTCCTGTTGTGTGGGCTCGCACTGAGTCTTGGGGTTCCGGTGCCGGTTCACTTGGTGCAACGCATCGCCGCGGCGCTCGTGGCAAAGGCCCCGATTCAAACGTCCTCGCTGGCCGAGCAGTTTCCTCAGATTCAATTCGAGCACGCCGCGACACCGCAGCGACCAGTCGTTGCCAGCGAAACGACAACCTGTTCGGGGACCAACTGAATGTCGATGTGGCGCTCATTCTGCTGGGTGTCTCACCCAACGTCGACGACTAGACTGGACTCATGGGTTAGTCCTCAAGCAGCTGCCGCGCCGAAACCTTGTTTTGATAGGTGTGCCAATCAGAAGCTCGAGGCCTATGCTCTCAGCCAAACCAATTGAGGCCGTCACCGTCATCAGCCCCTAGCCCTTCACACCCATCCGGGTCGATCGTCCACTCGTCACAAGGCACTTCGTACCCGTCCGCTGCTCCGTCTTCTCCCGCGCTAGAGGTCAATCCCGGCATCGGTGGTGGGCCGCAAGCGATAACGGCACTCCACCCAAACGTAACGAGAATGAGCTCGGCTGGCTTCTCCTCCTCGCAAGAGGCCCATTCCGGCTCGAAGTCCTCCCCGAAAACCACCTCCGCCGTCACTGCTAGCGCTGGCAATCGCATAGGCGCTCGACGTTGAAATGGGACTGTGCGACCGTGGCGCGCATGCTGTGGGTTGCAGTGATTGGAGTGGTCAACCTGGTCTTGGTGCTGGCGGCTCGACGCGTCGTGACGAGGCTCATCGGTCTGCGCGGCGCAGGGTGGCGGCCCATCTTTCCGGCTTACCGCCGAGCGGAGCTTGGCCAGCCCGCGGTGCCGTGGTGGAAGCAGTTGCTGCTGGTCTCAGCCGGCGTGGCGGCGTCTTATGGGCTCGCTGGTTGTCTCTTTGCCACGAGCCTGAAGATGCGTGGTGAGGTCTCCCATGCACGTGGCTCGGAGGTGCCGGCGGTAATCCAGGTTCTCCCGGATCGACCGGCGGCTGCCGCCGGGCTTAGGGACGGCGATCGCATCGTCGAGGTTGCCGGCGAGCCGGTGGGCGCGTGGGTCGACTTGGCTCGACTCGTGTCACAACACCCTGGTGAGAAGATCCCGATCGTCGCCCTGCGCGACGGGCGCCGGCAGACCTTCGAGATAACCCCGGACAAACTCCCGAACGGGCGCGGGGTCATCGGTGTCAGTGTGAAGCCGCAGGTGACCGAGGTCGGTGTCGGTCAGGCGATCTGGTTCGGTGCCCAGCGACCAGTCGTCTTCGGCTACAACCTAGTTACGAGCTTGTGGCGTTTGATTGCTGGCAACGTCGATGCCGAGCTCGGCGGACCAGTGATGATAATCAGGGAGAGCCATGGGGCCAGCGAGCGCAAGACGGCGGCTCTTGTCCACTTGATAGGCGCGCTGCAAACCACCTACGGGATCCCCATCGGGCTGTTGCTGGCTTTCTTCATGCGATTCCGTCACCAGCCGCCCGAGGAGAATCTCGAGCCCTAACCCAAGCGTGCTGGTTCCTAGACCGCAGCCTGAACGACGGTCAGGCGACGTAGCGGCACGACCTCCGCGCTCGACCAGGGGTGAGACCCGGGGCCCTGCTACTGCGGCTCGATTGCTCGTGCCCGTCTGGGACGCAATTGCAGCGGGAATTCCACGGTTACGCTCCCGTCTTCGGGCTGTGGGTAGGTCAGATTGGCAAGTGCCTTGTCGATGCAGTCGAGCAGCCGATTGTCGGCAACGCGAGTAACCT
>CAZRGL010000141.1:0-7205 GCA_964599485.1 uncultured Polyangiaceae bacterium
GGCTCTGGCAAGCCGGACCGCTAGGGCGATAGCCTCGTCGGTCACCGGTATTCGCGGAACGAGCTTCGTGATGGCGCTGAGCTCTTGTTGGCTTACGACCGGCGCGATCTCGGGTGGCTCGGCCGAAGTCGTCCGCATCGCGACCTCTCGCTCCTGCGTTTCACTTGGATAATCCACCAAGATCTCGAGCAGAAAGCGGTCTCGCTGCGCCTCGGGCAGCGGATAGGTGCCCTCTTGCTCGATTGGGTTTCGGGTTGCGAAGACCTGGAAGGGCGTTGGCAGGGCGTGGGTCGTCGTGCCTACGGTCACCTCGCGCTCTTGCATGGCTTGCAGCAAGGCCGCCTGGGTTTTGGGTGGGGTCCGATTGATCTCGTCGGCAAGCACCAGGTTGTGGAATATCGGGCCCGGCAAGAAGCGCAGACTCCGCTGTCCTTCTTGCTCGTGCAGGACATCGGTGCCGGTGATGTCGGCAGGCAGCAAGTCCGGGGTGAACTGAACACGCCCGAAGCTCAAATCCAACGCTTTGGCGAGGGACGAAACGAGCAGCGTCTTTGCTAGACCGGGCACGCCAACGAGCAAGGCATGGCCGCGCGCGCACAATGTGACGAGCATGGCCTCGAACACGTCTTCTTGTCCCACCACGACCGTAGCAACCGCTTTGCGTAGGCGCTGGGCGGCGTCGGAAGCTCGCTGCAAAAGCTCTGCGTCGGTCATTGGCTCAGCTCTCCCCGGCTTGGGTTGCGGTCCAGCTGTTGGTCTGGGCGCCCGTGGTCTCGTGGTTTCGGCTGGCGCCGTTGGAGCGCTTGCCCCGTGTCCGCGTAGGGGTGCTCATGACCTGCTCGACATGCGTGCCCATGGTCCCAGTTAGGGTCTCGAAGAAAAGCCGCAGATGAGCGCGCGCCGACCATAGCGGTCGCCCAAGCGTGCTCGGACGCTCGCCTTGAAGCACCAGATGGCTGAGCGCATTGATGCTCAGGCCGGTCAGCAAGCCGACCAGTGCGCGGGCGGGACGGCGCCGCCCGATGCCGTCGAGGCCTGCGGTGAGCGCCAGCCCCGTGCCGAAAAAATGGGCCAAACGCGTCGAGCTGTGTGCGTGTGCGCGAACAAAGCGGACCCAATACGCCTCGAAGCTCTCGTGATGTGGTGTGTCGCCCATGGTCTTTGGTGGCGCGGTTGTCGATGCGGTACCTCGTTGCTCAACGCGCGCCGACCGCCATAGAGCGCCCCCCGCGCGAGGTAAAGGGTCTGCACGCGACCCTGGCAAGAGAAAGGACGACGTGTTACGCCCGCGTCAGCCATGGACGAGCAGGCCACACGGACCAAGCTCAAGCAACTGATCATCAGCGAGCTCAACTTGGAGGGAAAGTCCCCCCAAGACATCGATGACGACGGTCCCCTGTTTGGAGACGGGCTTGGGCTCGACTCGCTCGACGCGCTGCAGCTGGCGATCTCCATCGAGGAGAGCTTCGGCGTACAAGTGCCCGAAGGCGACGAAGCCCGCCCTATTTTTGCGTCGGTCAACTCACTGGTCGCGCACATCGTTGCGAGCACCGCATGAGCGGCTCGCGCTGACCAGCAACGTCATGCGCATTTGGGTGACCGGCATCGGTGTCGTCTCGCCGCTGGGCGTGGGCGCCGCGCCCACCATGCAGCGTTTGCTTGCCAAGGAGCGCGCTTTTGCGCCGCTGGACTTGTTCTCTGCCGAGGGAGCCCGTTCGCAGATCGCTGCTCAAGTTCCTGGACTCGACCTGCGCTCAGTCGGCCTGGCAGGCGCGCAGGAGACCTGGTCCCGCACCGACGCCATGGCGTTGCTCGCGGCCCGCGAAGCGCTCGCCCAGGCCGCGCTCGTGCATGATCGAGACGAACGGGCCGCGCTCGATTTGATTGTTGGCGGTACCACCGCCGGCATGTACGAGACCGAGGACCTTCTCGCGCAGATGCATCGCGAGCCTGACAAGCGAGAACCCCTCTCCCGTATGCTCTCGCACCCCCTGTCTGCGACGGTCGATCAGCTCTGCGCAGCCTTGGGTCCTATTCGGCGTGCGCGGACGCTCTGCTCAGCTTGTTCGAGCGGAACCAATGCCATATTGCTCGCGGCCGGTTGGCTGCGTAGTGGCCGGTCCGAGCGCGTGCTCGCCGGCGGCGCGGATGGTTTGTGCCGCTTGACCTATACGGGGTTCAGCTGCTTGAGCGCGCTGTCCGATGAGCCCTGTCGACCATTCGATGAACGTCGCAAGGGCCTGAATCTGGGCGAGGGGGCCGCGATGCTCCTGCTGGAGACTGAAGCCTCTGCCCGAGCGCGTGGCGCCGTGCCCATCGCTGAGCTGCGGGGATGGGCCGTGGGGGCTGAAGCCCATGACATCACCAATCCGCAAGCGTCGTGCCTCACCGCGGCCCGCGTGATGCAAGAAGCTCTTTCGCAGGCTGGGATCGAACCGTCCAACGTCGACTACGTCAACGCCCATGGAACGGCCACCAAGCTCAACGATGCGATGGAGGCTGCGGCCTTGCGTCAGTGCTTCGGCGACGCGCTCGAGCGGATTGCCGTGTCGTCCTCGAAAGGGCAGATTGGCCATACTCTGGGCGCTGCTGGCGCCATCGAAGCGGCCGTCACGGCGATGGCCGTGGCCCAGGGCGAGCTTCCCCCCACTGCTGGCCTCGAGCAAGTCGACCAAGCATGCCAGCTCGACCATGTGCTCACGCGTCGCTCCACGTCCGTGCGCGCCGCGATGTCCAACTCCTTCGGCTTCGGCGGAAGCGACGCGGTGATCGTGATGGCGCAACCAGGTCTATTTGCCCCCCCCGATGCCGCAGATCCGGTGCCCGTATACGTCACGGCGGCCGCCACAGTCGGACCGCTTGGTGTTCAATCAGGGGCCAATTGCGGGGCCTACGCCGAGCCCGGCCCAGCGCCTGGGCCGGGCATGATAGCGTTCGAGGCCAAAGACCATCTGGATGTCGGGCGCGCGCGCCGTATCGACCGGGCGGGGCGGCTCACGACGGTCGCCATTCAGTCCGCGATGGATCCAGCTGGTCCGGCTGGGCAGCCTTCGAGACTGGGGCACAGTGGCGCAGTCTTCGGAGCTGCTTTTGGGTCAATCGACGCCTGCGCGGCATTTGTCGACCGGATCTACGAAAAAGGGCCGCGGTTCGCCAGCCCGGCGGTGTTTCCCAACCTACTTCCTTCTTCCCCAGTGGCGCATGCGTCGATCTATCGCGGCCTCGGCGGACGGGGGCTGGCGTGCCACGAGCTCGGCGCGAGCGCCGAGGCCTCGATGCTCACCGCCATCGAGCTCATAGCGGCGGGACAGGCCGACCGCATGGTGGCAGGTGGTGTCGAGGAGCTGAGCGCCATCACCGAGCGGGTGCTCGGGCCGCTGTGTGGCGCTGGCGCGGACGGCCCTGGCCAGCCTCATCGGAGCGAAGGCTGCGCCGCCTTGTTGTTCGAAACAGCAGCGCCGACGTCGGCGGTTCGTGGCTCCGGGCCAGCACCAGTCGTCAGGGTTGTCTGGTCGGCATCGTGGCGGGGGCGTTTCGAGGCTTCTGGGTTGGTCCACGCGCTTCCCGAGCCCACACTTTTCGAGCATCCCCTGGTTGCGCTGTCGAGGCCCAGCCCAGGGGCTGCGGAGGCGCTCAGCCCTCTTGGGTGGTCCGATGTACCTCGTCTCACGTCGGCGCCGCGTGCCGGCAACCACGAAGCGGCAGGTGGATTTGCGGCTGCGGCTGCATTTGCGCAGATTCTCGCCGCCCGTCACGACGCAGCGTTGGTGTTGGGTCTGGGTCCAGATCGCACCTGTGCTTTCTTGATGGCAACAAGCTCGTTCGAACCCCCGGATCGAGCGCCATGATTGGGGCGAGGTGGCTACTGATCTCGCTGTTGCTGCTGGGTTGTGGCCCCCCATCCTCACCCAGCCGGATCGAGGCTCGATTGCCTGCAGGGCCGGCGGGTACGAAGCTCTGGCGGTCGGCGCTAGCCGAATTGGCCCAATTGCGCAGCCAATACGCGCCCACGGCGCCGTACACGATCAACCTCAGTCTGAAACTGCGTCAGGCTCAGCTTGGTGTGAGCCTGCGTGCGCGCGGCGCGGTCGCCGTCGTTCCTTCAGAAGCGCTGCGGATGATCCTGTTGGGTCCTGGTGGCACCACCGCTCTGGATCTCTGGCTCTGCCGCGACGCATTCAGATTCGCCGTGCCTGCGATCGACTTGTTGCGACGTGGTGATCGGCGCTCCCCGAAGAGCGAGCGGCGCGGCTTGCCGGTCGATTTCCTGCGTTGGTGGTTCTTGCGTCCGCTTCGAGGACGACTGCTCCATGTGCTGCCTTGGGCCGGAGGCAAGCGCTGGATGCTTCGGGACGATACGCATTGGGTGCGGCTGTTGAGCGTGCCGAGCGGCGCACTTTCGGTTCGTCGGCGGACGTTCGATGAGCTCGAGATGCTCGATGAGCTCGAGACACTACAGGTCGATCGCCCTGGCTGCGGTCACGTCAGCTACCGGCAGCGCTCCACAGGTCTGCTGATCGAAGTAGACTGTGAGTCTGTTCGTGATGGCGATCAAGCGCCGCCAGCGAAGGCTTTTGCCGATCCAGATGACCCGACGAAGCCATGCCTGAGTGGGGGCGTAGAGCCATGAGCGAGATCTGGGCGATTGCTGTTGGTGCGGTTTCGCCTTTGGGTTGTGGCCGGGAAGCGTACGCCCTCGAGCAACCAGGGCAAGCCGCGCGCACCGCGATTGGCCGCGACGACATGCTCGCGCAAGCCGGTTTGGCGCGCCCCAACTTGGCGCGAGCGCCTGCGGATCTCGGTGTTGCTGCCTTGGGCGATGATCGCGCCTCCAATCTGTTGCTCGCCGCGTTCGAGCAGCTCTGTGCTCAGCTCGACGGACGGCGTGCGGGCTGGCGGCAACAACGGCTGGGCGTCTGTGTTGGAAGCTCGAGCGGGGGCATGCTCAGCGCTGAGGAGCTCTTCTCGGCTCGCGCAGAAGACCAGGTGGTAAGTCCTTCCCTAGCGCGGCGGGCGACCTATTTCGCCCCACTCGATTTCGCGTTGCAGCGTTGCGCCTTGGCTCCGACGAAACGGAGTCAGATCTTGGCGGCTTGTGCCTCCTCGACGATTGCGCTCGGCCTAGCCGCCCGTTGGTTGCAGCGCGACGCGTGTGATCTCGTCTTGGCAGGCGGCTACGATGCCGTCAGCCTCTTTGTCGCCGCGGGCTTCGAAGCGATCCGCGCCACCACGCCGAGCTCGCCGCAGCCCTTTCGTCAGGGAAGGGCGGGTATGGCGCTCGGAGAAGGAGCTGCGCTCGTGGCCTTGGTTCGACCCAGCGACGGCCTGGAGCCGCTGTTTCGCATCGCCGGTTTCGGGGCCTCTAGTGATGCGGTTCACATCACCGCGCCTGATCGCGAGGGCGCGGGTCTGATCCGAGCAGGTCGCGCAGCGCTCGAAGAGGCGGGCTGTTCGGGCAAGCGGGTTGACTTGGTCAGTGCCCACGCAACCGCAACACCCTACAACGACGCCGCCGAGGCAAAAGCCATCCATGCCCTCTGTGGCAGACCGACCCCAGTGGTGCATCCATTCAAGGCCCAGATTGGTCACACCTTGGGAGCTGCCGGTGTGCTCGAGGCGCTTGCCGCCGTCGATGGACTGAGGCGAGGCATCGCGCCGCCGAGCTGGGGCGACGCTCCTCTCGATCCAGACGCCGAGGTCACCTTGCTCGAGCGGGCTGAGTCCCGGCCTTTGCGCACTGCGTTGAAGCTCTCGGCGGCATTCGGAGGAGTGAGCGCGGCTTTGCTTCTGACGACTGAGCAGCGCACGGCCGCACTGCGCCCTCTGCGCCCCGTTCACGTTGTGGCCCATGCCTCGGTCAATGCAATCGACAAAGCATGGCTCGCTGAAGCGAGTGGAATCGCCCGCGATCGGCTCGCGCGCATCGATCCGCTAGGACAGCTTGCGCTATCGGCTGTTGCCAAGTTGGCCCAAAAAGAGGGCCGGGCCGCCCTCGACGGTGCAGGCGTAGTGGCTGGTCACAGTCTTGCGACTTTGGATACCAACGAGCGTTTCAACGAACGCCTTTTGAAGAAGGGACCGCGCCTCGTCGATCCGCGCCTGTTCCCAGCGACCTCACCCAACGCATGCGCGGGTCATTGCGCAATTGCGTTCGGGTTGCATGGCCCCAACTTCGCGGTTGGTGCGGGCTTGTGCGGCTCACTCGAGGCGTTACTCGCCGCAGCCGAGCTCGTAGCCGCCGGGGATGTCGAGCGCATGGTCGTTGTCGCGGCCGACGACGCTGGAGCGGCCGCCCGCCACTGGGCTGATCTGCTCTGCCCCGACCGGCCGCAAGAGCATGGTGCCGTGGCGTTGTTGCTCGAGCCTGGCCAGGGCAGCCAGCAGGTAGACTTGGACATGTCGTTTTCGCATGACAGCGGTCCCATCGGGCAGCTGGCCCTGCGGGCTTGGCTAGCAGATGGAGCGAGCGACTAGCGATGCGAATGTGCGAAGGACTCGCGCGCCTTCGCCCCTTTGGGGGCGGGCGCGTCCGTAGCGCCCTCTTGGGCCGGACACGTCAGATGCAGGAATCCGTGCAGCTGCTTCCGCACTGTGCGTAGGCCTCGAAAGTCGGGCTGGCCTGCTCGGGCTTACACTTTTCGAAGCAAAGGTCGAGGGGCATGTCATCGACGGTGACACAGATGGCAGCGCACAGCCCTGCGGTCATACAGACGGCATCTGCGGAGCAGTCGTTGGACTCCGCGCAACAGCTCTCGGCAAAACAATCGGTACAGCTATCGCCGGTCGCGACGCACTCTGGCGGCTCTTCCCCGCCTGGCTCAACCGGCCCAGCAGGTGGGCTGAAAGGACCCTGGCCGGGCTCCGTTGCACCAGGAGGAGTGAATGGTCCGACGCTCTTGGCTTCCCCCTCAGCCCCGGCACTGGGTTCCTCGGGTGGGCTCGAGCACCCGGCCGTGAGCGCGAGCAGGGCGGTGCTGGCTAGGACCGACAACAATAGACCGTGACGTCGACTCGAGGGCATGGGCAGCTCCTTGTGTGAATGGTGTTCCTTCGAGCAGAGCAACAGTCATGCCCGCGCCTGCACCACCCCCTCCCTGGTCAGGGGAAGCTGACGATCCGCCACCTCGCTATCGCGCCTCCGTCCAAGTAGGGGGAACTGCTCGGGAATGCTGGCTCGCTTGGCAATCGCTCATTCTGGAGCGCCT
>CAZRGL010000141.1:7215-20394 GCA_964599485.1 uncultured Polyangiaceae bacterium
CCTCGAGCGAGCTCGGCCGGGACAATGGGGGGCGGGGTCGGACGAAGCATGGGACGGTGTTCGAACGGTCGGGTGGCCCATACGGCTGTACGCGGAATGTTTGCTCGGCTATGCGGGTTGCTGATTTCGACTGCCATGTGGCTCAGCACGCGAATCACGCTCCCGCTTGCGGTCGCCCTTTTGCTGGGTGGTCCGCTGGCGTGTAGCAAGAACTTCATCCCCAACACCGATGTGCAGGATTCCGCCTTGCATCGTCGCGTCGTCGAGTTCTGCGAGGTCTACCGCAAAGCGGTCGAGCGTAAAGACATCCCGACGTTGCTGAGCTTGGCCTCCCCGGCCTATTACGAAGACGGTGGCAACGTCGATGCGCAAGACGACATCGACTTTGCGGGGCTTCAGGACTACTTGCTCGGCAAGTTCGCCGACGCCAACACGATTCGCTACGAAATCCGCTACCGCAGAGTCAGCCACGTCGAGCCCTACATCCTCGTTGATTTCACGTACAGCGGAAGCTTCCGTTTGCCGACCCCTGAAGGGGAAAAGTGGCGTAGCACGGTGGAAGAGAACCGACTCGAGCTCGTGCCCCACGGCGAGTCGTTCCAAATCGTGGCAGGGATGTGAGTGTGTCGAGCGGACAGCGTCGCAACCGGTCGATTTGGTTGGTAGCGCTGTTGGCCGCCTGCTCCACCGACGAAAGTGCCCCGCCGAGCTACGAGCACCTCGTCGAGGAAAGCTGCTCACCGGGCAGCACGCGCAGCTGCTACCAGGGTCCTGCCGGCAGCGAGCAGTTAGGGATCTGTCGTGCGGGAAGCCAGCAGTGCCACCCCTCCGGCTACGGCTGGGGTGTCTGCGAAGACCAAGTTCTGCCGTCAGCAGAAGACTGCTCGACCAAAGCAGATGAGAACTGTGATGGTCACACCAGCTGCGGGCAGACCCTGTGGACCAAGCGCTGGGGTGTCGATCGGGACGAAGTGGCGCACGACGTCGCGACCGATCAAGAGGGTAACATCTACCTGACGGGCTACTACCGCGACCCACTCGATCTCGGCGGCGGGGAGCTCGCTGTGATCGACAGCTCCCGTGATGTGTTCATTGCCAAGCTCGCATCCGACGGCAGCCATCAATTCAGCCGGGCGATCTACAGTGACGATCACATGACCGCACGGGCGGTGGCGGCTGGGCCAGCTGGACAGAGCGTCGTTGTGGCGAGCTTCCAGGGCAAGCTCGAGGACTTCGGTGTCGGAACGCTCGAGAGCGCCGGCAGCTATGACGTGCTCATCGCCTACTTCGATGCCGCAGGCAGCCCCAAATGGGCGGTCTCAGCCGGTGATAGCCGCGAGGACCATCCCCTCGACGTCACCATCGACGCCCAAGGCAACGTGCTGGTTGTCGGCTACTACCGTGGCGATCTCACGTTTGGCTCGGAAGCACTTGGCAATGCCGACGTCTATGATGCCTTCGTCGTCAAGCTGAGCAGTGAGGGTGAGCACATCTACAGTCGTCGTTTCGGTGGAGCCAACACACAGCTGTTGCGCGGCATCACCACCGATCAGCAAGGCAATGCGGCGGCTGTGGGCTATTTCTACGGTGACATGAAGCTCGGTGGGTTGAGCCTGACATCGGCCGGCGACTACGACATCGTCGTGACCAAGCTCGACCCCGACGGCGACGTCTTGTTTGCGCAGCGTTACGGCGACGATGAAGCCCAAACCGCCTACCAGGTAGCCTTCGACCAAGCTGGTAACATCCTTTTCTGCGGCGGTTTCGCAGGCACAGTCAACTTCGGTGGTGACAGCCTTGCCGCTCAAAGTGCTGGAGCTGTTTTCGTTGCCAAGCTCTCTCCAACGGGCCACCACACCTGGAGCCGACGACTCGGTGGGCCCTTCAATCAAGTGGCCTACTCCCTGGCCGTGGACAGTGCTGATCAGGTCATCGTGACCGGATACTATGAGGGGACTGCCAGTATGGGCGGCCCCCTTTTGCTGCCGACTGCTGGTTTGCGCGAGCCGAACATCTTTGTAGCCAAGCTAGAAGCTGACGGAGATCACATCTGGAGCCGTGGCGTGCCCGTGAGCGGCAACCAAGACGCGGGCGCTGTGGCGCGGGGATGGCGGCGGCTCGCGGTCGGCAACGAGGATCGCATTGTGCTTGCTGGCTTCGCCGAAGGACCCATCGATCTTGGTGACGGTCTGACCGAAGGCGCCAAGGGCACCGACGTCCTGGTCGCCCAGCTCCAGCCCTGAAGCCCAGCTTTAGCCCGTAGCGCCCTTTCGGGTGGGAACTAGCTCGCTTGGCTGGCCACGCGCAGACCTGGCTGCGAGGCGGGCGGGATCAGGTGGTCGAATACGTGGCGTTCGCGGGCGGTAGCTAGCGCCCGTAGGGCTGTTCCGTAGCCGCGAAGCACCAGAGGACGAGCGGCGAAACGGTTTAGGTACCCATAGGTGCCCAGATCCGGCGCAATATCGATGAAGGTCACATCCGGGTAGCGTTGGCTGAGCAACTGAACGCCGCGGCGCTCTTTTTCGGTCAGCAGTGTGCTGAGCGATTGCCGTAGCACGCGGTGGATGCCGCGGCGGGCCAGCGAGCGCTTGGGTTGAAGCTCCCGCTCAGGACGGTATATGTTGGAAATGATGACCACTTTTGCGCCGGCCTCGACCGCAATGTCCGCCGACAGCGTGCGCGCGACCTCGCCGTCAACGTAGTAGCGCCCGTCGATCTGCATCGGCCGAAACAGGCCCGGGATGCAACAGCTGGCCGCCACCGCCTCGCTGATGGGGGTATCGTCGTGGTAGCCGGGACCGAACACCGTGCGTTCGCCCGTGTCGATGTCGACTGCGGTGACGAATACGGGCTTGGCCATCCGGTGGAAGTTGTTGATCGGCAGGTATTGTCGCAAATAGCGCTCGAACTTTCGGATGGAGAACACGCCCGAGACCAGGTGTCCGATGTCGAACAGCTCTCGGCGCGTGGGCGCTCCTACGAAGGTTGCGAGATGCAGCCGCGGTCCGTTGTGACGACGTCGCCAGGGGAGGCGATATCCGTCGAGCATGACGTCGAGCGGGATGTCTTGGCCATACATTGCGCCGACGATGGCGCCGGCGCTGGTTCCGACAAATATCTCTGGTAGGAGGCCGAGCTCCTCACAGGCTTTGAGCACACCCAAATGGGCGAGTCCGCGAGCCGCCCCCCCCGAGGCTACGAAGGCGATCTTAGCGCGGGTCATTACTTCGAAAATACCCTTTTTTCAGCGTTTGTCGAAGAAGCGGCAACAAAAAGACCAAGCGTATGAATCCAACGTCTCCGCTGCCGAAGAGCTGGTCTGAGAAGAACGTTGTTCACGCGCCGTGCTGTGCTATTCGCGCACCGCGCCGTTCTCCTAAAACGGTATGTCTTCGGCCATGTGGTAGATGACGAAGCGGTCGTCTTTGCGTCTCAGCCAGAATACGAGCTCGTCTCCGAGGAGTCGTTGGTTGCGCACTGTCGTGGTCGCGATGGGCACCCGCAGCACCAGGTCACCTGGACTCATGTCACGACTGGCGGCGACGAGCCGGACATTGACGGGCAGTCTGTCGATGTGGTCGCCGCGGTAGGTCATCACGTCGGCGTCGCGGTACACCAGTCGGTTGGCCAGTTGCTCGTACTTGCGTTTCTGAAATCGCCGCCGCCACAAGTACGCCAAGTTCTGGGTGCCGAACCTGGTGCTCGAGCGCGTGTTGCTCACCTGTGCGCCGGGGTGTAGCAGAGACGACATGTCCGACATGTCTTCACGGACCAGTGCGGCAATGAAGGTCTTGACGGTGCGTTTCGCCACAGTGACGCCGAGGGGAGTCCGCAGCGTCATCAACCCCTTGTCAGATTTGCCGACCGCTTGCCAAGGAGGTGGCTCACTAGCCAGATCGACTGCCACTGCGTCAGGACGGCGCTTGCCCTCTGGCAGCTTCGATGCGGTTGGAAAGCGCGCGCTGGCGTGCTCAGTGCAGGCCTGGAGCGCCAAAGCTGTGCCCAAAAGCGCTACGCCTCCCCATAGCCGCGCTGCGGGCCGACCTCGTTTGGGGTTGGCTACGGTTCGCGTTGGCGTGACCGGTCCGTGGGGCATGACGAAACAGCCGCTACTTGGGCGAAACGATGATTGGCTCGCCAGTGCGGCTGAACGCGATCATGGACTTGTATGGCAGCTCGGTCCAGTCATCTGGGATTTCGTCACCGTCGAAGTTCGATGCGACGACGCACAGACGACATGGCTCCAAGTCGGGCATCCGCAGCTTGCTCGGCCCGTCGTCCTCGAAATAGGGCTCGAAGTCTTCGCGGCCGGTTAGCACCCGGTAGGCCATGGCGGGTCCGCGACGTGCGCCCACCACGTACTCGGGCGAAGTGAGCACAATGTTCAGTTGCGAGGCGCCGAGGCCCGCGTCTTGGGCCATTCGCTCGACCAAGCCCATGCAGGATTTCAGGGCCGCGAATATGTCCTTGGGCGCGACCGCCATACGGTCGAGCTTTCCCGCGTCATGCAAAAAGGACAAGAACAGATGAAAGAACAGCTCGCTGTCCGTCTCGCCACGCAGCGAGCGTTGCAAAAAGCGAGGCAGCGTCTCGAGCAGCTTGTTGCGGATCTCGCCGAAGCCGTCGAGGGTGCCGGTGTCGGCAAACATCCAGTGGCGGTATCTGAACGGGTGGGTGTTGTTGGTGCCTAGCGCACCAACGGTGGCTCGGCGCACGTGCGTGAGCAGCAAGTCACTGCGCAGCTCCGCCACCATCTCACTGATGCTGATGTGCTTACGCGGGTCGAGGGGGCGCCGCTTGAGCAGAACTTCGCCACCCTGCAGAAAACCGACCCCCCAGCCCCACGGCTCCTCACCTGTGTGGTGAGTACAGAGCACGTCCTTCTCGTGCTCCGCAAAGCGGTTGCACAAGTCGGGGCGGTTCGCGATGAATCCGGCGAGTCGGGCCATACCTCTCTCTAGTTAGACTTGGTGTTGTCAGGGCGCGGCGCAAGGCCAAAGTTGGCTTGTGACGCTATGGTGATAGCCGGTTGAGCATGCGGGCAAAAGGGATGGTCTCACGAACATGGTCGAGACCGCACAGCCAGGCTACCACGCGCTCGACGCCGAGACCGAAGCCCCCGTGCGGAAAGCTGCCGAATCGACGCAAATCGCGGTACCAACCGAAGGCCTCTTGCGGCAGCTGATGGTGCTCGATGGCGGCGTCGAGCACGGCCAGATCGTCTTCGCGCTGTCCGCCTCCAATAATCTCTCCGTAGCCCTCGGGCGCGATCACGTCCACGCCCAGCGCGAGGCGTGAGTCCTGCGGATCACGTTTCATGTAGAAGGCTTTTGTCTGGTGCGGCCAGCGATGCACCATGACGGGCCGATCGAAACGATTCGACAGCAAGGTTTCGTCCTCTCCACCGAAGTCGCTGCCCCATTCGAGTGGTGGGGCTTGGCTCTTGTCTGAGATCTTGGCTCTTTCTTCCGCAATGATGTCGACCGCCTCGCTGTAGCTGAGCCGCGGAAAAGGAGACAGGATGGCCGCGAGCTTGTCGCAATCTCGATCGATGCTGCTGAGCTCGCTGCGGCGTGTCGTGAGCACATGCTCGACGATGTGCGTGATCAGTTGCTCGGCCAGGTCCATGACCCCGTCGAGCGCCAAGAAGGCCACTTCTGGCTCTACCATCCAGAACTCGCCGAGGTGTCGTCGGGTCTTGGACTTTTCGGCCCGGAAGGTGGGCCCGAAGCAATAGACTTTGCCGAACGCGGCCGCGCCCGCCTCCATGTAGAGCTGTCCGCTCTGCGTGAGATAAGCGGTTTGCCCGTGGTAGTCGGTCTCGAACAGCGTACTGGTGCCTTCACACGCGTTCGGGGTGAAGATGGGGGCATCGATGAGCGTGAAGTCACGGTCGTCGAAGAAGCCCCGAATGGCCTGCACGATGGCGTGGCGAATGCGCAAGATCGCGTGCTGTCGCTTGCTCCGCATCCACAGGTGACGGTGATCCATCAAGAAATCCGTCCCGTGCTCTTTCTTGGTGATGGGGTAGGGGTCGGTGGGGGCGTTGATCAGCGCGAAGTTCGAGACGTGCAGCTCGAAAACACCTTCACGTTTGGGGTGGGCGCTCACCTTGCCGGTGATTTGCAGCGATGCCTCTTGGGCAAGCTCTGCCGCTCTGCCGAAGATCTCTTCGCCGACGTCGCGCTTGGACATCACACACTGAATGATGCCCGTACCATCTCGCACCTCGAGAAAGTGGAGCTTGCCACTCGACCGTTTGTTGTAGAGCCAACCGCGCAGACTGACGCTCTGATCGACATGTTGAGACAGCTCGTTGGCAGCGACCACCAAGTCGGTTTGGGGCGTGCTTTCTTCAGCTGATTCGGGATCCATTTGACCGACAACCATGCGAGCGGCATTAGCACGTCCCACGCCGTGGCTCGATCTGCTAGCTTGTCGTGTCGCTCGCTCGGCGGGCGTTGGTCGAAGCGCATGCAGGCTTTGTCAATCGATGAACCGAGGGGTGGGAGCAGCAGTCAGCACGGCTGGTGGGTGATGTTCGCTCTTTTGCTGGGGTCGCTGTCACTCGGCTGCGATTTGAGCGCCAACAAGCCGCGATGGCGCCTGACCCCCGTTGCAGCCGGCGCGAAGCTCGAGCCAGCCCCCCCCGCACGCGTGTACTGGCTCCGGGTGATTCGTGCGGAGCTGCCTGCGAAGACCAAAGTGGGTGCGGCGTGGGACCAGGGCGACGGGCCAGACCCGTTTTTCGTGCTGTATGCCAAGGGAAAGGAGCTGATGCGCTCCAAACCCGAGCCCAACGAGCTCAAGCCTCGATGGGCGGATGGGCCGCGCGGCAATTTCGAGTTGCCCCGGTCGACCCCCATGCGCATCGAGGTATTCGACTCGGATCCGCTGCAAGAGCACCGCATGGGCAGCGCGAGCTTCCTCGCCCCGGGCGCCCGCGAGCTGACGGATGGTCAAATCGAGCTGGAGCTCGATCAAGGTGGTAGCATCTGGCTGGCTGTGGAGCGCGCCCATCCCATGATGGGGTTGGGGTTCACCTTCGTGGTGCGCAACGAACGCTGCCGTGTGGTGGAGGCGCTCAAGTACTCGCCCGTGGGGCGAGGTGGGATGCGAGCAGGCGACCGTTTGCTGGTCATCGGAGGACGCAAGACCCAAGGGCTCAGAGCCGAGCAAATACGCGGGTTGCTCGAGGCGGCGGGGCCGTCTTCGCTCGAGTTGGTGGTGCAACACGAGCGCGGCGCGGCGACCGAGAACATGATGGTCAAACGTGGGGTGACCTATCCTTTGTTCAAGGAATACGGTCGGGTGGACTAGCTCCCAGACCGTTGATGAAACAGGACATGGCGAAGGTTCCCCCATTCGAAATGAGCATCGAGGAGCAGCGCGCCGAGCTCGCCGAGCTCCGCGTAGACATGTCGGTGGCCGTCATTCGCGCCAAGAACCCCTTCAATGTGGGCGCCATCATTCGCGTGGCCCACTCTTTCATGGTTCGCGAGATCTTCTTGGTGGGCACCGCGCCCTACTACGAGCGGGCCAGCATGGGCATGCATCGCTACGAGACCATCGTCAGCTGCCCAGATGAGGACAGCTTCTTGACCGCTGTCGGCGACCGGCCCCTGTTCAGCATCGAGCGAGACCATGCCAGTACGACCATTTGGCAAGCATCCTACCCCCCCAACGTGGTGCTCTTGCTCGGCAACGAGGACGATGGGATACCGCCCTCGCTGCTAGCGGCTTCAGCGTGCGTTCTGGCCATCCCGATGTACGGCATCAACCACTCGTTTCCGGTCTCAGTGGCTGCCGGAATGGTGCTCTGCGAATGGGCGCGGCGACGTGACCCACGCGGCGAAGGGCAGGCGCGTGATCGAAAGATCGGACCGCTGCGGCCGTTGTCTTGACCCACTTGGTTCGAGCGTGGATGTTGCGCCCTCGGCCGAGCCGAGCCAGAATTACAAGCTGGGAGAATGGAAAGATTCAAGATTTGGTCCCGCGGGCAGCTGTTGGTTCTTGCGAATCGTGACCGACTGCTTCCCACCGAGGTCGAGCGCATCATGCCTGAAGTACATGCGCGCTCACAGCTCGATGGGCTCGCGCCTGACGCCACTCAGGTGCTGGTTCGTGGGCTAGGTTGGCGTTTTCCCAACGATCGCGAGCCTCTCATCACCGAGCGTGTGATGCGTTATGTTCGCGATCGGGTTGCATCCGGTAGCCTGGTGATGGTGGTGCAGCCACGCAGTGTTCAGTAGTCCAAACTCGAAAAGCTTGGCCTGGCCATTGATAACTTGGAGGATGTGCAGGTAGGTTTGAGGGCAGTTATTGAAACCATTCGCGCTCTCAGCCGTCATGGATGAGGCGTACCTGGAAAACTCGATCTAGACTGTAGTTCCACTCGGAAGCACCAACCTCACGGTGCGTCTCGATGAGCGAAGAGACACGATGAAGATAATCTGTGGGTCCTGCGGCGCTAAGTACACGGTTTCGGACGAGAAGGTCCAAGGCAAGACGGTAAAGGTCAAATGCCGCAAATGCGGTGCCGTCATCGTGGTCTCGAGCACTGGTGAAGTGCAGACCACCGGGGGGGCCTCGCCTTCCGGCGGTAGTGCCGAGCCGAGCTTCACGGTCAGTGTCAGTGACACCGACCAGCGAACCATGACGATGGCCGATGTCGTCACCGCCTATAACGAAGGCACCATCGATGCCGAGACCTTTGTTTGGGCTGAGGGCATGGATGACTGGTGCGCCCTCAAGGACATCGACGCAATCGTCGATGCGTTGCACGACGCAGCCGCCGCTGCTGACGCCGCGGAGGCCAGCTCCCAGGAGCCTGACGCGGAAGACGACCTCAGCCGCACGGTAGCGATGACCGAAGGCGGCGCGGCCTACGACGCGGCCATGGCCCAAGCCCCGGCGCCAGCACCCGCCCCAGCGGCTGCACCCGTAGCCGCAGCGGCACCCGCAGCGGCAGCGGCACCCGCAGCGGCACCCGCAGCGGCACCTGCAGGTGGCGGAGCCGAGGACTTCGGAGCTGCGACGGTAGCGATGACCGATGGCCTCGCGGCCGCCGGCGTCGGCGCTGGAGGCAATCTCTTCGGCGCGCCTGCTGCGGTCCAGAACGCGGCAGCAGCCGTGGCGACCTCTGCGCCTGCCCAGCCCGCGCTGTTCTCGGGTGGTGGCGGTGTTGCCGAGCCCGTGGTGAGCGAGGAAAACTCGGCCATCTTTTCGCTGAACATGTTGACCGCCAAGGCTGGTGGCGCGGATGCCGAGCCGCCTAGCACCACGTCTACGAGTGAGGATTCGGGCCTGATCGACCTCAAAGCGCTGGCCGCTGGGGTCGGTGGTGGCAGTGGTGGTGGTGCGGGTGCAGCAGGAGGCGTTGCAGCCCAAGCTGCTGGCGGAGCCGCTGGCGGCATGTTCCCGCTCGGGCCGCCACCAGCGGCCGCCTCGCCGCTCGTTCCTTCGATCGCCCCCCCTGCATCGGCGGGCTCAAACAAGGGATTGATCATGGGGCTGGGGCTGGCAGTGGTCGCGCTAGCCGGTGCACTGGTGTTCTTCGTGGTGCGCGGTGGCGGCAACGACGCTGCCGCAGGGACCACCACTGCCACGCCAACAGCCGAGGAAGCCCCCACAGCGACCACCGCAGCGGCCGCTCCTACAGCTGAGCCGACCGCTAGTGCCACGAGCTCGGAGACAGCTTCCGCTACCGCTTCTGCTTCCGCAACGAAGACCAAACGGTACGTGGCGGCGGGCAAGGGCAAGGCCCCCACGCCCAAGGCGACCACGCCCAAGTCGACCACGCCGAAGCCTCCCAAGACGCCCAAAGCAGGCACATGCGGGTGCGCAACGACCAACCTGATGTGCATCATGCGCTGCAAGCAGAAGAAGTAGGTGTGCGCCCAATCGGTTTGGGGATTGTTGGGCTGCACGTTGTTCGCGGCAGCCAGCTTGTGCGCCAGTTGCACCCAGCATCGAGAACCCGCCTGGTCTGAGCAGAGCGATCTTCAAGAGAGTCAGCTCGATGAAGGCGGGCCCCTCACCGCTGCCCCCGAACCCTCTGGGGGCAAGGTTCGGCCGCTGACCTGGGAGTCGGATCTGCCCGCTGCCCGTAAGCGGGCGAAGCGACAGGACCGTCTGTTGCTCGTCTGGGTGCATGCCGATTGGGCAGTTCCCTCCGTGCATATGAAGCGCGAGCTGTGGACGGATGCCGAGGTCGAGCGAGCCTTGCAACCTGTCGTGACCGTGATGATCGACGTTACTGCTGCCGAGCCGCAAATGGATGTTCGCCTCGACGGTCTCAAGGTCAACATCGTGCCTGATGTCCTCGTGCTACGGCCCAACGGCAGCGAGGTCGGCAGGACCAACGGAATGGCCAATCGCGCGCAGTTGCTTGCTCTGATCAAGCGGGCGGCGAGCCGGTAGCGTCTCGGCCAAAGGTCTGGGCCAGACTAGGGCTGCTAGACCCTAGGGCTGCTCAGGGACGGAGCACGCGTGGGGCTGCGAGCGCGCCGACCAGGGCGAGTAGTGGCACGGCAAGCCAGTGGCCGACGATGATGTGTCCGGCGTCGTGAGTCGCGCAGGCTACGTTGACAGCGGCGCAAGCAATGCTTCCGGCCGTCGCACCCACGATGGCTCCGCCGGCTCGAGGCGACCAAGGGTCTGTTTTGCGCCACACCCACATCGTGGCCGCCGCTGCGATGAGACCACCGCCAAGCGCGCGAAGCCCACAACCGTAGCCGAGCCCGCCGCCGGCGCAGGCGTCGCCGCCCGAGAAGAACCAGAGCAGCAGCGCCCATCCGCTGACCACGGCAGCCGCCAACAGCGCTCGTCCGCCCCATCCCAATCCGCGTTGTAGTCGCGGCACGAACATCGCCACGACGAGGGTCGTGGCCATCAGTGCGCCGAGGACAGCAACCGCCATGAGGCCGCGTGGAGAGCTGAGCGCGTGCACGCCTTCCTGCCCATAGCTGACCATGACCACTGCTACAGTGGCCAGTGCCGCGACCAGTCCAGCGAGAGCGCGCTGGTAGACCGAGCTCGACTGCACCGGCTTCATCTCGTCAGCGACCGCTTGACGGATGAGCTTGCTGGTTGCTTCCGACGGACCGTCCGGCGGCCGCTCGAAGAGCTTGTCGTCGCTCATGTTTCCTCCCCCGCCCGATGCGGCTGCAGCGCCACGCGGAGCGCGTTGTGAGCGCGGTGCACGCGGAGCTTCACTGCTGTTTCAGAAGTGCCCAGCACCTGCGCCGCATCGCGCGGAGAAAGGCCGCTGTGCTTGGTCAGTATGAACGCTTCGCGCTGTCGCGGCGAGAGCGTCTCGATAGCTCGATCGATAGCCTCACGCAGGCCTACCGGCGGCGCTGACGTACTGCGAGGGTCGACCACTTCGGGCAGGTCACCGCTGCCGGTGACGCGTACCCGGGCCCGCTTTCGTTTGCGTGCATCGTCGAGGAACACATTGCGCGCGATGGCCATGAGCCAGGGCATCAAGGGCGAGCCGCTGATCCAGGCTTCGCGCGCGCGGTGAAGCTTCAGATAGGTGGTTTGGCAGAGGTCCTCGGCAACCTGTCGGTTGCGCGTCATGGCCATCTGAAAGGCGAAAACGCGCTGCGAAGTTTGGGCGTAGATGGCGTCGAACGCCGCCATCTCTCCGTCGAGATAGCGCTTCATGAGCGACTCGAGCGACTCGAGCGACTCGAGATCACGCTCCGCTCGATCCGCCATCGCTGCAAAGTAGCACAGCGCGCTGCGAGCGCGCGCCCGCGGTGGCCGTGCCTGCTGGATTCCCGGAAGCGTTATTGCGGTGCTCGCTGCCATCTCTCGTCCGGTAGATGAAAACCGCCGCTGACGGCACGCCGCCTCTCCTGCTTGCCCCTCTTGGGGAGGACCCTTCGAGGTGCACGGTCCTATGGGGGAAGGACTGGAGTCCACGCCGCACCGCCAGCGGCGCACGCATCATGCAGACCGCGTTCATCAGCTTCTACGCGACAGCGCGGTGTTGGTTTCGGCCGTGGCGTGGAAAAACGCTCGGTCCTGCGCCCTAGGGACACCTATTCTTCGCCGGCGATCAATTTCTCGGCGAT
This sequence comes from uncultured Polyangiaceae bacterium, assembly GCA_964599485.1. Lineage (GTDB taxonomy): Bacteria > Myxococcota_A > Polyangia > Polyangiales > Polyangiaceae > JAPYTK01. Next base: position 19,299 of record CAZRGL010000141.1, read on the forward strand.
TTGTACCGCGTTGAGGGCCGCTCCTTTGCGGAGATTGTCGGCAACCACCCAGAGGTTGATGGCGCCTTTGACGGCCAAGTCGTTGCGAACGCGACCCACGAAGACGGCGTCCTGCCCCTTGCAGTCGATGGGCTGCGGATGTTTGCCTGGGCTGTAGCCCTCGTCCTGCAGAACCACGCCTGGGGCAGTGGCCAGCGCGTGGCGTACCTGGTCGGCATTGAGGGGGGCCTCGCAGCGCACGAAGATGGATTCGCTGTGGCCCGTCACGATGGGAACGCGCACCGCAGTCGGCGAAACACCAATCTCATCGTCCTCGAGGATCTTGCGCGTCTCGTGGACCATTTTCAGCTCTTCTTCGCTGTAGTCGTCGGTGCCGGGCTTCCAGTCGCTGATCAGGTTCTGGGCGATGGGGCCGGGAAACACTTCCCAACGCGCCGGTTCGCCTGCTGCGAGCGCGCGCTGTTGCTCGAGCAGCTCCGCCACCGCAGCTTGTCCTTTGCCGCTGGCAGCTTGGTAGGTGGAGACCACGATGTGACGGATTCGCGACAGGTCGTGGATGGGCTTGAGCGCTACCACCATCTGGATGGTGCTGCAGTTGGGGTTTGCGATGATCCCTTTGGGCCTGGTACGGGCTGCATGCGCATTCACTTCGGGGACGACCAGCGGAACGTCTGGGTCCATGCGCCATGCGCTGGAGTTGTCGATGACGACTGCCCCATACGACGCCGCTTGCGGGGCGAGCTCTCTCGATACCCCTCCGCCGGCGCTGAACAGAGCGATGTCGACGCCGTCGAAGCGTTCCGGCAATGCCTCTTCGACGAGGAGCGTTTGGTCACGGAACTGCACTTTTTTGCCTGCGGAGCGTGCCGAAGCCAGAGCCAACACGCGATCGGCAGGAAAGGCTCGCTGGGCGAGCGTCTTGAGCATTTCTCTTCCCACCAAACCGGTGGCACCTACTACTGCAACGACACAGGACATGTTTGCTCGCTTGGCATGGACGCCAACGACACGCAAGTAAGTGCGCTGTGCCTGCCTCTTCGCAGTGCTCTTTGGAGTGCTCTTTGGAGTGCTCTTTGGAGTGCTCTTTGGAGTGCTC
>CAZRGL010000142.1:0-12548 GCA_964599485.1 uncultured Polyangiaceae bacterium
AACCAGTTCCTACAAGCTCATGCTCATCGGCGCTGCCGCTATTCTCGCATTGACCGGAGCAGACGGTGGCTGTGGTGGTAGCGACGACAAAGTCGTTGAGCCGCCGAAACCAGAACCCTGTGTTGCCAAGACGGTGTGCGCGGTGTCGTACTCGCTGGCCAAGGATGGCAAGCTCGTCAAAGACGACTCGAGCTGCGATGAGCAATGCGTTCCCTCGGCGGGCATCATCGCCGACACCTGTTCCGAAGGGAAAGACCTGCGTCTAGCCTGTCTCACCCAGGGTGAAGACTTGCCCGAGTGCATCGTCGCCGACGGTTGTGAAGAGCCCGAGGTGCCCGGGGACTGCGACGCGCAATGTGTGCCCGACGAGCTGCCCGACGAGGCGTGTCCGCTTGGCACCGTCTTGAATTGTGGGACCGGTAGCGTTCCCGAGCCGCCCGAGGGCTGTATCTGCGTGCCGGATATTCCCGAGTGTCCCGAGGGCCTCGTTCCCGAGCTGCTCTGTAGCTACATCGAGCAAGATGACGTGATCGTCGAGTTCCCCGAGGAAGACATCCTCGAGCCTGGCGATGACCTGCTGGACGAGCATTGCCTCATCATCTGTGCGCCCCCGACGCCCGAGAATCCACCAGAGGACGAGGGCATCCCCGGCAACTGAGCCAACGCCTTCAGAAAATTGAGCCTGACCTTGGGTGCAGCATCCAGGGTCGGGCTGTTTTGCGTTTGGCATCACCGGAACAGCGCTCGCGCGTCGTGTTTGGTTTCGCAAAGCGAAGATGTCGGCGACACTACGCAGAATGGCGAATTCAAGTTGGAACGAGGGGCAGAGCGCGGTCACCTTGCGATTTTTGCTTGTCTGTTCGATGAGTGTGTTGATGGGCTGTGGCGCCGACGAAGCGCCGCCGTCGGAGCCCGACCTGGTCGTTCGGCTCATCCCGGTTCCGCATAGTGTCGAGACCCTGGTGGGTCGTTTTGCGCTGAGTAACGCGACGCGTATCGCTGTCGATCCTGGCGCAGAGTCGGTGGGCCAACTGCTCGCGTCAGTGTTGCGACCTTCCACGGGCTTGCCCCTCGAAGTAGTGACGGCATCCGGCGCTGCTGGCGACATCGTTTTGCAGCTCGATGCCGCTGTGTCGGCAGAAGAAGGCTACACGCTCGAGGCCGTGGCCGATAACGTGACCATCAAGGCTTCCACGGCTGCGGGCTTGTTCTATGGCTGCCAGACCTTGAGGCAGCTGTTGCCGCCACAAGTCGAGCGATCGGAAAAAGCGGCGGGTGTGAGCTGGGTGCTGCCAGCAGTACGAATCAGTGATGCGCCGCGGTTCGCCTGGCGGGGGGCGATGCTCGACGTCGCGCGGCATTTCTTCGGCGTCAAAGACGTGAAGCAGTACATCGATCGCATTGCTTATCACAAGATGAACCGTCTGCATTTGCACCTCACCGACGATCAGGGTTGGCGCATCCACATCGACGCGTGGCCAAAGCTCACGTCCATCGGCGGCGCGACGCAAGTCGGGGGCGGGGCAGGCGGTTTTTACACCAAAGCGGACATGAAGGAGATCGTCGCCTACGCCGCCGAGCGCTTCGTGATGGTCGTGCCCGAGATCGACATGCCCGGCCACATCAACGCAGCGCTCGCCTCCTACGGCGAGCTCAATGAGAGCGGCGTGCCAGCCAAGCCCTACACCGGAACCGATGTGGGTTTCAGCTCGCTATGGATGGACGGCCCCGATACCTACCCGTTCGTGACCGACGTGCTCACCGAGGTCGCCGAGCTCATGCCCTCGCCCTACATCCACATCGGTGGAGACGAAGCGAAGATGACCTCAGCGGCGGACTACGCAGCGTTCATCGACAAGGTTCAGGACATCCTGACCGGAGCCGGCAAGACGATGATCGGCTGGGATGAAATCGGTACCGCCAAGATCGACACGCCGGTAGTGGCTCAGTTCTGGCTTTTCGCGGCGAACGCGATGGCGGCACGCGACCAAGGGGCATCAATCATCTCGTCGCCGGTCTTCCATGCTTACCTCGACATCAAGTACGACGCCGAGTCACCCATCGGGCAGTCGTACATCGGGTTTACCAACGTGAAGAAGGCCTACGAATGGGACCCGCTCGACCCAGGCTTCACCGAGAGCGAAATCCTCGGCGTCGAAACACCACTTTGGACCGAGACGGTAGCAAGTGTCAGCGACATCGAGTTTCTCGCTTTTCCGCGCCTCGCAGGGCACTCCGAAATCGCATGGTCGGCCCAGGAGGGCCGAAGCTGGGAAGAGTACCGAACACGGTTAGCGCACCACGGCGCACGCCTAGAGGCGATGGGCATCGGCTACTACCGCTCTGCTCTCGTCGACTGGGCCGCGCCCTGAGTCAGCACACCCCGCGGGCGCAACTCGGTCAGCGTTTGTCTTTGACGCCGGCGTCTTTGCGAAACAGTCGCCACATCCAGCCAGCGGCGACAGCGCAGCCCAGCAGGAGCAGACGTACCGCATATTTGGGGAGCCAATCGGTGACGGATTTTGGCAGCGCCTCGACGCCCCATATCAACACGGCTGCGAGCACCAAGAAGCTGAACAAGCCGACCCAGCAGCTGACGTCCTCGCGAAACTGCTCGAGCTTCGGCTTGGTGACCTGACGCATGAAGGCTTCATCGTCGAAGTCTCCGCTCGGCTCGGGAGCCCCGCTGTCGGAGGGAGCGTCGCTGTCGGACATGCACCGATCATGGTGGCCGAGCTGCCTCGACACAAGCGGCAGCAGCGAGTGTCACCAAGTGCCACTTGACACTGAGTGCCACTTTGCTATGTTGGCCCCGAGACATGCAAGCCGAGGCATACCTGCGCGACCGAAAGAAAGCACGCACCCGCGACATGCTCGTGCGCCACGCGTTGCGTCTCTTTGGCAAGCGCGGCTTTGGGGCTGTCACCGTCGATGAGGTCGCAGCGGCCGCGGACGTCTCGCGGCGCACCTTCTTTCGCTACTTTCCTACCAAAGAAGCAGTCATTTTCCCCGATCGGGCCGATCGCTTCGATCGCTTCCAGGCCATGTTGGCAGAGCGACGTAGAGGCGAGACACCTTTCGCTCGCGTGCGCCGCTCACTTCTCGCCCTGGTGGACGAGTACGTCGAGAACGTCGACAGCGTCGTCGCGCTGCAGCGAATCATCGACGGATCGCCCGCGCTGTTGGCCCACGAGCAACAACTCGATCTCGAGTGGGAGCGCGCCATTGCTGAGGCGCTCACGGCCCGAAATACCAGCGCTGCTAGTCAGCGTCGCGCCAGCATCATTGCCGGGGCGCTCATCGGCGCTATCCGCGTCGTGCTGCGTGAGTGGATCGACAGCCGCGGCGAGCTCGATCTGCACACGCTCGGAAGCGACACCCTCGATCTTCTCGAGCGCGGCTTCAGCCGCGCCAACTGACCTATCCAACAAAACATCGCCTAGACCAAAGCCAACGGAACAAGCCATGAAGATCCCCGCAAAAGGAACGCCCAAACAAGAGCTGCTGGACAAGCTACAGTCCTTTCGCAAGAACGACCTCGATCCGAAGAGCAAGAAGATCTGGGCCTACGCCTACGACGCGGGCGAAGCAGCGCGCCAGATCGGCAAAGAGGCTTACTCGATGTACTTGTCGGAGAACGGTCTCGATCCGACGGTCTTCCCGAGCCTGCTTCGTTTGGAGAACGAGCTGGTGGCCATGGCTGCGAGCCACCTCGGAGGCGACGAAAATACCGTTGGCAACTTCACCAGCGGCGGCACCGAGAGCATTCTGCTCGCCGTCAAAGCAGCGCGCGATCATGCCAGCGCCGAGCGGCCTCACATCACCACGCCCGAGATGATCTTGCCCGTCACCGCCCACGCCGCGTTTCACAAGGCGGCGAAGTACTTCGGTGTCAAGATAGTGCCCACGCCAGTCGGCGACACCAGCTTCAAAGCCGACGTGGCTGCGATGCGCGCTGCGATTACCGACAACACCATTCTGATGGTTGCATCAGCCCCTTCGTATGGGCATGGAGTCATCGATCCCATCACCGAGCTCGGTCAGTTAGCCCTCGAAAAAAACCTGTTGTTGCACGTCGACGCCTGTATCGGCGGCTTCCAGCTGCCCTACTTCAAGATGCTTGGCGCCGAGGTGGCAGACTTCGACTTCAGCGTGCCCGGCGTGACCTCGATGTCGATGGACTATCACAAGTACGCGTACTGCCCGAAGGGCGCATCGGTGGTGCTCTACCGCGACGCCGCGCTGCGCAAGATGCAGTTTTTCGCCTGCGCCGATTGGACCGGCTACACGGTCATCAACGCAGCCGTGCAGAGCTCGAAATCGGGCGGCCCGCTCGCAGCAGCTTGGGCGGTGCTCAACTTCATGGGCGACGAGGGTTATCTTGCAGCGACCCGTCCCGTGCTCGAGGCCACCAATCGAATCGTCGAGGCCATCGACGCAATGGCCGACCTGCGCATGATGGGGCGGCCCGAGATGAGTCTCATCGCCTTCACTTCCGACACCATCGACGTCTTTCAGTTGGTCGACGAGATGAATCTGCGCGGTTGGTATCTGCAGGCCCAGCTTGCTTATGGCGTTTCCAAGCAGAACATCCACCTGACGGTCACGCCTGCCAACGCGCAGACGGTTGATGAGCTTCTCACCGATTTGCGCGACGCCATCGAGAAGGTGCGCGACATTCCCCCGACCGGGCTAGCCGACTCGCTCGGCGGCATGCTTGGCGATATCGACTTGGCCAACCTCGACGACGCCACCTTCGCCAATCTGCTGGGTATGGTCGGCGTACAGGGCACGCAGCTTCCTGAGCGCATGGCCGGAGTCAACGAGGTGATGAACATCCTGCCGGCTCAAATGCGCGAGGCCCTGCTCAAGGCCTTCTTCAATCAGATGTTTCGCTATCGGCCGACCGATGCTGACTGAGCCGACATCTGTTTCGAGAAACAACATCCACCGCTCACCAACTGACGAGCCAGAGGTCCTTCATGAGGATTCGGCTGAGCAGTTGGTGGTGCGGGTGGTGCGTGGCCACGCGCCGGAATTTCTGGCGCTGCTAGAGCGCACCATCTGGGGGACCGAAGGGCTGCGCTACTACAGCCACGATCTCGAAGAAGCGCTCAGCGTCGTGCCTGAACTGCGCACGGTGGAGTTGCGGATCGGAGGCCGGCTCGTCGGTGGATATGCCCTCGGCTTCAAGCAGGTGCAGACGAACAGCGGCTCGCTCGATGCGGTCCACCGCATGTTCCTAGCGGTCGAGCCAAGCAGCGGCGGCAAGGGCTACGGACGACTGCTGATGGAGGCGACACGCCAGCGCTTCCTCGAGGACGCGCGCGGTCCAGTGATGCTCTACGGCTACATCGAAGAAGACAACACCCGCTCCTGCAGCATCGCCAAGAAGGTCGGCTATCAGCCGATTGGCAGCTTCGAGGCCAAGCTCTACAGCCGCTTGTGGCCGCGCGACTGCGGCGACGTCGACAAGCTCGCCGACTCGAGCGAGCTGGCGCCGCTGCTCAGCGCGCAATACGCCGGCCACGCTCTGGTGGACCTAGACCAATCGCTCGATGGCGAGGCTTGCTGGGTGCTGCGTCGCGCCGGCCAGGTGGTTGCCGCTCTTCAGGCCATGCCCCGACGCTGGACGATTGTCGATCTAGCCGGGCCACAAGGATGGCTGGTGCTCCAGTTGTTGCCTCGTCTGCCCATCCTCGGTCGACTGCTGCGTGGCCAGAGCTTCGAGCACCTCGCCGTGAGCAATCGCTACGTGCGCGAAGGCTACGAGGCCGACTACTACGTCTTGCTCGAAGCGCTGCTCGCGCGCCATGGCCTGCACGCAGCGATGGCTTTCGCAGATCTCGACTGCCCGGTGAGCATGCGCATCGATCAGGCCGGCGACGCTGGCTTGCTCGGCAAGCTCGACGCTGGCTCGAGCGCCCAGGTCATGGCTGGCTTTCATCAGGTAGACGACGCCACCATTGCAGAGCTACACCAGCGGCCCCTGTTCGTCTCCTCGCACGATCCCACTTGAGCGCTGCAGGTTGTTGCAGCGCTACCTAATACTCGTTCATGAAGATCTCGTACGAGGCAGTGCTGAGCTGCTTGCCACGTGGTTGAACCAGCACCAAAACATATGCGTTGCTGTTGAGCTCGACGCCGTGGAGCTTGCCGTTGCGCTTGGTAGACTTCGGAGGCATGAACCACAGGGTGACGTAGCGACCCTTCGCAAAGCCTTGCGTTTTCTGCCGCGGATACACGAGCGTTCTGGTCGACCCCGTGAAGTACGCGCCGACGCCAGGGCCCGTCTTGTTTGGCTTGAAGAGGCACGCCATCACGTCGAAGTGGGCTCCCCCTGAGGTGCGATCCACGCGAATGCGCACCTTCTTGGTGCCTGGCGCAGTACCCGCGAACACCCAGCCATGGGTGTCTTTCGACATCCTCGCGAACTTCGCCTTTCCTAACGAGCCCTTGCGAGCGTTCTTGCGAACCGGCATCGAGACGTGGCGGCCCTTGAACAGAATCTTGTGTGAAAACACAGTGATGTTCTTCTTCTTCGACATGGCGACCAAGGTGCTCTTTTGCCTGTCGCAACTCGCCAGCGTTCCCTGATACTTGTCTGCCGCAAAATACTTGTCTGCCGCAGCACTTGGAGCGATGAGCGCGCCTGCAACCGCAAGCAGCGAGATGGTCGTGAGCTTTGCAAGATTTGTCATGGCTTCTCCTTCGATGCGCTCTTGCGCAAGCCTCGTGCCAATGGATTCGGCACACAATCCGCTGGTTGGGGGGCCCAGTGCCCAATCACGGATACAGTCGGTGTACGCGCAGGCGGACAGGTGTCCGCGAGGACGGACGGGCGCCGAGAGCTGAGGGTCGGGTCGACGAATCCAGCTCGAGCGCGGTCGCAGGCCCGTTCATTTCGGGGGGACGGTGTGCTCGAACGACAGGAAGACGTCGTAGCTGACGTGGCAGTCGAGCAGGCCATGACCATTGGGTGACGACGCCTTGATCGACGAGTCGAGCGCCGCGCAGTCGGGCTTGGCCGGATCGGGATCCACGTCGATACGCACCTGCCAGAGTGCCGCGGTACCGTTGTCGGTTGTGGTGTACGTCGTTGTGAGGATGAAGGCACACGCAGCATCGCCATTGAAGAGCTTGCCACCCGCGCCTGGCGCCGTGAGCGTGTGCCCCTTGATCGTCCACAAAACGCTCGTGTCCTCGCATTTCGCTCCGCTGAGCGTGCAGCCGCTCAGGCCCGTCGCGGTCGCGCCGCCTGGCTCGACGCGATAAAACAAGAACGCGTCCTCGCCGAAGACCGGCTGCTCGTAGCTGAATTTCCAGGACGGGTCGTTGCTGCAATCGGCCCAGGTGAGCTCGCTCGTGGCTATCCAACGCCAGAACGTGATCTGGCCCCACTCCGAGGGGTGCGGTCCAGGCAGTCGGCTCCCAGCTGGCTGACCCCCCATTCCGCCGCCAGCCATCCCGCTGCCGCCCATTCCGCCGCTTGCGGTCCCGCTGCCAGCCATTCCGCCGCCGCCTGAACCAGCATCGCCTCGAACGAGACCATCGAAGTCGAGGCTGCATGCCGCGAGCAGCAAACAGCTTGTCGCGATCGCGCCAATGCGAGAGCGTCGCATGGGCCGATGATAGGCCAAGAACCGGAACGTGCAAGAGCGACGAAGATCGACTTGCGAATCCACAAGCGAGCCATCAGCGCTTATGCTGACGGCATGCGCATGCGCATGCGCTCAGGCAGGCTCGGCCCGTTGGCTCTTTGGGTTGTCGTAGGCCTCATGCTGACGCTCCCAGCCGGCACTGCATCCGCGACCGGGATGATGGGGCACATCTACGTCTCTGAGCAGGCCATCGACCATGTCACCACCGCCGAGCTCAAAGCGCTCTTGGTGCAGCGCAAGGACTTGTGGGAGAACGGCAGCTTCATGCCGGATTCTGGCTACGCGGCAGGTGATGCGTACGGCGAGATGGCCCACTGGTCGCAGTTTGTCGAGGGCTACATCAGCTGGATTCGCGCCAACTACGACGCGCCCTACACCAGTGGTCCAGCAGCTGACCATGTGGCGGTGCTGATGGGCGCGGCCTCGCACGGGATGGTCGACCAGACCTTCGACATATTGTTCTGGGACAAGGTCGACAAAGTCGACGGCGATGCCGAAGAGCTCGACACGGGCATCGATGCTTGGCTCGTCGCTGACAAGAACCGAAAGGCCGACGACGCTGTCTACCTCGACACAAAAGTCCTGAGTCAGATCTTTCAAGACAGTTTCAGCCACCAAGTCAGCGCCCAGACCATCAACGACGGCATGGAGACAGCCATGCAGGGACAGCGTGCCGTCGAGCTCGTTCTGGCGCCGGGTGACAAGTTCGCCGAGCTCATGCCCTGGGGGCGCGATCACTATCTCGACAACGAGGCGGCCGGCTCCTACCCGTTCAGCGCGCCGCTGATCGCTCGCTACTGGGAGAACATCTACCGCCGCCTGCACGGCGACTACTCCTTGGACGGACTGGTGCTCGGCGTCCACCCGCGACCATTCGAGCGACTCAGCATCGACAGCAGCTCGCTCGACTCGTACGTGACGCTGTTCGTGGGCCACGGGATCGACCCCGCATCAATCACTGCCGACAACGTGCGTATCGAGGACGCGGACGCCAAGGTGATCGCAACGCAGATCCGGGTTCGCGGCGACAAGTGGGCCGGCACCATCCAGCTCAAACCCGAGCAAGACTGGGCCTACAAGACCCGCTACACGTTGATTCTGGACGAGCTGGTCACCCTCAACGGCAAGACCTTGTCGACGCCCTACCGCTACGACTTCGAGACGCAGTGCGAGCCCGGCGACAGCTCCTGCGATCCACCGCAGCCTGGCGATCCGAGCTTGCCGATGGGTTGCTCGTCGAGCGCGAGGGCGCCGACGTCGATGTGGCCATTGGCGGGGTTACTGCTCGTGGTCGCTGTTGTCTCGCTGCGACGGCGGCCCTTGGCGGTCGCATCGTTGCTCGGCGTCTTGTTGTGGTCTGGCTCGCTGGACGCCGCGCCGAAGACCGCTTCGCTCAGCTGGTCGAGGCTCGAGGGGGCACAGGATTGCATCGGCACCCATCAGCTCGCGGCCAAGGTCGAGTCGATGGCCGGTCGCGCCATCTTGGTGTCAGCGGCCCAGGCCGAGCTGTCCGTGGAAGGTCGGGTGCAGCCAGCGGGTGGCTGGCGTGCGCTCATCGTCATCTCCGATCGACAGGGAAAGGTCCTCGGTGAACGAGAGCTGAAAGAACCAGGCGCTTCGTGTCGCAAGCTCGACGATCGGGTGGCGTTGGCGATCGTGTTGATGATCGATCCGGACGCAACGCTCGGACCACACAAGCCCAAGTGGGACAAGCCCAAGTCGGACAAGCCCAAAGTCATCATCAAAGAGAAACCGGTCTATGTGCCGGTAGTGGTGCAGCCGCCACCGGTCGAGCCCGAGGAGCCATGGCGGGTGGCAGTCGAAGTGGGCCCTGTCTTTGGCATTGGTTTGCTGCCCAACGTGGGCATCGGTTTGCAGGCCGGCGTGAGCATTGAGCCACCTTGGTTCTGGGCGGTCGAGGGTTCGGCAGCGGCCTATTTGCCACGCGAGGAGAGCCTCGGTGGCGCCAGCGGCGACTTCCAGCTCGCCTATGTCGAGCTAGGGATCTGCCCGCTTTCGCACCGCTTCTCGGCATTCTTGTCGTTGTCGGTGTGCGCCGGCGTGCAGCTGGGCCGCTTGTGGGCGGACGGCACCGATCAGAATGGTGACTGGGAGCAACACCAGTTCGTCGCCAACCTCGGCTCGCGCGTGCGGCTCAGCATGCGAATCTACGGTCCGGCCACTGTTGGGGTGGGTTTTTCGGGCGTCGTGGCGCTGCTGCGCGATTCCTTCGAGATAGTCGACCAAAGCGGCAACCCCCAAGAGCTGTACAGGCTCAGCCCAGTAGCGGCGCTGCCGGAAGTGTCGTTAGGCTTGCGCTTTCCGTGATAATGGCGACCGTCCGCCCCCATTCATGAGTAACCGTGTCTGACAGCCCGCGCCCCGGCCCCGAAGCCGCTTTTCGCGAGGTCTTCCACCAGAACGCGCCCTTCGTGTGGCGCTGTTTGCGCCGTCTCGGTGTGTCACAGGCGGACGTCGAGGATGTCTGCCAGGAGGTATTCGTCGTCGTGCATCGCAAGCTCGCCCAGTTCGATGGGAGAGCGTCTGTCCGTTCTTGGCTCTATGGCATCTGCGTGCGAAAAGCCTGGGATCACAAGCGTTTGGCCCACAAGAAGCGTGAGAAGATGGTCGATCAGGTGCCCGAGCAGACCGTGGACGCGCCCCAGGGCGAGCAGCTCGAACGAAAGGGTGCGGTGGAGCTGCTCGATTCAATCCTCAGCAAGCTCGAGCCCAAGCACCGCGCGGTCTTCGTCCTGTACGAAATCGAGCAGTTGCAGATGGCCGAGATCGCCGAGTCGCTGGACTGTCCGTTGCAGACCGCCTACTCGAGGCTTCACGCAGCGCGCAAACAAGTGCAGGCCGCCGTCAAACGACAGCGCGCCAGCATGGAGGCTTCAGCATGAGCAAGCAGGATCCGCCGCGCCTGTTGGACATGCCGGAGCAGGACGAGCTGCTGCGCGAAGGGTTGAGCGCTGCGCGAGAGGAGCTTCCCTCGGCAGAGCAACTGGGCGCGCTGTGGAAGCGCTTGCCGGTTGGTGGCGGCGGCGGCGGGCCTAGTGATCCGAGCGGCCCCGATGGCGAGCCACCTCAGGGTGACGGTCCGCCCCCTGGGCCCGAGCCACCGATCGACGGTCCGCCTCCGGTGCCAGATCTCGGACCGACCGCAGCGGGCGGCGCTGCAGCGAGCATGGCGGCGAAGATCGCCGGCGGGCTGATCGTGGCTGGTGCAACCGTCGCGGTTTCGATGAGCTACCTCGACAAGGATGCCGCGCCGGTCCCATCGCCGACGGCGCCGACCACGGTGACCGCCTCAGTATCAGCATCAGCATCAGCGCCTACTGCTCACTCAGCAGCCACGCCATCATCGTCCATCACGACGACCACAACTGCCGTCGCCATTGCGCCCTCAGCGACCGTTGCCGCGACTCTCAGCGGCCCCAGCGCGGCGCCGAGCGGCTCTACGACGCTCAGCAGCTCGGTCAGCTCGAGCGGCTCGCAGCCGAGCGACATCGAGCTGCTCCTGCAAGCGCGAGCTGCTCTCGGTAGCCAGCCCGCTTTGGCACTCAAGTTGGTCAACAAAGCTGCGCGGCTCTATCCGCGCAGTGGTTCGGGGCAAGAGCGCGCCATGATCCGCATCCAGGCATTGCTCGGCATGGGAAAGCGCGCCCAAGCGCTCGCCGCAGCCCGCGCGTTTCGCTCCAGCTATCCCCGCAGCGGACACAACCAACGCCTCGCTACCTTGTTTCCCGAGCTGGGCAAACCCAGCCCATAGTCTCCTTCGTCGAGACGCAAGCTGCGGGGTTCAAGTGGACAGCATTCGGGCTAGGGGGTGCGTTCAATCAACTCTAGCCACGGTGTGCCGCACACGCGTAGTAGCTGCCTCGTTTCCGCCTTGTTGCTCTCGGACCGCGCCACCGTCATCAGCTCGGCATGGATCCGTACCTGGTCGCCCGGTGCCAAGCACAGCTCGGCGACCTGCTGATGGACCACTTCTGGGCCCGGCCACAGCTTGCCCTGCTGTACGTCGTCGCCTTCGCCATGCTTGTCGTATTGCGGCGAGCCGCAGAGCCGAACGCGCCCAGCTGGCAGGCGCACGACGACATCGTCGTTCTCGATCTGCAGCTCCGCGGCGCGGGCGAGGCGCGCAACGACCACGCCGCCGAGCAGTGCCGCATAGCCGCTGACCGCACGCGAAGACTCGCAGGCGATGTACCCTTCGTGGCTGGTAAGCTTGGACGGTGGGCGGGCAGCGTGGGGCGGCTTCAGCTTCCTCTTGGGGCGTTTCTTCCTGTCCATCAGCCAGACCAAGGTCGCCAATATGGCGAGCACCATGCAGGTAGCCAGCACCGTCAAGAAGTGCTTGCCCATATCAAACAACTGACTCGTGAAGACGAGCCACCACAACAAGTCGACCAACGCGATCACCGCTAGCAACAGGCCGCCGACCATCGCACCGAAGAAGGGTGCAAATATCAGCCAGATGGCTGAGTAGTCCTTGGTCTTGGGCAAGGGCTTGAGCTCGAGCTTGGCCCTGGACTTGGCCCTGGACCTGGACTTGGACCTGGACCTGAACTTGGACTTCGAGTTGGACTCCTCGAAGAGCGCCTCGGCAAGGTCGCTGTCGAAAGGTCGTCGCTCAGCCTCACCACAACCTTCACATGGCGCGTCGGTAGGCAGCACCTCCCTGCACTGCATGCACAGCATCGCCCCCATGCTTCGTTATTGCAGCCGCGGTGACCGGTGGCAATCAGCCGTCGCTCTTGTCGGCATCGTCATCGGCAGCTGCATCGTCGTCGGCAGCTGCATCGTCGTCGGCGGCGTTGTCCGTGTCGGCAGCTGCATCGTCCGCGGCGGCGTTGTACGTGTCCGCAGCCGCAAAGGAGTGCG
>CAZRGL010000142.1:12558-20354 GCA_964599485.1 uncultured Polyangiaceae bacterium
AGCTGCATCGTCGTCGGCAGCCGCATCTGGATCAGCGGGGCTGTCGGCAGGGGCAACCTCCAGTTCCGCCGGAACGATGAACTTGCGGAGCACCACCAGCAGCATTGGAGCGCTGATGGTGATCAGCCCGATGATGAGCCACATGGTGGTGGACTGCCGCGGTCCTTCATCGGGACAGTAGGCCGCAAGCAGGTGCCCGGACAAAATGCCGGCGGGCAGCTTGGCCAGCACCCATGGCAAGGTGCTCATGGCCATGTAGGTGCTCTCCTCGCCCTTGGGAGCGACGTTGGCGGTGTACTCGTAGAGCTTTGGTCCCCAGAGCGCTTCGCCGATCGAGAGCACGACGTAGAAGAGGATCACCGGGATGTATACCGGATGGATGCCGAGCGCGGCGCCCAGCCAGCCGTAATGGGCGTAATCAATCGCCAAGAAGAAGGGCGAGCTGGCCGATATCATGGCGCCGGCGATCAGGACCGTGAAGGAGCGGAACTTCGAAACGTAGACGGCGATGAGTGGCGGGATGGCCATCATCATGAAGCCGTTGATCGCGTAGGTCTTGCCAATCGCGGCATGGGGGCCGATCTCACGCAGCATGAACTTGGGCATGGTCACGTGCACATGGGTGAAGAGCAGCTTGACCACGGCCATCATCAGGATCAGCACGAAGAACTTCCAGAAGACGCTCTGCCGCACCGTGCGACCAAAGTTGGCCAGTGGGTTGCGCCGCCCCTTCTTGCGGTTGTCCGCCTCGATGTCCTCCTCGGCGAAGGAGTGCTTGCGCACGAACAGCACGATGGCGAGAAAGCCGAGCGCGGTGATCACAAAGGAGAAGACAAATACCAGCTGGTAGCTGCTGATCTCGGTGCCGAAAACTCGGATGACATACTTGGTGACATCGTGCCCTTTCTTGAGCACTTTTTCGCCCTGCGGCACGCCGCCCACGCTGCGCACGATGCCCGTGAGCTGATCGAAGATGATGCCGGCGATCAGCGCTCCCAAGTTCATCAAGGCGTAGTAGATGGCGAAGGCCAGCGGGCGCGATCGCTTGGTGGTGTACTGCTTGACCGCAGCGCTCTTGATGGGGATCAGCAGCGGCATACCGATGGCCAGCAGCGGCAGCGCGAAGGCGACGACCACTAGATAGCTCGGTACAAAGCCGAACAGCAGCCGCCCCAGGACGCAGGCGGCAAAACCAAGCACCAGTGACACCTTGATGCCGATGACGTCGCAGATGGCACCGGCCACGAACACCAAGATGCCGTAGCCGAGCGACCAATAGCCAAACAGCGTGCCCGCCTCGACGTCGCCCAGTCCCAGGTCCTGGCTGAAGTACAGGACCATCACCATGATGGTGACGAAGTACGCCAGCGACTCCATCAACTTGGAGAAGTAGACAACCCAGAGCTCGCGCACCGAAGTGCGGGCGAGCAGCCGATACTCCTCTAGGAAGCGACCCAGCTTCGTGTCAGAAGACATCGCACAGCACTAGCCCAAATGGCCGCTGATGGCAGTCATGTCTTTTTTTTTCATAATGCTGTCGCCAGCCACCCATTGTGTTGGTGAAGCAACGTGACAGCGTGCTCCTTCGGAGCTGCTTGCTCGAGAGGCTGAGGCCTGCGAGCGGCTGTCCCGCCTCTCGCACAACCCACTCTCAAGGAGTTTCTCATGAACGCCCTCAAGCTATCCGTTTGTTCGCTCAGTCTGCTCGCCCTCAGCTACGCCGCTTTGACGCCGAATGCTCACGCCAAGTCGAAAGGAAGCTCCAATGATGCATGCGGCGGCGTTGCCGCTGGCTTGCTGGCATCTTGTAGCGTCGAGGCATCGGGTAGCTGCGAGGCCAAGTGCTCCAAAGTGAGCTTCCAGGCGGCCTGTGACGGCGAATGTGACATCAAGGCCGACGCCGATTGTGCCGGCAGCTGCCAAGCGAGCTGCGCCGGACAATGTGAGGGCGAGGGCAGCTTCGACTGTGAGGCGAGCTGCAGCGGCCAATGTGAGGCCAAAGCCAAGGCCGAGTGCAACACCGACGAATCATGCATCGCCGAGTTCGAGGCCAAGTGCGCGGCTGCCTGCGAAGGCCAGTGCGATTTGCTCGCAGAGGCGAGCTGCACCGCCCAGTGCGAAGGCAGCTGCTCGGCCACCTGTCAGATCTCGGCCAACTTCAGTTGCCAAGCGGATTGCGAGGCCGAGCTCGAGGCCGACTGCGAGATCGACTGCGCAGGCGAGGGCGCCCTGTTCTGCGACGGCGAGTACGTGCCCGTCGACGACATGCAGGACTGCCTCGAGGAGCTCAGCGGCGGTTTCAGCGCCGATGGGCTGGGCGGCTTCAACCTCAAGTGCACCACCGTCCAGCCCGGCCGTGCTGCTTCTGGAGCAGGCTTGGGTCTTGCGCTGCTAGGCCTCGGCCTCATTGTGGGTCGCCGGCGTCGCCGTAGCTGAGCTCAGGCAGCGTCTTGTCCGATCAGACGCTGGCCGTTGAGCCAGATGTGGCTCGACACGCGTATCTCAGGGGCGAGACTGGCGCGCACACCGCAATAGCGCTCCTCTGACAAGCGAACTGCCCGCTCGACCTTCTTGGCGGGCAGCTCGCCCTCGAGCTCGTAGCGCAAACGGACGGTTGCGAAGCGCTTGGGGTGCTCTTCGGTCAAGTCTGCATCGACGCTCACCTCGAAGCGTGAAGGCACTAGGCGCATCTTGCCCAATATGGCCATCACATCCATGGCCGTGCAGCCGGCGAGCGAAGTGAGCGTCAGGCCCTTGGGCTTGGGCCCTCGGCCCCGCCCGCCAAATCGCTCGTCGGCGTCGATTTCGAAACGCATCCCCTCGAGCTCAGCATCGAAGGCCATGCCCTCGGTCCAGGTCACTTTGCTTTCCAGCATGTGGTTCTCCAAAAAGTAGGTGCAGGCTGGTCGCTTGCCATCATCGGCCTCGGCGACCAGCAGCCTCATCACCTTGGAGCCAGTCACAGCGCAAAGTGTTGCACCTCGATCTCAGCGTCGGCCCTTGCGACGCTGGGCCTCTTTTGCCATTCGGGCGAAGCGTTTGCCCTCACGGCGCGCCTGTTGGCGACCCGCGGCGCTCTTGCGCTCTGCCAGATGTGCAAGCTCACTCTCGAGCTTGTGGTAGCTGCCGAGTCTCTCTTTGCCTCCTGACTCGCTGGTGAGCCCGGCGACGACGGCGCAACCCGGCTCGGATTGGTGGCTGCAGTTTCTGAATCGACAGCCCGCTGCCATCGCTTCGATGTCCGAGAAGACCTCGCGCAAGGCGGCCTCATCGGCCCAGAGTTGGATCTCGCGGATGCCCGGCGTGTCGATGACAGCCGCGCCCGAAGGCAACAAGAACAGCTGCCGTGCCGTGGTGGTGTGGCAGCCACGCTCGTCACGGCTACGTACAGCGGCGACCCGCTGCTCGTCGTTGCCGCGCAAACGGTTGATGAGCGTCGACTTGCCTGCGCCTGAAGAGCCCACGAAGATCACCGTCTTGCCTGGGTGAAGCTGCGCGATCAGTGGCCCCAAACCCTCGTCGTGAAGCGCGCTGAGCAAATGCACGTCGAGCTGGCCGCCACCGAGGGCGCTCACCTCTTCGCGTCGCTGCTCGGCCTTCTCGCACAAGTCCGCCTTGTTGAGCACCACGGCCGCCGCCGCACCGCTGGCCGCGATCATCAATAGATAGCGCTCGATGCGCCGCAGGTTGTAGTCACCGTCGAGACCCATCACGACGAAAACGGTGTCGACGTTGGCCGCGAGGATCTGCTCACGGCTCTCGGCACCAGCCGTCTTGCGGCTCAATGTGCTGTGTCGTGGCAGCACCTCGACGATGCTGGCGCTGTCGTCCTCGTGTACGGGTTTGTCGCTGTCGGTCGCGCTGTCGAGCAGCACCCAATCGCCAACGGCGAGCTGTTCCCCTTGGCTAGGGGCGGAGCGGAGGCTAGGGGCGGAGCGTGCGCGGCGCTCACCAGCGGGCGTCGCAACCAGCGCACGCTTCTTGTCGACCCGCGTGACGCGGGCGGGGATCGTTGTTTCGGATGGCAGTTTGCCACTCTTCAGGGGCAGCGCTTGGCTGCTCAGGTAACTCTCAAATCCAAGTTGTTCAAATCTCATGGCAGGTGACCTTCAGGGCAGGCCAGACGGCTACCGCACGCACGCCCTTGGTCGGACGGATCATTGCGGTCGCTCGTCGGCGCACAAAACAATGCAGAGACGCCGTCGCTGTCTGGAGCGGCGTCGGGCCATTGGTGTTGTCTACTGCCGGGCGGTCATAAACCAGTGCTCAATCTAAGCATCCCGAGTCCATTGTCAAGCACTCCAGCGGGCGAGCAAGGGGCTCCAACGATTCACGCCCGGTGCTCGTCTTCTACTCCTGGCACGTATTCGAGGAGATCTCCTGGCTGACAGTCGAGGGCTTCGCACAGGCGCTCGAGCGTGCTGAATCGGATTGCTTTTACCCGACCAGACTTGAGCTTGCTGAGGTTTGCGGCAGTCAGGCCAATGTCCGAAGCCAAGTCTCGACCGCGTAGCTTGCGCTGCGCCATCACCACGTCGAGCCGGACGACGATCGGCACCTAGACGATCTCCGCCATTTCGCGGATGAGCGCCGCTACCGCTTCGAAAGCATCTGCAGCCCGACCTGCGAGCCAGGCCATGACCAAATAGCCGGCCGCGCTCGAGGCGGTCTCGGCGGCCGCGCGCCAGGTTTCCCAGCCGTTGGCGGTCAGCAGCTTCGCGCCGCTGGCCAGTCCGAGCAGGATCCCCAACACGAGCATGACCACCTGCACCACGACAAATGCCTTTCCGCCACGTGTCACACTGCCAAGCTTCGTCCGCAAAAGGTCGCTGTCATTCATGACCTAGAAGATAAGCTCGCCTTGGCAGCTGTCAATAAGAAATTATCGATTATCGATAATTTCATGTCGTTTTCGTCGGTGTCATTCAGCGCGAACGGGCGGCCGGCTCGAGCTCCGAGGGCGGGCTTGCTCGAGCTACGCTGCCCAGCGGAACAAGGTTGCCTGGGTTGTCTGGTTGCGCGTCGAAGGTACCGAGCGGCACGAGGCCACTTGTCTGGCTGCCGCAGCGCAGTCCGCATGATCAATTGCAGGCGCGCGCCAAGATCTCACACTCGCCAAAGAGCTACCCTCGAGGCATGATCGGAAGGTCATGCCTGGTTTTGAAGAAAGCGAAGATCTCGACGCCTTAGCGCCGAGCGAGGCGGTTTCGCTGCAAACCTGAGGCCAACCACCTGGATCGGGGCGTGCCATCGGCTTCATGGTCAACAATGGGCGCGGCTACTTGACAATGTGTCAGGAAACGGTTATTTGACACATCGTCAACTATGGGTCGGCCACTCGAACACGACAAACGCCGCGAGCTTGCCCGCCGAGCGGTCGAGGTTTTGCAGCGCGAGGGGATGGGTGTGTCGATGGCCGAGCTGGCTCGGGCTCTCGACGTCAAGCGCCCGACGCTGCTCTATCACTTTCCTACCCTGGGCCACATCGTCGAGCTGGCGCTCGAAGAGTTGCTCACCGAGCAGACCGGCTACGTCCTCGAGCGCGTAGCCGAGCACGAGCACCCCATCGATCGGCTCTACGCGCAGCTGCGCGCTGTGCACGAGTTTCACGCGGGACGTGAAGCACGCATCGTCTTCTTGACTCAATCGATCGCCGCGAGCGCGGGCGCCCGAATGGACGCCATCATCGACATCGGCAACCGAGTCTTCGAGGCCCACCGCCAAGCGGCAGCAGAGCGCATCCAAGAGGGCATAGCCGCTGGCACTGTCGCGCCTTGTGATCCCTACGCGCTCATCGCGCTGATTCGCGCTCTGACCGACGGCTTGCTGCTACAGCGCGTGATGACTGGCCTCGAGCTCGACGCTGCTCACCAGATGCTCTGGAACAACCTCCTGCTTCCCTTGAAGAAGAAACCATCATGAAAAAGTACTTGGACCGGAAACTGGGTCGCGGCGCGCGTCCGCTTCGCATCGCCTACGGACGTATCTTTCACGAGGCCTGCGCTTACTCACCGCTGAGCACCGAGCGCGAGAGCTTCGAGCGTCTGCATTTCATGGCGGGAGACGAGCTGGCTGCTGCTACGACCCTGCGAGGCAGCGAGCTTGCAGCGTTCATGCCCCACGCCGAGCTGACCGGTTTTCGCCAAGCCGCACGTCTGGCTGGCGGGGTAGAGACGGTGCCGCTTTCGTCGGCGTTCGGCGTGCCGAGTGGTCCGCTCAGCGCGGAGTGCTTCGCCTGGCTGCTCGATGGACTGCTCGAACGTCTCGAAAGCGCCTTGGCAGCCGGTAAGCTCGACGGTGTCTACCTCGCCTTGCACGGCTCGATGCAGGTGGAAGATCTCGACGAGGCTCCCGAAGCGCACATCTTGAAGCGCGTGCGCGCCATGGTGGGTCCCGAGGTGAAGATCGCGGTCAGCTATGATTTGCACGCCAATCTCTCAGCGGGCTTGCTCGATCCGGTCGACGTGCTCATTGGTTTTCGCACCAACCCGCATTGGGATCTGGCGCCCACCGGTTACCGCGCCGGCAACCGGCTCATTCGAGCGCTGCGCGGCCAATGCCAACCAGTGCACGCTTGGCGCAAGCTCCCGCTGGTGCTCGGCGGCGGCATGACCATCGACTTTCTCGCTCCGATGCGGGCTGTGTTCCGTTGGATGAAACGCCTCGAGCGCGATCCGCGGGTGCTGTCGGCAAGCCTGTTCATGGTGCATCCCTATACCTCGGCTGATGATCTCGGCTGGGCCGCCCACGTTTGCACCGACAACGACGAAGCGCTTGCTAACAAGCTTGCAACCGAGCTGGCCGAGCGCGCTTGGCAACAGCGTGACGTGGTGCTGCCGCCAATGCGATCAGTCGATGAGGCGATCGACGAAGTGGCGTCGAGCCCCTGGCGTAAGCTCGGACCGGTCACCTTGGTCGACGTCGACGATATCGTCGGAGCCGGTGCGCCTGGCGGAAACACCCATTTCTTGCAAGCCATGGCTCGCGACGACCGCGGTCTGCGCGCTTTGTTGCCGCTGCACGATCCCGCAGCTGTGGAGGCTTGCTGGGACGCGCCGCTCGGCAGTGAGCGCACCATCACCTTGAAAGGTACGCCCGGCTACCAGCAGCCCGAGGTGCAGGTCGAGGCTACCATCGCAGAGCGCCATGACGGTCAGCACGGTCGCCGCGTCCGTCTCGACATTGGCAGCTTTCACGTAGCCTTGTGCGAAGGCCCGCCGCTGCCGATCCACCCGAGTTTCTGGAAAGAGCTCGGCGTCGCGCCGCGCCGCGCCGATCTGATCGTGCAGAAGAACTTCTTTCACTACCGGATGTTCTACGCCACCACATCGTTCCGCCACATCCCGGTAGTCAGCGCCGGCGCCACCAGTCTCGAACGCATACGCACCCGCGCTTACCGCGTGCCCACCCATCCACAGACCAAGCTCGAAGACTGGCGTCCCTACGACCCAGTCCTGCGTGCAGGTTAGGTACAGCTCCCGTAAGAACGCACCCACCTCGGCAGCTCCGAACGACGAGGGCTTCGTTGAGTTTCGGGCCTTGAAGGGAGCGCCAGTCTTGTCGATCGGATCGCGATCGCACCGAGATCCGATCGGGATTGAGGCCTACGCCGTTTGACGTGTGCATTTTCGGCATGTTGGAGGCGTCCTCCGACTGGAATGAAATCTGCAGACGCATGCTGCACGGTGAGGAGCGCAAATGGCGATACGCAGTTATTCGTTCGTTCTTGGACTCGTGGCAGTGCTGACATGTTCTTCTTGCGAGACATCGGTGTCGGTGAACGCGACCGAGGGGGA
>CAZRGL010000143.1:0-20286 GCA_964599485.1 uncultured Polyangiaceae bacterium
AAGGGGAAGATCATGCCGCTGAAGGAGAGCGGCACTTCGCGGCGATCGAAACCGTTGCCATCCGTTCCCACCAGCACGTCTGCGGCGATGTCGAGGGCGAACACCGAGACGGGTCGGTAGCGGAAGCTCAAGCCGGCGCCAGCCATGCCGGGCTCGACGTCGACCAAATCGTGCCCGGGTAAGAACATACCTGTGGCATGCATGTTCAGCCCCCAGCGTCGTCGCCGTCGGCGCTTCATGTTGACTTTGGCTTTGTCGGACTCGGGCTTGCTTGCCTTGGACGCTCCTGGCTCCTGGCCTGCTTCGTAGTGGGTCACGCGCGGCGGGCCGCCATTTGGATCTGTCTTGATCACATAGACTCGTGCCTTGTCCGTGGAGGGGATGACCACGGTGATCGGGCCTTGGGCGGCCTTGGCTTTGGCGGCTCGTTTCTCAGCTCGCTTCTTGCGACGGCGGTGCGTCTTACTGTGGCGGTGCCGCTTGTGGCGGTGGCGATGGCGATGGGTTTCGGCAGGCTCGCTTTCCTTGGGATCCTCCGCCACAGGCTCGCTCATTCCCTCCTGATCAGTCTCGCTCGACTGATCGGTCTTGGGTGGAGGAGGAGCCTTGCTGGGTGGCTCTAGCGACGCCTCTTCGCAGAAGGCGCCAGGTGGGCAATTGGCGTTGGCCTTCGACTGAGCTTGTGCAGCACCAGTTACTGCAACCGTCACGAGGGCGAAGGCGCAGCTCAGGCTAGCACCACCGAGTTTGGTCCACTTCATCGTCCACCTCCCGTGGGTCGTGCGCGCCTGTTGGGCGCAGCGCGCACCTGTGTTGTAAGCAAGAGAAAAGGTGTGGCCGTCGCAGGCCAGTTACATCGTATTGTACTGTACACTGTACAAACCGGACTTGGTCAGTGAGCACGATCTGGACCAAGTACTGTGCGCACAGGCTTCGCGCACTTATCCGCGAACTGTGGACGTTGGTTCACAGTGGCCTTGTGAACAACTGGCGACAGTGAACAACTGGCGACAATGAACGACTGGCGACAATGAACGACTGGCGACAGTGAACGACTGGCGACAGTGAACGACTGGCGACAGTGAGAACGACTGATTGAACGACCGGCGACATGCACGAGCGGCGACATCACCGGTCTGTTAGGGTCCGCGGCCCATGAGCGAGAAGAAGCTGAAGCTCGCCGAGAGCGCCTTGGAAGAGCTCTGGTTCGGTGACGACGATCCATTTCGGAGCCGCCAAGATGCGTCCGAGAGCATGGCGGCCGCGGCAGCGAAGGCCAACGATCTCCGTCCCTTCCCCGCCGTTGCCTCGAGGGTGATGGCGCTGCTCGCGGATCCCGAAGTCGAAATGAAGGCCGTTCGAACGCTCATCGAGACCGATTCGGGTCTGGCGGCGCGGCTGATGCGCATCGCCAACTCTGCGCTCTATGGCGGCGTGATGAAAGCCGAGACAATCGATCAGGCCGTCTTTCGGCTTGGAGCGCGCGAAGTGCAGGATGTGGTTGCCGGAATCGCCACGTTGGGCATGTTCAAGGACGTCAAAGGAATAGGTGCACGCTTCCGGGATCACTGCGCCGGGGTCGCTGGCGTGGCGCGTGTGCTCGCCAACGAGTGGCACAACAACAAGAAGCTGCAGAACGTCTTTCTCTGCGGGCTCATGCACGACATCGGCAAATTGCTGAGCCTACAAGTGGGCGAGATCGCGTATGACGAGATGGACAAAGCGACGCTTGGGCAGCCTGATACGGTGCATGAGCAAGAGCGAAAGCTCAGCGGCTATGACCATGCGGTGCTCGGTGCTCACGTGATGCAGCTGTGGCGGCTTCCTCTCGATATTTCGCAAGTGGTCGCTTGGCATCATCAGCCCGGCCGCGCTTACGCGGAAGGCGGCGACATCGGCCTGAAAGTGGCGATGCTTCGTTTGGCCGACGCTGTCGAGCTGCGCATCGCACAATCAGCCGAGCTCGACGAGGCTTTTGTCGAGGCGATCGCGCATCGTGGTGAGTGCGCCTATCTGGACATCAGCCCCGAGGTGCTCGCCGCCATGTGGCCAAAGCTCGTCGCCGCTCGCAGCGAGATGCTCGGCTGAGCGACTACATCGGAAACCCGCGCACGATCACCTGAGCGCGCCACTCGCTGCCATCGAAATAGTGGCGCTCGCTGCGCGTTTGGCTGAACGACATCTCGCTGCGCTGGATGTGGATCTCGACGGCGCCCTTGGCAGACAGGGCGATACCCCCCTCCTCGTAGCAACCATTGGTGACGCCGCTGACCGCCCACTTGGTGCCGGACTTCGTGCGCGATTGGAGCCGGGCGAAGCGCCCGTTGCGGACTTGCCAGAAGGCCAAATGGTCTCCGCACCAACAACTCGCCAAGCATCGGACCAGCTCACGGCTCATGAAAAGCGTTTGACCTGGCGCCACAGTATGGGCCGTCAGATCGGTTTGCGGTGCGAGCTCGATGTGCTGCTTCGGTTGGCCTGCGGCGTCGAGCACTTCGATTCGGGTTGGCAGGGGATCACATGGCGGCAGCATGATATGCGTCCCTTCTCGGCTCGCTCCATGGCGGGTGAAACGGCTGTCCTCGAGCACGCGCAACGTTCCGGCGATGCCGTGCTCTGCCACATTGAGAGCGAAGCGTCCCCGCCAGGTGGCGTAGATGCGCAAATCCGGGTTGGGCGCCCGTTCGGCCGCGGAGCAGAAGCCGTCTGCGCTCGAGTCGCTGTTGCTGATGTCAGCATTTGCAGCCTTGGACTTGGCGGCCGGATTGCGTCTTGAAGCGACTTTGTGTCTCGTGCTGTAGGCAGCGCCTGCCGCTTCGGCGTCCGTGGTGAGCTCGCTGACTACTGCAGTGCGCCCGGACGAAGTGGTGTCGGTTTTGCTGCTCGTGCAGCCCGCCAAGGCGACGATCGTCAGGGCCGCGCCTGCCAGCCAAAATGCACCAGGGCTGCAGGCACTCATCGGGGGGGCATTCGGGGGAAGCGTCATGCTCCTTTTGCCAACGCCCAGCGGCCAAGTCGCTATTCCTACGACAATCGTCCGCTCCGATCACTGGCTGGGCTATGAGACTCCAATGCGGAGCATGACAGGGTTCGGTAGCGGTCGCGCACCGCTTGGCGAGGGCCGCGTGACCCTCGAAGTACGCACGGTCAACCATCGCTATCTCGATGTTCGGGTTCAATTGCCCCCGGCCTTGAGCGCCCATGCCTTCTTCCTCGAGCAGAGCGTGCGCCAGCAGCTGAGTCGCGGGCATGTGGATATCTCGGCGCGAACCAGCGGCTCGCTCGGGACGGGCGATGCCGTAGACGCCGAGCGAGCGCGCGCCGCATTTCGCGCCTTGGCAGCCTTGCGTGACGAGCTCGCACCCGGACAAGAGCTGAGCATCGACGCGCTGACCGCGGTGCCCGACTTGTTCGTCTCGACCGTGATCCCCGATGCTGACGCCGCCCGCAGCGCCCTGCGCAGCGCCCTCGACCAAGCGCTCGTGGCGCTCACCGAGACCCGCTGCCGAGAGGGCGAGGCGCTGGCCAAGGAGTTGCGCTTGCTCGTTGCTGAGGCCCGGCAACATCGTGCCGCCATCGCCACCCACAGTGAGCTCGTGGTGGCGGCACACGCCCAGCGCCTCAAACAGCGAATCGAGCGACAGCTGAGCAAGGTGGACGTCAACCTCGACAGCGGTCGCCTCGAGGCGGAGATTGCCATCCTCTCGGACAAGTCGGACATCAGCGAGGAGCTGGGACGACTGCAGGCTCATTTCGACGCGCTCGAGGCCATGTTCGCCTCTGACGAAGCCGTCGGCCGCAAGCTCGACTTCATGTTGCAAGAGGTCGGGCGCGAAGCGAACACCATCGGATCCAAGAGCCAAGATGCGGCCCTCGCCCACCATGTCGTCGATCTCAAGACCACCACGGAGCGACTTCGCCAACAGGTACAGAACATCGAATGACGGTGGCTGCGGCCTTGGTTCTGGCAAGCTCGACTCGTCGACTGCGGGGAGCATTTCACCTGTCGAGGCGCGCGCCAATAACGTGGGGCGCGAGCCGCAGGGGCACACCGTGCCGTGTAGGCACGATGAAGCGCCGCCAAATGCGCGGTTTCACGGGAAGCTAGGCGGCGGCTCGCCTATTGCAGTACGTTGCCCCCCATGGGCAAGGATCTGCCAGCTCCCCAGCGCCTCGAGGTGTCCGCTCCGGCGTCGACTTCTCTGAGGCAGCGCATTCGTGGCGGCTTCAAGCCTCGCGAGGTCGAGGAGCTGGTCGATTACTATTTGCACCGGCGGCTGGCAGGCCTGGTCGTACAGCTGCTGCTGCCGTACCCCGTTCAGCCAAACCACCTGACTGTGGCTTCTGGAGTCTTTGGGCTGCTCGCGGGCGGGGCGATGGCATACGGGGCGTTCGCTGGCGGAGGGTGGCTTGGCCTCGGCGCGTTTTGTGTACTGGCGAGCACTGTTCTCGACTGTGCGGACGGGCAAATGGCACGGCAGCGCGGCAGCGCTTCACTCAGTGGGCGCATCCTCGACGGGCTCACTGACGGTGTCGTGGGCACGGCCGTGTTTCTCGGTCAAGTCGCACTGCTCATCTCGCAAGGTTTCGGCAGCGGCATGGTGCTCGCCGTTGGCACGGTCACTGCGGCCAGCCTGATGTGGCACGCTGGCCAGTACGACGCGGCAAAGAATCGGTATCTACAGAACGCCCACCCGAAGTTCGAGCTCGGCGGCAGTGCCCAGCCGAGCTTGGACGAAGTGGAACGAATGCGTCAGCGCCACCTCGAACAGGGAAATAGTTTCGAGGCCGGGCTGCTGTGGTGCTTTGACAGATTCTGGCTGCGTCCGCAGGCACGAGGCGGCACGCCAGCGGTCACGACCACTCCGGACGCTCGAACCGAAGAGCAGCGACAGATTTTTCGGACGCTCTATCGGGGCAACATGCGCATGTGGTCTTGGCTCGGCTTGGGCACGCATTTGTTCCTCTTCGCCGTCAGTATCGCGGCGGCCGTCTGGGATCCGCGTAGCATCTTTGTCGTGTGGGCAATCATGGCCGGACCCATGAACCTACTGTGCGGATTGCTGCTGGCACGGCGCGGTCGCCTGCGTGCCCGCTTGATGGAGCAGCTGACGGCCGAGGTCTGAGCGCAGCTCCCGGTAAGAAAGCCTCAGCAGCTTCGAACGACGAGAGCTGCACGGAGAAGGCTCAGACCAGGCTGGACTTGTCGTCTGTCGCATGGTAGCATTACGTAACGTAACGTAGCTTCTTGGCGGTCTCTAGTGAAGAAGAAAGGAAGATCTTGGTTCGCGACACTGGTCGTTGGCTTGTTCCTGAGCACGGCTTGCTCGAGCGACCCAGAGCCAGCAGTCGAGGTTGCTGGGTTGTCGCAGGCCTTCGATGCAAAGGAGCTCGGCTGGCTGCTCAACGTTTGGGCCTCGGGCTCCAAGGATGTCTGGACCGTAGGCGGCACGCCCGACGAAGGCCGGGTGATGCGCTACGACGGCGTCAGCTGGAGCCGCGTCGAGCTCGGTCATCCGGTGGGACTGCTCAATTGGGTTCACGGCTTCTCCGACGACGACATCACGATCGTGGGCCAAGCCGGAACGGTGCTCCACTTCGATGGGGAAACGTTCACGCTGCAACCTACGCCGACGACCCAGGATCTCTGGGGCGTGTGGGGCTCGTCGCCCAACGACCTGTGGGCCGTCGGCGGCAACGGCATGCAGGAAAGTGACAAGCTCATTCTTCATTTTGACGGCAGCGCCTGGACCGAGATCGAGCTGCCTCCGCTGCAAAAGTCGAAGGTGCGGGCCTTCTTCAAAGTGTGGGGGACGGCGGCAGACAACGTCTACGTGGTTGGCGCACGGGGCGTCGTTCTGCACTTTGACGGCCAGGCCTGGACCGAGCAGCTGGTCGGGGCGAGCGACGATTTGATAGCGCTTTGGGGCACTGGTCCTGATCGAATCATGGCGGTCGGTGGTCGCGGTAACGGCATCGCGGCGCGCTATGACGGTAGCAGCTGGCGCACCGAAACCCTGGCGCCAATGCCGGGTCTCAACGGGGTGTTCATGCGCAACGATCAGACCGCACATGTGGTCGGCGTCAAGGGCACAGTAGCCCGCCTCGATTTCGAAACGTTCAGCTTCGACCGCTACGACTACGACACCGCGCTCGATCTGCACGCGGTGTTCGCTGACAGTGGTGGTCGGCTAACAGCGGTGGGCGGCAGCTTGTCCTCCACCAAGCCGCCCCACGAGGGCATCGCCGTGTGGCGCGAGCTAGCGAGCGACGAGTGAGCGCTCACGCCATGAGAAAATACTCTTCACGAATCGCCTTTTTGTTGCTGACTGCTGTTGCCCCGAGCGGCTGCGGCGACGTCGACGATCCAGAGCCGCGTCTGGCCGAGGGCGTGTTCGCGCCGCTGGGTGAGGCTCGGCCCAACGCTACCGCTGAAGAGTTGGCGGCGTTTGAGCGTGGCCGCCAAGTGGGCATCACGCGTTTCTCCCCAGAGCAAGGCCTCGGACCTGACTTCAACTCTAGCTTTTGCCTGACCTGCCACGAGAAGCCCGCAGTCGGTGGTGGCGCGGGGCGATACCGCAACTTCCTGTTGGTGGGCGAAGGGCTCTCGGATGGCTCGTTCACGCCGCTTGGCAAGAGTGGCGTGCAGCTGCATTACTCCCTCGACGGGATCTATGTGCCAACCGACGATGAGGCGAACGTCTTGGCGCAACGTAATCCGACGCCGTTCTTCGGGGTCGGTTTGCTCGCCGAGCTCAGCGAATCCGTGATCCTGGCCAACGCAGATCCAGACGATGTCGATGGTGATGGCATCAGCGGCAGGGCCAATCTCGACCGCGGTTTCGTCGGGCGCTTTGGTCGCAAGGCGCAGACGGTCAGCATCGAAGGTTTCATTCGCGGCCCCCTGTTCAACCATCTCGGGATCACCTCCGACCCGTTGTCCAACGAGCGCAAAGCCGATTTGCCAGTTCCCAGTGCGTTGAGCATGCACAACGGCGGGACAATCGCTGACCAGATTGGCCAAGTCGAGCAAGCCCAAGCCGCCGCGCCCGACGAGCCCACGACCGACGACGACGACGTCACCGATCCCGAGCTGAGCGAGGAGCAGCTGTTCGACTTGGTGTCCTTCACCATGTTGCTGGCCGCTCCGCGAGCTGACGAGCAAATGAGTGAAGAGGCCCAACAAGGCCAATCGCTATTCGAGCAAGTCCGCTGCAGTGCTTGTCATGTGCCCACTTTGCTCGGTCCGCGAGGCTTGTTGCCGCTCTATTCCGATTTGCTGATCCACGACATGGGTAGCGGGCTGGCCGACGGGGTGAGCATGGGTCTGGCATCCGGAAGAGAGTTCCGAACGCAACCGCTTTGGGGTGTGGCCGCCTCGGCACCCTACCTACACGATGGTCGCGCGGACACGCTCGATGAGGCGATTCGCCTACATGGCGGCGAAGCCGAGGCTTCGCGGGATGCATACCTGGCCCTGGGCGCCTCAGATCAGGACGCTATCTTGGCATTCTTGGGCTCACTGGGAGGAAGCGCCCAACTAAGCGCTGGTCTGATCGCGCCCGACACGCCCATCGCCGCAACCGGCGAGCTCGGCGGACCTTGGCGGGAGCTCGACGACAGTGAGAAGCAACAGTTCCTGTTGGGGCGCGCCCTCTTTGACCGTGATCGCTTCAAGAGTGAAGGACTCGGCCCGCGCTTCAACGGTGACTCTTGCCGCGCTTGCCATTTCGATCCGGTCGTTGGCGGCGCTGGTCCAGCTGACGTGGACGTCACACGCCACGGTATCGTCAACGCCGAGGTTTTCCAGACGCCGGCGATCGGCACCATGGTTCATCGACACGACCTCGATGTCGGTACGCGGCCGCCTATCGATCCGCTTGCCAACTTCTTCGAGCATCGGCAGACGCCATCGATTCTCGGTCTCGGTCTCATCGACCAAATCAGCGAGGCCACCATCGTGGCGCTGGCTGATCCGGATGACGCCGACAATGATGGGATCAGCGGTCGGGCGCATGTCCTCGGCGACGGACGCATCGGGCGGTTGGGGTGGAAAGCATCGGTGCCATCCGTGGCGGAGTTTGCTCGAGATGCCCTGTTCAACGAGATGGGCGTGACGCTTCCTGCCCAAGCGGGGCTGAGCTTTGGCGCGCTGAGCGACGACGACTCCACCAAGGACCCCGAGATCAGTGTCACCGATATCGAAGCGCTCGTGTTCTACATGAACATGCTCGCGCCGCCCCCCCGCCGCAGCACCAATGCTGCACTCGAAGCGCAAGGTGAGGCGGCCTTCGCGGCGGTGGGCTGCGGGGCTTGTCACGTGCCCGAGCTCAAAACAGCGGACGAGGTGCCGGTGGCGTTGTACAGCGATTTGCTGCTCCACGACGTGGCGCCGAGCGGCGCCTCTGGCATTGCGGACGGCCAAGCGAGCATGGGGGAGCTGCGCACCCCGCCTTTGTGGGGGATTGCCCAGACAGCTCCTTATATGCATGACGGGCTCGCGTATTCACTGGAGCAAGCAATCCTGCGCCATGACGGCGAGGCTGCGGATGTGGTCAAAGCGTACAAGGCCCTTCCCGATGCACAACGAGCAGCGCTCATCGCGTTCCTCGAGTCGCTATGAGCTGGGCTACGCGCCACCGAGCATCCTTACAGGGCCTGCAAGTGGCGATGTGCTTGTTCCTGGTTGGCTGTGGGTGCGATGGCGAGGTCGAGGTGCAGGTGCTGAGCGATAGCGGCCAGGAGCGTCTGACTGTCTGCGCAGCTCTTGCGCAGAGTGCGTCTGCCCGAAAAACAGGCTTACGCGGCAGCGACGGGTTGGCCAATCATCAGGGTCTGGTCCTGGTATTCCCTGCTGAAAGCGAAGTCTGTTTGGTCAACCAAGGGGTGGGCTTCTCCATCGATGCGGTTCTCGCTGATGAACAGGGCGAGGTGGTCGGCCTCGAGCGCGCCATCGTGGCTGACGATCCAGAGCTGCGTTGCCATCCGCAGGTTCTGCATGTGCTCGAGGTCGCGGCCGGTGTGGCGCGCAGCGTCCGTCTCGGTGACAGGCTCATGCTGGCCGAGCACTGACTCGCTCTTGGCACTATGGGGACAGCATCTTGGCGCTCGGTACGATGGTCGTCTGGAAGCTGTCGACCATGTAGGGGTAGCCGCTGTTGGTCTTGAACCCCACGTCGTCGGGGCTGTTGCGGTCCCACCAGCGCGACACCGTGAAGTTACTGTTGCGGTAGCTTGTGCTTGGATAGGAACTTCCAGGCCAGCTCAGCGACGGGCGCGCCATCGAGGTTGACGTACAGCACATGGCCGCCATTGATGCTGCAGAGGCTCGTCTCGGTGCCAGCCCCGCACTTCTCGTACGTGTCGCAGCTGCTTTTGCCCTTGGAATATGTCTGCTTGGTCTCGCCGCTGCAATTGTTGGTCGTCGACCAAAAGGCGAAACTGTCTGGCGTGGACGGGAAAGCAATACCGCCATCATAGGGAACGGTGATGTCGTTCTTGCCGTGCAGATGCATGATCGCGATGGGGCGCGAAGGCTTGCATTTGTCGAAGGGATCGAAGTCGAGCGGATAGGATACTGGCGCAACAGCAGCAAACACGTCGGCGGCTTCGCAGGCGATTCGGTGCGCTAGCGCTCCACCGTTGGAGATCCCCGTTGCATAAATCTTTCGCGGATTGATGCACAGCTTGGTTGAGATCTCCTTGACGATGGCCTTCATCAGGCCGACATCGTCGAGCCCGTCGGCGCTGGCTTTGCCGCAGCAAACGTCGCCGCCGTTCCAAGACCGCACCAAGCCGAAGCCGTTGGGTCGCAGCACCACGAAGCCTTTCTCTTCGGCCAGGGTGCTGAAGCCCGAGACCAGCTCTTGCTGATCCATGTTGCTGCTGAAGCCGTGGATGTCGAAGACGAGGGGGACCGCCTCAGCGTTGTCGTAGCTGAGCGGGACCTGCACTTCGTACTGCCGCTCGTTGTCCTCGAAGGTGATCTTGAAATCGTGCGTGCCCGAGACCAATGCGTCGTCGGGGCAATCGCCCGCGCCGCCGCCGCCGCCGCCGCCGCCCTCGCCACCACCTCCGGAGCTGTCGTCACCTGCTTGTCCACCGGAGCCGCCCACGCCGCAGTCGCGCCGCCCCAGGGCAGCGAGCAGCTGACCGCTCGTTTACTGGAGCAGATCGAGCTCGAGCACGAGCAGTCGCAGGAGCTCGTGCCCATCGAGGAGACGTTGGCAGAGATCGACGCCGACTTCGGCCGTCCCAGTTTGGATAGTCGCTACCACGGAGCCTACCTAGGTCGCTCACCTGTGCAACATACCGCGACCGCTTCGGCGCTGTACGCAGCACGCCCCAAAGGCAGAGAGGCCATCATCGAGGCACTCGACGCCCTCTATCCGGAAGAGCTCGGCGACAAGGTCGAGCAGCTGCGCGATCTGGAACACGAGCACGCAATGCTCGAGGCGTTGCGCGACGGTTTTCTGGCGGCTCCTGGAGGTATCATTCGTCATCGTGGCCGGATGATGCGCAGCAAACAGCTGCCGGCAGCCATCGAGCAGGTCGAGCGAGAACGCGAAGCGGCGCGCGGGGCGCTCGTCAATCACGACATGGCTTGCCGCACCGCCCACCTGGCGGCGGCCAGGAAACATAGTCGAGTGTGGCGCGACTATCTCCGAAGCTTGCTCAAGTTGCTGCACTACGCCACCCACAGCCAGGCCAACTTGAACGACGCAGCCGGTCATCTCGACAACGTGTTCTCGGTTGTCATCGCCGACGGTAGGGTCTCGTCAAACGAGATGGTTCGGCTCGTGGCTGCTGCAAACGAGGTCTACGATGTGCTTTCGCAGCTGCACCGACATGCGTCCGATGTCGTGCTGCCTGACGTCGTCGCCGAGCAGCTCGAGGTCGACAGTTGGACAGCGACATTGCCCGAGGACATGGACCTGACCATTCCCGGTCCTGAGAACATCGGCGATTGGTTGCAGGTCCTCAACAGCTGGCTAGGAGCCTACGGCGGCCCGCTCGGCGCGCTGCGGCGCGTTTGTCTCGATTTGCTGCTCGAGACCGAATCGCACCTGGCAGACTGTTTGCGCTCTGGAGAGGAACCCGACGCGCCTCCGCGCATCGCCGGTGTGCCGAGTCGCTATGAGACCTTGGTCGTGGGAGAGGAGCGACCTCGCCAGAAGAAGCTCGATTGGTGGGACCGCTTCCAATTGGCTGATGGGATCGGCCCCAGCATCGCCCGTTTCGCGGTGGCCACCGCCATCGTCGGGGCGGTCATGGCGCTCGGCGGCGCAGTCGGCAATCCGTCCGCAGTCATCTACAACGGGCTGCACAATCAAGTGACGGTTTCCATCGGCGATCGCACTGTGACGTTGAATTCTTTGCAGAGCGCCCAGGTCGATTTGCCGCGCGGGAAGAAGGTCAAGATCGAGACGCGCATCCACGACGGACCGCTCATCGAGCGCTTCGAAGCGCCTATCGAGCAGCAGTTCGGTACGCACATCTACAACGTCGCTGCTGCCACCCCAATGGTCGCGTGGACTGCGCACTACGGTAGCGCCTCGCCCGAGCCCGAGCTTCAGCTCGGCGCCAAGCGCTGGTTCGCTCACAAGGCGGGCTACTATTTCCGTGAGCCGCCAAAAGAGATTAGGACCAAGTCCTCAGGCGGCAAGCGCACGGTCTTGACAGCGCTCGGTGGCGGCTCGGCGCTTGGTACCTTGTCACAGCTCAAGAGTGAACAAGAGCGCAGCCGCGTGGCCCTCGCCCACGCCCGCTGGGGTGCTCTGGATGAGCCGATGACCGGTGAGTGGTTGCGCGTGGCAGCGCAACAAGCTGGATTTGCGAAGCTCATTGACCAGCGTTTGGGTGAGGCTCCGCAAAGCATCGAGCTGAAACGTTTGCAGATGGATGTGGCGCCCGACACGGATGCCCGCGAGAAGCTCTGCCGCAAGCACCGCGCCGACGCCTCGAGCAAGCCGGACGACCTCGACTTGCAGTACCTCCGCATTCGTTGCATGGCCCGAGGACTCGACCGCGACGAGGCCGCATTGGCGCTGCACAGCAAGTCGCCCCAACACCGCTGGCTCTCCTTGTTTGCCGGCTACGTATATGCTCAGAGAGGGAGCTGGGCCATGGCCCGGCTCAAGTTGGCGCATGCACGCTCGAAGATCTACACGTCCCGTGGCCCGCTGGCCTTGGATGAAGCCCGCCTCCGGCGCGTGAGCGCCGCGTTGCAGCAGCCCCCGGCCACGCCTGCACTGTCCGATCTGGCGCAGATCTCATCGCATCTGCGGCGTTATCTTGCTCTGGGCAGCGGCGAAGGATTGCCAGAGGGGCCAATCAAGGCCTTCTCGAAGCTCGGCGCGGGCCAAATCGATTCAGCGATGTCGTACTGCTCGTCTAGCGCGCAGCTCAGAAGAGAGGCTGTCTGCAAGCTCGTGGTGCCCCTGGCGGCTGGCTCCGAGGGCGCTTCGCCGAGCTTGGCCAAGCGGGCTCTGAGCGTGCCCGTGGAGGAGCTCGATCAAAACGCCCTCTTCAGCCTTCTCGCGCTTGCTCGTCGCATCGGTGTCGACCGGGCGCCCTACGAAAAAGCCATTCGTGCAGCATTCCCCGCTGAGGCCGACATACTGCTCAGCTTCGCCGATCCGGACGCGTTGCGCGCCGATGCTGGTTTCACGAAGGCCGAAGCAAAGCTCGAGACGCTGCGTATGACGTTGCGCGGCCAAGCTTGCGTCATGGCGTTGATACTGCTCGGCGACGACGCTCCCGCCCATTGGCGTACGCAGGCAAAAGCCTTGCTCTTCGTGACTGAACGCCCCTACCTCCGTTGAAATAATTTACGCGAGGCCCGACTACGAGGTCGTCCGGTGTGTTTTCGTCATCGAATCATCCGGCAAACGAAGCTCGCTAGCGAGTCGCTGCAGCGGTCGCATCATCCGATCCGCACGGTTCCAAACAGCGGTCACCTTCTCAGCGATGCCAAAGCCATAGCGATCCTTGTTCACCTGCTGGTGGGTGATGCGATCGTGGGCCGCTCGATCGTAGGCTGGTATGACTCCGTGGTCGTCGGGCTCGTACAGGTCGCGATACATGCGCGCGAACCAGAGATTGAAAGCGTAGTAGCCGAGCAAATCGGTCGGTCGCCAATTCGGTTTTTGAAGTCCGCGTAGCCCGATGGAACGCAGGCCGTAGAACTCCTTGATGAACCACTCCACACCCTCTTGCAGCTCATCGACGCTCATTCCGTGGGGTCGCATCATCGGATGGGTGCCGTCGTAGTCCGCCAAGTCATGAGTGAGGATGCGGCCCTCCCGCTCGAGCTCGTGCCAGCGCTTGGTGCCCGGCAAGTAGGTCACGTAGACCGGCGTGGTGTACTCGACCTTGACGTCGTTGAAGAACTCGAGCGAACGCTCGAACACGCTGCGGTCCTCTCCGTCGAGGCCGACGATGAAGCCAGCGGCGATGTGGATGCCGTGGTCGTGGCACTTCTGGATGATCTCTTTGTACTTGGTGCGCGGGTTGAAGCCCTTGTTGATGGCAGCGAGCCCTGCCTCCGTGATGCTCTCGATTCCGACATAGACTTGGTTGAGGTTTGCCCGCTCCAGGGTCTTGAGAAGCTCGACGTCGTCCAAGTAGGCAATGCAGGTTTCGCACTGCCAGGCAGCAATGGGGAACTCGGCGAAAATGCGCGCCACGTCTTGGAAGTAGCGCTTGTCAGCGCCGATGTTGAGATCGTAGAGATTGAGAATGGGGCTGTCGCGAGCCTCTAGATCGCGAATCACCATCGAGTAGGGCTTCTTTCGGAAGGTCGGTTGGATGTCACGACTGACGCAGAAGTTGCAAGCGTTGGGGCAGCCCCTGGTCAGCTCCATCGGGTAGCCCGTGAGCTGGAAGTAGCGGTCAGACTTGAGCTTGTCGACCCGCGGCAAGCGCAGGCTGCTCATGCAGGGTGGGCGGTGGGACCGATAGCGTGGCTGGAGCTGGTGGGCCTCGAGATCGGCGATGATCCTTGCGCCGAGTCCTTCGACTTCACCTATCACCACCGAGTCGCAATGGGGCGCAACCCAATCGGGCGAGACCGTAGGCCAGCTGCCTCCCATGATCACCGGAATGCCGCGTTCGCGGAAGCGCCGGGCGATCTCGTAGCCTAGGGGCGCGTTGTAGACCAGCAAGCTGATCCCGACGAGGTCACAATCGGAGTAGTCGATCTGTTCGACGTTCTGATCGCACAGCTCGACCTCGCAGTACTGCTCGAACTCCGCAGCAAGGCAGGGCAGGGTCAGCAGCCGCTGTCCTTTGACGCCGTAATAAGGTGTGATGAACCGGACCTTCATCTTCCCCTCTTTCGGGCCGCTCTTTGCTTCAGGATCTGCGCGTTGGTCTTTTGGAGCATTGCCCGGTCGAGACGCTCGGCAGTCGCGCCGTCCCCGTCGCGTACCGCCTCCAAGATCTTGCGATAGGTAGACCGATGCCGAAAAGGAGCTGCGAAGGCAGCCAAGAACAGCGCTCGATACTCGAAGTAGAGCCCACGGACCGAGTTCATCACGAGCAGATAAGCGAGGTTCTCAGCTGACTGGGCGAGCGCATAATGAAAGTCGAAATCAGCCTCCTGCAGCGCCTCGGCGGCTTGTAGTGGGCACGTCTCGATTCGCTCGGTGATCGCGTCGAGGGTGGCCAGCTGCTCATCACTGGCACGCTCAGCCGCCAGCCGTGAGATCTCCCCGCCCATGAGCAGCCGCATCTCCAGGACGCTGCGCAGCGCCACAGGATTCAGCTCGCCCGCCGGCGTCAGCAAGTCGCGAAGCAGATCGAGCCCAGCGTGGGTACGATAATCGAGCACCTCAGTGCCGGCGCCGTGGCGAACAGTGACCAAGCGCGCCTGTTCGAGCCGTTTGATGGCCTCACGCACCGAGGTGCGGTTTACCCCGAGCTGGCTGCAGATCTCCCGCTCGGTCGGCAAATGCGCCCCAGGACTGTAGGTGCCCCCGAGGATGCCATCACGCAGCTGCTCGAAGACCTGATTGGATCGGCTCGCGGCTCGAATCGGTTGCAGCATCGCTGTTGCCACAAGCTGCCACGTGGACAGACAACAGTCAACAGACCAATTTCATCTCGACCCAATAGCGTCTCATTCTCTGGAGGGAGTAGGCTGTGGCCGTGTCAAACCCACCCAAGCTCTTCAGAGGCGGGCTCATCCGCACGATGGATCCGGCTTGTCCTACTGTCGAAGCGTTGGCAACGAGGGACCGACGCATCGTGGCCAGAGGGAGCGAGGACGATGTCAGGGCAGCTGTCGGCGAGGGAGCGCAGATTGTCGATTTGGCTGGTGGCTGTCTTTGCCCCGGCTTCATCGACGCCCACCACCATTTCGGCATCGCCGCGTTGCTCCGCCAAGCAGTGCGCCTGAATCAGCCACAGATCAACACAGTCGATCGTTTCGTTCAGGCCCTTCGGCAGCGGGCGCGCCAAACGCCGCCGGGCCAATGGATCCTCGGTATGGGGCACGACGAGCTGCGGTTGCGTGAGAAGCGCTTACCGAGACAGGACGAGCTCGACGATGCCTGTCCCGATCACCCGGTTTTGGCGATGCACTTCGGCCTGCACGACGGTGTGGCTAACAGTCGTGCATTCGAAGCGGCGGGGTTTTGCGGCGGCGGTCGCGAGCTGCCTCGAGGCGAGGTCGTGCGCAATCGCCGCGGCCAGCCAACCGGTCTGTTGCTCGAGGAGGCCGCCAGCCGAGTGCTCATCGTTGCCATGGATCAGATCATCAGTGACGACACCGATGCTTATCTGAGCGCTGTCTCCGCTTATGAGCAGGAGCTTCTGTCCTATGGCATCGTGAGGGTGTTCGATCCAGGAGTCCATCCGGCGCTCGAGGCCGTGCTGAGTCAGGCCCACGACACAGGCAAGTTGCGGCTGGGCGTCCATATGATGGTGGTGGGCGACAAGGGGTATTTGACCATGCCCCTCGAACGCCTCGATGGAAGCACAACCGGCGAGGGGAGCGAGCAGCTTCGGGTTGGACCGCTCAAGATCTTCATGGACGGTGGCAAGCTGATCGGGGTGCGGCTCGGCTTTCGGCAGGTCGTTGCCTCATTGGCATCAGCGACGCGTCACGCCCTGTCCAGTGGATCGCTGGACGGTTTTCGCGTGGGCAGGGATGCCACCATCAGGCCTGGCTGGGACGGCAAGCTGCATTGCGGGATGCTGTTTTACCAAGTAGAGCAGGCGCGGAGCCTGTTCGAACGGGCGCAGGCGTGCGGGTTCTCAGTAGCGGTGCACGCGATGGGCAACGAGGCCATCGCCCGCGCGCTCGAGGCGCTGCCGGATAGCCCCGCACAACGACCTCCAGGCGTCGGGCCCCATCGGATCGAGCATTTCTTCATGCCTGAGCCAGGGCACCCGCAGCGCGCGGCGCAGCGGGGCATCGCAGCGTCGGTCCAGCCGGGGTTCATCCCAATGGTAGCGGACCGTTTGTTCGCCACGGGTTTCCCTGCCCCTGATCGCACCCTGCCCCTGCGGCAGATGCTCGACGCCGGCATGTGCCTGGCCGGTAGCTCGGACGCGCCTGTGGATGACCCGAGCCCACTGCACGGCATGTGGGCGGCCTGTGCCCGCCGTACGACGACGGGCGAGCTCTTCGGCGGCGCGCAGCGTATTCAGCCCGAAGAGGCCCTTGCCTTGTACACCCGCGGCGCTGCTATCGCCGGCGGAATCGAGGACAGCTGCGGCTCGCTAACCGAAGCTGCGGCTCGCTAACCGAAGGACTGCGTGCCGATCTCGTGTTGCTCGATCGCGATCCGGTGACTGCAGGCGCCCTAGAGCCGCCCGGCCCAACGGTGCTAGCCACCTGGATCGGAGGCGCGCAAGTCTTCGCCCAATGAGGCAGCTGGCGACAGGCCCAAGAAGGCCGAGAATTGGGTCGCAATCGCCACTGTCGAGCCCGACCGCCCCAACAAGACAGGTTTCTGTTTTCCGGAGTGCCGTCGACGCAGGGTCCACAAGGAGGCGCCATCGCGCTATGGGTGGGGCATGCGGTCTGCCATCTTGCTCACACTGTCGTTGTGGCTGTTGTTGGGCTTCGGTTCGCTGCCGTCCTGTGGCGGAAAAGCAATCTTCGACGGTGAAGCGTCTTGCGAATGCGAAGCGGATGGCGATTGCTCAGAGGGCACCGTTTGCGGCAGCTATTCGTGCCAGCAGTGCGCGTGCGTGCTCGATCCTGTCCCGGCGCCCAGCGCTTGCCCTGATGGTTATTGTGACGGCGAGGGCAACTGCATGACGCGCAAGCAAATCTGTGCGCGAGCCTGCGAGATCATCCCTGACTGCATGACGTCGACCAAACAGGAGTGCAACGAATTCTGCTTTGCCGATCTGGGCGACTGCAGCGCCGCGCAGATGGCCGACACCGACGCGTGCACCGACGCGCTTATCCCGCAGTGCGACGGCGACGCATGGCTCGTTTGCATCACGCCCATCAGCTGCTTGTCGACGACGCCTGGGCAGGGGCCAACGTGAGCACGAGCCCGTCCAAGGCTGCAGCTGGGGTCTTGATGCTGGTGCTCGGCGTCGCCGGCTGCGGGCAGGACGTTGAGCCCATGGCATCGTCTACAGGCGGCGGCGGCTCGGCTGTGACTTCGAGCTCCGGGGGAGGGGATGGCGGCGCAGGGGGCAGCTCAGCCGCCGGTGGGGCTGGCGGGCAGTCGCCGCTCTACGCGATGGCGCGTTATCCGGTGGGGCAGGTCCATTCACCCATCACCACGTTCGTTGTCGATCGGCTTGCAGACATACGAAATACGAGCAGCGGCCTGCAAGACGATGTCTTCATGAAAGTCGGTGACTCGATATCGGTCACCACTAGTTACCTGCACTGTTTGGCGGATGAGGATACGGATCTGAGCGCGCACCTCGCGCTCCAAAACGCCCACGCCTATTTCCGTGGAGGCGACGCCGCCGGAGCCACGCCGTTCGACCGAAAGAGCGTGGCGACCAAGGGCGGCCAAACAGCTGCTTGGGCGCTCGCTCCTGCGCCCGTGCAAAGCCCCCTCGAGCAAGAGATCGCTGCCATCTCGCCAGCGGTCGCGGTCGTCATGTTCGGAACCAACGACATGGGTTGGTACCCCAACAGCATGGGGACGATGTTCCGCTGGTATGGCGGCAACATGGTCACGTTGGTCGACGAGCTGATCGGCCAAGGTATCGTGCCCGTGCTCGTGTCCATTCCTGCGCGCACCAACGACCCTTTCCTCGGGCTCTGGGTGCCCACGGTCAACGAGCTCGTTCGCGCGCTGGCCCAATCACGGCAGGTCCCCTTCGTCGACGCACACTTCGCCATGCATGAATTGCCTGACTTCGGTCTAGGGTCCGACGGTGTACATCCCAACACTGCTGCAGCAGGCGCCTGCGATTTCAGTAGCAGCGGGCTCGACTACGGGCAGAACACGCGCAACCTGCTGACACTCCAAGCACTGGATCGATTCTACGAGGCTGTCCTTCTCGGCGGCACACCACCTGACATCGGCGCTTTTGAGCCAACCGGCTCCGGAACCGTTGTCGATCCCATCATCATCGACGAGCTTCCATTCTCAGATCGGCGTAGCACGGCTGACAGCAATTCGGACACCCTCGACGTGTACAGCCCCTGCGGTGAGGGACAGAGCGAGTCTGGTCCAGAGGTGGTCTACCGGTTGGAGCTTCAAGAGAAGGTGCTGCTGCGTACCCTCGTGGTCGACGCCGAGGACGTAGACGTCGACATCCAGTTGCTTCAAGGCAGCGCTGAGGCCGCTTCTTGCCTGGCCCGAAACGATACACTCATACAGGGCACCATCGGACCTGGAACCTACTTCCTGGTGGTCGACACGTTCCAGAGCAAGAGCAAAGGTGAGCGTCCCGGCGACTACCTGTTGGTGGTCACCACTTGTGAGCCCAACGACCTAGACTGCAAAGCTTCGCCCTAGCGCCTGGGATCCAGACTAGGCTGGAGATCGCACCCACGAGAGGAACAACCGATGAAACGGCTAAAAGTAGTTCTCACTGTGCTGGCCCTCATGCTCTTGCTCCCGGCCGCGGCGTCCGCTGAGGAAGCGACGCGAGACGGAGTTCGCGCCCGCGGCGGCTTCAGCTTCAACGGTGGAGTTCTCCTCATGCCGGAGGCTCCCGACGCGCTCGGTGGTGCCATCTCCCTGTCTGGCCGCGTGGGCGTGCAGTTCAATCACATCTTCTCGGCCTACTACCAGGGCACGCCTACCGTTGGCATCATCGCTGATAGCGGCAGCGCGGCCGCCTTGGCCATGGTCTACAACTCGATCATGGCGGGCTTCACCTTAGGTCACTTCCTGGATCTCGGCGTAGGCCCCTCCATCGACATCTACGCGGCAGGGGCTGCCGACGCGGCTGGAGGCGTGGGCGCTGATAGCGGCGTGCGCCCCGGTGCGAACGTGCGCGCGGCTTTCAACATTGGTGGTCTCAGTGGCAACGGGCCCCGCCGCAGCGGGTTCGCCATCGGCTTCGATTTTCACCCCGTGTTTTTCGAGCGCGCCACGCTGATGAGCTTTACCGTAGGCCTCGGCGGGGAGTGGTACTGACCCTCCCGCCACGGTTGACTCGAGCGCCCAACGGGCGCCCAAAATGACTCGAGCGCCCAACGGGCGCGCTATCGGTTCATCTCGCAGAAGCAGATGACTTGGGGGCTCGGGCTGGCGGACCGGCCTTTTGTGCGATGTTGACTGGGCTCATCAAGCGTCATTCTTGAGGCAGTTGCGCTGGGGCGCGGTGACGCGCCCTGGCGTTTTTTTCGTGGTCGGGGCCGAGCGGGTGCGCGACGGGGTGCGCGTGGTCGTGACCGGGGCGTGGGCGTGGTCGTGACCGGGGCGTGAGCGTCGGCGCGAGGAACAGGCCAGCGCCATGATCTTGCACCGGTTCGGTGGACACCGTTCTACGCGGCGTAGCACTCCTCGTACGGCTGCCGTAGCAACCCTTGTTGGCGGCGTGCACTTCGCGAATACGTTTCTTCAGCCGCGCGTCCTCGACCGCACGCTTGCTTGGTGGTCGCGAGCGCCATACATAGAACCCCGAGCACGACACTCCGAGCACGCGACACAGCGTCTTGACAGGATGCCGTTCCTTCTCCGCCCGAATGAAGTCAAACTTCACTCGCTCTCCTTGGCGCCCAAATGACTCGGGCGCCCAAATGACCCGAGCGCCCAACGGGCGCCCAAATGACTCGAGCGCCCAACGGGCGCCCAAAATGACTCGAGCGTCCAACGGGCGCCCAAATGACTCGAGCGCCCAACGGGC
>CAZRGL010000144.1:0-20252 GCA_964599485.1 uncultured Polyangiaceae bacterium
AACATGCGGAGGTCGACTCCATGCAGAAGATGCGCAAGCGCAAGCGCGAGGACGGCCCCGATCTGCGGGTCATCAAAGGCGGCCGCGACGACGAAGACGAGCCCCCCGACCCATTCAGCCTGCATTGAGCGGAGCTGGCTCGAAGAGGGCTAGCGGCGTGGGAACAGTCCGTGTCGGCCCAGCAGACGCAGCTCATCGAGCGCCCTCTGCATCGTCGTCTCGACCTGGTCGTAAGCGGCGTCGAGCACCTCCGGCTCATTGGCCGCTGACGGCGGAAAGGGCAGCTGCATAGGTCGCAAAAAACGGGTGTGGATCTTCACGGGCGGTGGCAAATGCGGCCACGCATTGCCAAAAATCAGTCCCCAGGGCAACGCGAACCCGATGGGAAACACGTTGGTGCGAATACGCCGCGGCAAGTCGAGGAAATTGGCAATCCGCCTTCCGTCGCTGAGCAGGAACAGAGAGCTGTGCGCCCCCACACTGACAATCGGCAGGATGGGCACGCCGGCCGCGATCGCTACCCGCAAGAATCCGCGACGGCCCGCAAGCTCGATGCGATAGCGCCGATGGTAAGGTTTGCACGAGTCGATGTCCCCGCCGGGAAAAACCAAAACCGCCGCCCCACGCGCCAGAGCCGCATGGGCGTTGACGGGATGGGCACCGATGGCACCGCAAGCGTTGAGCCAAGGTCCGGCGTAGGGCACACGAAACGGAAAGTCGTGCATGAGACCGTAGGCCGCCCGCGCGGGGCCGTAGCGCCTCCAGAAGGCCGCCATGTGGCAGAACATGTCAGGGATGCCGCTCATCCCGTTGTGGTTGGCCACGACCAGAACGGGTCCTTGCGGAACCTCCTGTTCCAGCTCGGTCTCGCAACGAAAGTAGTCGTCGTAGAGCAAGTCCAGCAGTGGCAAAACCCGTGCGATGAAACGTGGGTCGCGGGCGCCCAAATCCGCTGAATCAGCGAGCTGTCGCCCCTTTTCGCGAAACGCTTCCAGGGCAATCCGTAGTTGCCTCACGGACGGGCGGTCGGCACGTTCCACTCGAAGCAAAGGTGCGGTCATGACAATCGAACACTCACGGCCGAAGCCCCTCGAATGCGACACGCTGGCCAGCCCGCACGCTGTTTCGGCGGGTCCAGCCGGCGTTCAGCTCGAGGACATAGAGAGATGGACATTGAACCCCGTAGTTGCTCACGTTCATGGTCGGCACGTTCTCTTCGATCCCCACGATGAGGCCGTCGTGGTCAATGAAGAGCATGTCCAGGGGCAAGCAGGTGTTCTTCATCCAAAAGCTCTGCACCCGGCGCTCCTTGAACACGAAAAGCATGCCGGCAGCATCGGCCATCTGCGTCCGGTACATCAGGCCACGCATGCGATCCTCGTGCCGCTCGGCGATCTCGACATCGACGACCAAATCGGCCGCGCTCAGGAAACGCACCTTGCCTTTGCGCAAGCGGTAGTTGGGTTTTGGATCGGGCGGACAGCTGGGATCGGCGCCACTAGGGGCAGCAGGACGGGCGGGCTTGTCCCCAGTCTGCACCACACAACGAGCGGGTCGCGGCGGCGCGGTTGGCCGTCGCGCTGATGAGGAGGTCGCTGACGCGCTGCGAAGCGGTGTCACGTCGGCAGCAGGGATGGGCTGCGGTTCCGGCACCCGTTGCTCGCAGCCGCCGCAGGCGCAAAGAAAAACCAACAGGCCCACAACGAGCCACCACCGTCCGGCAAGCCACACGGTGCAAGCTTCGCCTGCTCGAGTGGCAATACGGCTGACGAGGTGGCCCATTGCTGCATCCTTGACCGCTTCGAGCAGAGGTTGCAAGACACCTGCTGTGCGCTGGCCCTTGGCAGCTACTCTGGGGTTGCTCATACCCCTCATTTCCTGCGCCAGTGCGTCGTCGTGTCGCTGTGGCAGCGACAACCGGACGAGCGATCCGCCGCCCCACCAAGCCCCAGGCGCGCCGAGCTACGACCCCGAATGGAGAGCCGCAAAGTCAGCACCGCGACCGCTGCGGGCTGCGCGCCCGGTCCTCGCACGCCCAGTCGCTTCCATCGCTCCGAATGCCGACGATCCGCTGCTGGGCCGCTGGAGCCTTGCAGACGCAACCGCAAATCTGCCGCCTGGCCGCGGTCTGGTCGCCCGTATTGAGACTTCGGTCGGTGTGCTGAGCTGCTCGCTGTTGCAGGACAAAGCGCCCTTGGCTGTGGCCAATTTCACCGGCCTGGCAAACGGCACGCGGCCGCTGCGCACCTTGGATGGTTGGCGCAAGCAACCGGCCTATGATGGCAGCTCTTTTCACCGCATTAGCCCGGCGCTGGCCATCCATGGCGGTCGTCCGGTACACCCCTCTAGCCCAGGCTACGTAATCGCCGACGAGGTGTGGGCAGGTATGAGCCACAATCGAGCCGGCGTGTTGTGCATGGCCACGCGCGGCCCCAACAGCGGCGCGATGCAGTTCCTCATCACTTTGGGCCCCGCCCACCAGCTCGATCCGGTTGGCAGCCGCTACGCCAGCCACGGCGCTTACACCATCTTTGGCCGCTGCGGTCCGGGCTCGCTGCTGCGCACATTGGCTATTCAGCTCGAGCGCCGCCCCCACGAGCCGA
This sequence comes from uncultured Polyangiaceae bacterium, assembly GCA_964599485.1. Taxonomy (GTDB): domain Bacteria; phylum Myxococcota_A; class Polyangia; order Polyangiales; family Polyangiaceae; genus JAPYTK01. Next base: position 2,604 of record CAZRGL010000144.1, read on the forward strand.
TCACCATAAGATCCGTTCGCGTGACCCGCCCGTGATCCTTTGTGCTGCCCGTCGACACTGTTTGTTCAGAAGGATAGTCCTGGCCCAGCGACGGTGGCAGGATAGAATCTGGTCATGAACCCAAAAACTTACCTTATCGTTGCAGCCTCGATGTTGCCCGCCATGTTGGCAGGGCTGGCTGCAGGATGCGGTGATGTGGTCGTCATCCAGCCCGGGTCGACCACCACCACCGGTGCCGGCGGCTACATCTTCATCGATGCGGGAACCGGCGGTCACAAGCCTGACGCGGACGCCGCACAGGACGCTTTCGAAGAGTACATCGATCCCGGCTGCCCAGATGCCCAGCCGCCCATCGAGGACTTCCAATGCGACCCCTACAAGCAGGGCAACGGCGACTGCCCACCAGGTGAGGCCTGCTACATCTTCGTGGAGTACCCAAACGAGCCGTGCGCCCAGGAAATCTACGGTGCGTTCTGTTATCCGGCCGGCACCGGCCCTCAAGGGGCACCCTGTAGTGGTGGACTCGACTGCGCTGCGGGCCATGTCTGCGTCATTACTGGGTCGGGAAACCAATGTGTTCAGCTGTGCAATCTGGTGGGCCCCGACGGCTGTCCGCCCGGCTTCGTTTGTGAGCCGATCGATGTGAAGGGTTTCGGGGGCTGCCTCTAATGACTCACACACCGCGCCCCTCGGCGCCCAGCCGCCGACGCGCCGGACGGCTCCTTCTGCTCGCGGCCGCTGCGCTCTGTTTGCAGGCGTCTGCAAGCTGCGGTGCACGCAGCGAGCTGTGGATCCCGCCGCCCTTACCGCCTGAGCCAGAATGCCTGGTGGACGCTGACTGTCCCGACCACGACAACCTCTGCCATCCAGTTCGCTGCGTGGACACGCGCGTCTACCAAGGCGAATTGCCCGAGCTTCCACCAGGCCAACCCATGCCGCCTCGGGTTTGCATCGTGATCGATCCAATCGACTGCGACGACGCTGATCCGTGCACACTGGACGACTGCGAGCCACTCACTGGCTTGTGCAGCTACGGACCCGCAACGCACGATCTGGATGGCGACGGCCACCGCGCACCTCGCGCCGGCACCACCGCGGGTGAGCCGGGCTCCTGTGGTGACGACTGCAACGACGCCAGCGCCGCCGCCTTCCCCGGCAATACCGAGATCTGCGACGGTGTCGACAACGACTGCAACGGGATCGTCGACGACGGCGCCGAGTTCATCCCCCTGCAAAAAGAACCAGTGCGCATCAGCGGTGATTTGGCCCCAGCTGGCCCAGGCGGCCTGGCCTTCAGTGGCGAGAGCTATCTGTCGATCTACACGGGTACCAGCGTCGGCTTCGACATGTACGAGACCCGGCTCGAAGCGGACGCCACGAAGGTCGAGCCCATCGAAGAGCAGGTCGCAGTCAAGAACGCCGATTCGGCCGGCGGCCCCATCGTCTGGATCGGTGATCGCTACGGCCTGGCTTGGCAAGATCGCCGTCACGGCAACTACGAAGCCTTCTTCACCCTGTTGGATCCCAACGGCGGTCGAATTCTCCAGGATGTGCGGCTGAGCCAGGCGCCGGGCTTCTCGGTCAACGTCGATCTCGCCTACAACGGCACTGAGTTCATCGTCGTCTGGCAAGATGACCAGAGCGGGCTCTTCGAGGTCATGGCGCGCCGGGTGAGCGTCGACGGCGAGCCACAAGGGATCACCATGCAGCTTACCCAGGATGGCGGCTTCAACGACGAGGCTCCCGTCATCGCCTCAGGCGACAAGACGGTTGGCGTCGCCTTCGCCAACGGGCAGGCCGGATTGCAGGTCATTCGCTTCCGGACGTTCGAGCAGACCACGCTGCAGCCTCATTCGAAACTGATCACCATCACCGACGGAATGACCGAAGCGGTCTACCCCAAGGTAATCTGGAACGATGACCACTACATGATCGCCTGGTACGACCGCACAGCTGCCAACAAGGCGATCTATGCCACCACCGTCAACGAAGACGGCGAAACATTGGTCCCCCCGACGGCGCTCAGCCAGCCGGGCGGCAACCACTCGCGGTATCCCTCTTTGCTGCCGCTCGGTGACCGTGCCTTGCTCGTCTACGCCGATGATCGGGACAACAATCAGGGCTATGAGCTGTACTCACGAATGGTCAACTCCCAGCTGCAGCCATTGAGCGCAGAGCAGCGCCTGACCAACGCGCCGTACAACAGCGTCTACCCCATCGCCACCTTCGGCCCCGAAGGCAACGTCGGCATTCTCTTTCGCGACGACCGAGAGGGCGGCGCACATCATGTCTGGTTCACCCGGCTCGGCTGCGTGACCAGTGCTGGGATGTAGGCTGGTCAGCGTTTGCGGAACGCGCCGGCACGGTGGACCTTGCCAGGCAGCGAGCGGCGTACGATGCGCTCGGCGACGTTTCCCGCTTCGATGAGCAGGTCGAGATCGACCCCGGTGCTCAAGCCCATGCCCTCGAGCATGAACACCAAATCCTCGGTGGCTACGTTACCGGCTGCACCAGGCGCGTAAGGACAACCTCCGAGGCCAGCCACAGCAGCGTCAAAGTCGCGGATCCCCTCCTCGAGCCCCACCAAGATATTCGCCAGTGCGGTGCCGCGGGTGTCGTGCAAGTGCAGCGCCACCGCTTCGGCAGGCAAGGAGACGAGCGTGCTGCGGACGATTGAGCGCGTCTGCTTCGGATTGCCCACCCCGACCGTGTCTCCCAAGGAGATCTGGTAGCAACCAAGCGCATGTAGGGCGACCGCGATTTCGATGGCCTTGCGTGGGTCTACGTCGCCCTCGTAAGGACATCCCCAAACGGTGGAGACATACGCCCGAACAGCCATTCCCGCCTCTCGCGCCGGAGGAACGATCTCTTCGAACACCTCGAGCGTGCGGGCGATGGACTTGTTGATGTTTCTGCGATTGTGCGTCTCGCTGGCCGAGATGAACACCGCGATCTCTGATATGCCCGTGCCGACGGCTCGCTCGAGCCCTTTGGCGTTGGGCACCAGCGCGCTCAATTGCACAGCCTCGGGCACGGTCGCGGCGCGGGCCAGTTGCTCAGCGTCAGCAAGTTGTGGCACCCACTTGGGCGACACGAAACTGGTCAGCTCGATGCGCTCGAGGCCAGCTGCGACCAAGGCTTCGAGCAGCAACAGCTTCTGATCGGTGGCGATGGCGCCCCGCTCATTTTGGAGCCCATCTCGGAGGCTCACTTCATAGACCGACACGCGGTCTAATGCTGGTTCCACGACGGGATCATGACACGGCGCGTCGAAAGGCGCACTCGAGAAGCACCAGGGTCAGGCTCCAATGATTCTCAGTCGTTGACCAAACTCAGCTGGCGCGGCCCGCTGTCCCTTTCGAAAGGAATCGGGTAGTCGCCCGAGAAGCAAGCGTGGCAATAGCGTTTCCTGGATTGTGACACAGCGTTGGGTTGCTGGCCGGTCGTCTCGACCTCGTGCACTGCGTCGACGAGCCCGCCGAGCGATAGGTAGCCGAGGCTGACAGCCTGCAAGTAGCGTCGGATCTCTTCGACGCTGTGGCTGCTCGCAATGAGCTCGCCGCGTGTTGGCGTATCGATGCCGTAGTAGCAAGGCCACTTGGTCGGGGGGCTGGAAATGCGAACATGCACCTCGATCGCTCCTGCTGAGCGCAACATGCCGACCAGCTTGCGACTGGTCGTGCCGCGCACGATCGAGTCATCGACGACGATGACCCGCTTGCCTTTGAGGACCGCCCGGTTGGGATTGAGCTTGAGCCGCACGCCAAAGTGGCGAATCGACTGACTCGGCTCGATGAATGTGCGGCCCACGTAATGGCTGCGGATCAGCCCCATCTCGAAAGGTAGCTTGGCCGCTTGGCTCAGCCCGATGGCGGCGGCAACGCCCGAATCGGGCACTGGGGTGACGACCGTGTCTTGAGCGCTCGCGCCCGCGACGGGATGCTCCTCGATGAGCTTTTCTCCGGCCAGCTGCCGCACTTGGTACACACTTGCGCCTTCGAGCACGCTGTCTGGACGGGCGAAGTAGACGTACTCGAAAATGCACATTCGCCGTGGCGTGCTGTCGAACGGCCGCTCCGAAACCATCCCTTTTTGGTCGACCGCAACGAGCTCGCCAGGAGCGAGGTCACGCAACATCTCGGCCCCGATCAAATCGAAGCTCGCCGGCTCGCTCGACACGACATAGGCAGGCCGTTGGTTGCCAGCATCCCCCCCCTTGGGCGCCAGAATCCCCAGGCACAATGGTCGAAAACCCATCGGATCGCGCACCGCTACCATGGATTCCTTGTCCATGAACACGATCGAGTAAGCACCGCGAACCTGTTGCAACGCGTCGATCACCCGCTCTTTCAGACTGCTCGCTTGACTGATGGCGATCAGGTGGACGATCGCCTCGGTGTCCGCGCCGCTCTGAAAAATGGACCCGCGCTGCTCGAGCTTGCGGCGCAGCGGATCGTGATTGGTGAGGTTACCGTTGTGGGCCACCGCTAACGAGCCGCCCTTGTAATCCACCGCGAAGGGCTGAGCGTTGCGAAGATGCGACTTGCCAGCCGTCGAGTAGCGAACATGCCCAATGCTCAGCCTCCCAGGCAGTCGCTTCAGGTCATCGCTGGTAAACCCACCCTGGACCAACCCCATGCTGCGCTGCGCATGCAGCCGCTGGCCGTCGCTGGTTACGATACCAGCGGACTCTTGGCCACGGTGCTGCAAGGCATGCAAGCCCAAGTAGGCGATGTTGGCCGCCTCAGGGTGGCCGAAGATCCCGAATATCCCGCACACGCTGCTGGCTTAACCCTTCGGCCGCCGTGGCGCCAGGGTGTCTGCGCTCTAGCGGTAGCCGCCGGGCTTCTTGCTGGCGACCATCACCGAGCGGCCTTCGACCATGCCCCTGAGCTCGTCAGCGTCATTCGAGTGCGCGAACGCGTCGTCACCGGTGATCATGTTGCGCTGGTAGAGATCGAGCAGCGACTGATTCATGGTCTGCATACCGCTGCCCTGCTGGCCCATCTGCATCTGCGAATAGATCTGGTGCAGCTTGTCCTCGCGGATGAGGTTGCGAATGGCGCTGTTGGGCACCATCACTTCCAGCGCCAAGCAGCGACCGGGCCCGTTCGCTTGCGCCAGCAAGCACTGCGTGATCACGCAGGTCAAAGTGAAGGAAAGCTGGGCCCGGACCTGGGGCTGCTGATGCGGCGGAAAAACGTCGATGACACGGTTGATGGACTGCACGGCGCTGTTGGTATGCAGCGTGGCGAAGACCAAGTGGCCCGTTTCGGCGATGGTGAGGGCTGCCTCGATGGTCTCGAGGTCGCGCATCTCGCCTAGTAGCACGACATCCGGATCTTGCCGCAGCACGTACTTGAGCGCTCGCTTGAAGCTCTCGGTGTCGCTACCGATTTCGCGCTGGTTGACGATGCTGCGCTTGTGGGCGTGCACGTACTCGATCGGATCTTCGATCGTCATGATGTGCGCCCGTTGCTCACCGTTGATCTTGTCGATCATGGCTGCCAGCGTGGTGGACTTGCCGCTACCGGTCGCGCCCGTGACCAACACCAGTCCTTTGGTCTTGGTGCACACGTCCGCCATGATGGGCGGAAGCCCGAGCTCCTCGAAGGACATCACCTGGTAGGGGATGAAACGGAACACCGCCGCGACACAACCACGCTGCACGAACAAGTTCCCGCGGAATCGCGCCACCCGCTTCATGCTGAACGCGAAGTCGAGCTCGTTGGTCTTCTCGAAGGTGATCTTCTGCTCTTCGCTCAGCACCTCGTAGCACAAGGCTTTAGCTTGGCTCGGCGATAGCTGCGGCAGCTTCAAGGGAATGACTTGCCCATCGATGCGCAGCAGCGGCGCTTGGCCTGCCGTCACGTGCAAGTCGCTCGCGCCCTTCTCCACCATCACCTTCAACAGCTGCTGAAGGCTGAAGCTCGGGCGTCCGGCGGAGGCCCCATCGTAGTCTTGGGTCATCGTCATCAGTCACCCATGGTGACGCGCATCACCTCTTCGGGTGTCGTCACGCCTTGCAGGATTTTGGCAATCCCGCTCATTCGCAGCGAGACCATCCCGCCCTTGATGGCAGCCGCCTTCAGCTCCGCTGTGGAAGCTCCTTGCAACACCATCTCTTTGAGGGCTTCACCAAACCGCATCACTTCGTAGAGCGCGATACGGCCTTTGAAGCCGCTGTCGTTGCAAGTCTTGCAGCCTGCGCCTCTACGTGGCTGACCGTGCATCAGATGTTGCTCGGTCAAGCCTAGATCGGCGGCGATACGTGGATCGATCACCACGGGCTGGGCGCACTCGGCGCACACTTTGCGCGCCAGACGTTGCGCTAGCACCAAGTTGACGCTGGCCGTAATCAGAAACGGCTCCACACCCATGTTGAGCAAGCGCGAAATCGTCGACGGCGCATCGTTGGTGTGCAGCGTGCTGAGCACCAAGTGTCCCGTCAGAGCGGCCTTGACGGAAATCTCCGCCGTCTCGAAGTCGCGAATCTCGCCGACCATGATGATGTCGGGGTCCTGGCGCAAAAAGGAGCGCAGCGACATGGCGAAGTTGAGCCCAATCTCATCGTGCATCTGCACTTGATTGATGCCCTGCAGGCTGTACTCGACCGGATCCTCGGCCGTGCTGATGTTGGTCGTCGCCTTGTTGAGCTCGGTCAGCGCCGAATAAAGCGTGGTCGTCTTGCCTGAACCGGTCGGACCGGTGACCAGCACCATGCCCCAGGGTTGTCCGATGGCCCATTTGAAGTCGTTCAACGGATCGGGATCGAAGCCCAGCTTGGTCATGTCGAGCTGCAGATTCGACTTGTCGAGCAAGCGCAGGACGAGCTTCTCGCCGTACTGGCAGGGCAGCACGCTGACGCGGAAGTCCATTTCGCGCCCCTTACCCATCTTGAGCTTGATGCGACCATCTTGGGGCAAGCGTCGCTCGGCGATGTCGAGCGAGCTCATGATCTTCAAGCGGCTGACCAACGGGTTCTTGAGCTTGAGCGGCGGCTCCATCTCAGGGATCAGCACACCGTCGATGCGGTAGCGAACCCGAAGCTTCTTCTCGTAAGGCTCGATATGGATATCGCTGGCGCCTTTGCTGATGGCGTTGAGCAAAATGGCGTTGACCAGGCGAACGACAGGCGCCCCCTCAGCCTCTTTTTCGAGCTCGTGGACGTTGACGTCGTCCTCGTCGAGGGAGAACTCAATCTCGTCCTCATCGAAAGCCGCCAGCATGTCGTCGTAGCTGGCCGGCGCCGAATAGATGCGCTCGATGGTCTCGAGAATTGCGCTCTCGCTCGCTACGACGACGTCGACGTTGTAGCCCGTGAGGAATTTGATGTCGTCGATCGCGTTGAGGTTGGTGGGATCGGCCATCGCAACCGTGACCAAGGAGCCACTGCGGGCTACCGGCACGATGGTATGCCGCTCGCAAACTTCACGACTGACCAGCTTGGTCAGTTCGCGCTCGATCTCGACGTCCTTGAGCGAAACAGCCGGCACCCGGTATTGCGACGACAGAAAGTTGGTAATCTCGCCGTCGGAGATGTAGCCGAGCTTCGCTAGCGCGTAGCCGAGCTTGGTGCCGGATCGCCGTTGTTCCTCCTGCGCCTGGCGCAGCTGTTGCAAGCTGATCAGCTTCTCGCGGACTAGCAGCTCACCGAGGCGTGTGGTCGACATGTAAGCATCCGATCGTTTCGTGCCGCCCCATGGAAGTCAAGTTCCCCGCCTGGATAGCACCTATCCAAAACTCTGAGATGAGCTTTTTCCCAAATCGCAACGCGCAGCGGGGTGGCGGCTGACGCGCAGCCGATTATGATCGGCCCGGTGTTCGGTTGGTTCGACCGCAAGAAACGGAAGGAATCGCGAGCGCGCAAGAAGGAGCTCAAGGGCGAGCTCCAAGCGGCCGCGGAGCTCTATCTCGAAGCGCAGCTTCAGGATGAGGCGGCCCGGGTATTGCTGCTGCGCGCAGACGCCGAGACGGATGTGGCCATGCGACTCGCGTTCTGTGCTCAGGCAGCACGCATCGCCCCCGCTACCCCGCACGGCGATCGGGCATTGAGTCGCAAAGCCATCATCAGTTTCGATCTGGCCAAAGCGTCCGGTGCGGCCCGTATGCAGGGCGAGATCCTCGCCATAGCGGCCGAGCTCGAAGCCTGCGGAGAGCTCAGAAAGGCGGCCGAAGCCTTCTCGCTTGCCGGCGACGGCGACGGTGAAATTCGCGTGCTGCAAGAGGCTGGGCTCATCGAGCAGCTCGAAGAGAAGCTCGCTGTGAGCTCGCGCAAGGCCCGCGATGAGCGCGATCGAGCCCAGCTCTTGCGCCAGCTGAGCGATCTGGACGTCATCGCCGAGCGTCGCAAGGCCCTGCAGCTCGCGCGGGACTGGCTGGTGATGCGCGAGCACGATGAGCAGGTCCAGGTGCACATCGACCGCATCAGCAGCAAGCTACTCGAAGGTCCGCTGCTGAACCTGGTCATCAGCGAGCAGCACGTCATGGTTGCGTTGGGCACCACGCTGACCATCGGCCGTGCCCACGCCGACATCGTGGTCAGCTCGAGTGCGATCAGTCGCCAGCACCTGCGCTTGGGACGCGAAGGACAAGTCCCCTTCGTGGAAGACCTGAGCACCCGCAACGGCACCACACTGGGTGGTGCGCGCGTCGATCGACTCGAGGTCACCTCGGGGCTGCAGCTACTGCTCGCTGCCAAAATCCCGTGTCTTATCGAGCCCTTCGAGCCAACCCAACCGCAAGGACCACTATCCATCACGGTAGCGGGCGAGCGCTACCTCGCGCCGCTGGGGCCCATGACGATCGGCGATTGGCGCCTGGTCGATGCTCACGACGGGGAGGATCGCTTCGTGGTATTGCGCACCAAGCCTGGGGGCACCCCACCTATCATGAACGGCTATCGTCTCGCCCACGAGATCCAACTTTGCGCCGGCGACAAGCTGCAAGAGCAGCGCGACGGCCCCATTGTCCTGGCGGTTGCCGAGCGGCGCGGCCAGCTCACCTGAGCCTGAGACCATGAGCTTCTGGCAAAAGCTGTTCGGTGGAAAGGACTCGCCTGACGAGGCTGAGCAGGACGTTACGCCAGCCGAGCAGGCCCCCCCAGAGCCAGCACCCAGCTCCAGCGCGTTACGCGCCGAGCGGGAAGAGCAAGAGCAACTGCAGCGGCTCAGCTGCGTGGGACAGCAAGGCGGACATGAGGCAGATCACGCCCTGCAAATCCTACGCAGCGCAGCGGCGAGTCCAGCCCAAGCCAAGGTGCTCAACGCTTTGTTGACGGGGCTGAGCGCCCCTGATGTCGCCACAAACCGCGATCTAGACGATCTGCGACTCGCCTGCGCCGCCATGCTCGAGTCGAGCGGCCAAGCTGAGCAAGCGTTGGCGCTGGTCGAGAACGTGCGCACCGTCGCAGCGATGATGTTTTCGGCCGAGCTGTACGCGAGCCGCGGTGAGCTCGGTCGCGCTGTGAGCACCATCGAACGAGTGCTGGCCCGGGACATCGACGCGACCGGTGCCCGCGAGCGTCATGAGCGCTGGTCCGAGCAACTCGGTGTTGGCAAACGGGTCAAAGCGATCGACGACAGCGCTACGGTGGTCGCCCCCAACGTCGAAACCACCGCTTTTCGCTTGCTCAGAGAGGTCGCTCGTGGCGGAGCCGGCACGGTCTACGAAGCTGAGGATGAGCTGCTCGGCCGCCGTATCGCCTATAAGGTCTACCACCGCGGCGGCGACGACAGCGAGCAGATCGCGCGTGAGGCACGGGTCGCCGTACAGCTGGCCGGACCCAACATCATCCGCGTGCTCGACGTCGACCCAACGGCCGGCTGGATCGCCACCGAGTGGCTCGGCGGGGGCAGCGTACGAGACGCTTTGAAGCAACAGCAAGTCGAACGGCTCATGCCCCTGAAGGGCTGGCTCGTCGAGGTGGCACGAGCCCTTGCGCACATCCATGCGGCTGGTTTCGTGCACGCCGACATCAAGCCCGCAAACCTGCTTTTTCGTGACGACACCGTGGTCCTCACGGACTTTGGAATTTGCCGACGAGCCGGGGCCAGCGCGGTGGCTGGCACGCCAGGCTACATTGCACCCGAACGCCTCGACGGAGCCGATGCCCACTACCGGGACGACGTTTATGCCCTTGGCCGGGTCATCGAGGATGTGCTCGCGCTGGTCGAACAGGATGACCACTGGCGCGACCAGCCCGCCGCTGCGCAAGAAATTGAGCGATTTGGCCGCGTGGCTTCGGCTTGCTTGAGCGGCCCCGGCCAGCGCCCTGAGAGCGCGACCGAGGTGCTCGCCCTGCTACGTCAGTAGCCTTCAGCAGTCTTTCATCAACGCAGGATGCCAACCACGCTCTCGGGCATGCAGACGCCGAGCGCGCACAGCACCAGGTTGAAGTCGGGCTGCGCGCAATTGACCTGAGCGGCGCAATAATCGTCATAAGAGCACAAGCGGTAGCAGCTGCCGCCCTCGCCCACCGTTCCGGTGAACGCCATGCAGCTCCAAGGGCTGGTGATCCAGCGCGCTTCTTTGATCTGCGGCTCGAACAAACAGACTTCTTGTCGAAGCTTCGGATCGTAGGCGTATGCAGGACAGGGATCGCCTTGATCGAGCTTCTGGTATTCCTTGTTGGTTGCGTTCAGCAAGTAGGTGTAATCACACGCAAAAGTGCGACCGCTGGCTCGCTCCACGCGGGCACTGAGCTCTGCATCGTTCAGGGCAAGGCGGCGAACCGTTCGAAGCATGCCGAGCATCTTGGCGTTGCCATCATTTTCGGATTCGCCTGTCTTGAGCGCCTCCATGATGGTTCGCATGCGCCACTCGAGCGTCGGATCCTCATTGCCCATGGTGCGGCCGTAGCCCAACCGCAGGTAGCGACTCGGCGTCTTAGGCCCACATGTCTTGAGGTTGTCCCAGAGCGCCTTGTTGACGATGGGCGGCCGCCTGCTGAACCCCACCCTGCAGGCGCCTATCGAGCCCGCTGGCGCCCGCCCTGACGCACGCTGCGTGGGCTGACCTGGCCCTTCGTCGAAGAATTGTGTCGACTCGCAACCCAACGCCAACACAGAGGTTCCCAGCGTCAAAGCTGTGATGATCAGCAGCCGCACGGCCTTGCTTGTCACAGTGGTATCTCCCGAGATCGGTGAACGGATAATGAATTGTTACCCAGGTGGGCAACTCCGGACAAAAAACGGCCTGCCCTATTGTCTGCCCTGGCTGATGGCCTCAGCCCAGCTCTGCCGCTCGACGGTCCTTGCTTCGCCTCGCGCGCAGCGCTCCACGAGGTCCACCATCCAGTCGACCAAGACGTCGAAGTAGCGGCCTCCGAGCGCCTCCCGATGAAGCTCAGCCGCCGGATTGCTGGCATCGACGATCCAGCCCACCGAATCGACCACGGCCACCTCGACAGCACCGAGATCGTAGCCCAGCGCCCTCGTAACCTTCAGGGCGTCACCAAGAACTTGATCGCGCAGCGGCGCAGCCAGCCAGTCGTCGTCATCGTGGTAGACATAACAATGGCGCAATGGGTCATACTGAACGGCCAGCGCCCGCTGCCCGCCCACACACAAGCAGCGCAAATAGAGCGATGACTTGAGGAGCTGCTGGAGCATCGTCACGCCCTGCCCTGAAGCATCGAAGGCGCTCATCAAGCCCGGCGCGTCCTTGACGATCGACACGTCGCGATTGATGGCGCCTATTGGCTTCAGGATCGCGGGAAAGCGCACGTAGTCGATGATCGCCGCCCAGTTGAGTGGGTATTCGAGGTTGTGAAGGCTGCGCTCGAGGTTGACACTGGAGTCGTAGTTCTTCTGCGGGAGCAGTACCGTACGCGGAACCTGCAAGCCCATGCGCGCCGCGAGAGAGACTGCAAAAAAGCGATCATCTGCGCTGCACCGAAAGGGGTCGTTGAGCACGGTCGTACCCGCGAGCACAGCGGCCTTCAAAAAGGCCCGATAGTGGGGCACCTTGTGGCTGAGCCGGTCGATCAGCACGTCGTAGCGGCTCACGTGCCGCTCGGCGGTTCCGCCAATCTGGGCCATTTCGGCGACGATGCCAGGGCGCTGGTTGCAGCGCTTGATGAGCTCCGAGGAGAACGACTCTTCGTGGCCCACCACCACGCCAACTCGCTTACTCATGGGCTAACCAGCCCTCTCTTTGAGCTCTTTGAAGGACCCGCCATCGGTCGATGTCTCTGTGGCCAGACCCATCGTCTCCCAACCGTCCTCGCTGTAGCGCCCGTTGGTGTCGACCAGCCCCTTGTAGCCTGGCCGCAGCTCGCACAGCTGCTTGTAGCCCGCCTGCTCGAGGACTTCTGCGGCCTGCAGCGAACGCTTGCCGACCTTGCCAATGACCAAAATCTTCGTGTCCTTGGGGTAGAGCGCCTCCATGACCGAAAGAAACAACGGGTTGGCCTTGAACCCACCCGAAGAAGTGAACAGCTTGAAGGGCACGTTCACAGCCCCGACGGGGTGGCCCTTGGCGTATTCCTCGGGCGCCCGAATATCGAGATACAGATAGCCGACGTTCTTGAGCTTATAAGCGTCGGCGGCACCCATTCGTTGGATGCTGGTGGTGGGGCCGGTGGCTTGCTTCGTCTCCTGTTGCGGCGGCGGCGCCACCGATGCCGAGGCAGCACGAAGCTCTTTGTACGAGCCCCCGTCCGTTTGGGTCTCGCTGGGCAACCCCATCGTCTCCCAGCCGTCTTCGCTGTAGCGACCTTGGGTATCGACAATGCCCTTGTAGCCAGGCCTGAGCTCACACAGCTCGCTGTAGCCGGCCTTTTCGAGCGCCTCAGCGGCCTGCATCGAGCGCTTGCCTACTTTTCCAATGACCAGGATCTTCGTGTTGGTCGGATACAGGGTTTGCATCACCGACATGAACCTGGGGTTGTCCTTGAAGCCTCCTGAGGAGGTGAACAACTTGAAGGGTACGTTGACCGCACCGACCGGATGACCTTTGTCGTATTCCTCTGGGGCACGGATATCGAGGTAGAGGTAGCCTACTTTCTTGAGCTTATAGGCGTCAGCGGCTCCAGTTCGACGGATGGCCATGGCGCCTGCGATGGTACTCCATCAGCGCAGGCGCCAGTTAGTGTCTGGCCCAAAACCGCTTCATGGAAGAACCGGATAGCGCCAAGAGCCCGTCGTCAGCCCAGCGGGCAGCCCGCCACTTCTACGACGGCGGCGGCGTAAGCCTCGGCGGCGGCCTCGCATTGGTGCTGCGGACCACTCAACCAAGCGGCAGCGAAGTTGGTCTCGGTGGGGGGCGGAAACACCTTGGCGGCGCGCACTTCAGCGCTCTTCATGGCTGCATCCAAGGCGATGGTGGCCTCCATCGGAGGGGCGACCAGATATGCCATCGCCTCGCCTGGTTGCAGCCCCGCCTCTACAGACAAATAGCGACCCAACGACGCGATGACGTGCGGGAACATCGCCACGCTGCCGTCCGGGTTGGCGCTGTAGAAGCAGGCGTCGTGCTCGAGGCAGCGGACGAGCGCCTTCATGCCTTCGCTCACGGTGTCGGGATCAGGACCGGCAATCACACCGAGGATTTCGCCTGACAGCGCCCCTGAAGCATGTCCAGCACCTGCGTAGAACGATCGCGCAAAGACCACGTCGACCGCCGCGTGTTTGGTGGCTTCATCGAGAGCCACGTAGGTCGAATCGTCTTGATCACAGGTCACCAGTCCCAGCGAAGTGTGGCGCTGTGGATCGGCCCCGTAGGCGACGAGCACTTCGGGGGCTGCAGCAGGCAAATGCCGGACCGACAGAATCTTGGGGACGATCGGCTCGAGAGTCATTGCGCTATCTCCACCAGTTTGACGCGGCGTTGGGGCTCGCGATATCCCGTCCCAGCCGCCTCGCCGAGGTCAGATGCCATCGCGGACAGATCGAGCCCTACCCCCGAGGTAGCTTGCTCCATCATCGCGCCAGCCAGCAGTGCCAACCGCTCGCCTGCCTCTTGCGGTGGTGTCCCACGCGCGTGGATGTTGCTCATCATGTTGCGATCGCTGTCGGTCTTGCCCAGGCGTGGCTCGTACACCAAGTAGGCGCTCAGCCCGTCGCCCGTGCCCAAGCCGGGGCGCTCACCCAGCAGGATGGCGGTGACCTTGGCGCCGACCTCTTGGCCAATCTCGTCCTGCAACCAAACGCGCGCAAAGCGGGCGCACATCGGGGTTCCTAACGTCCAGCCCCGCCCTCGACACGCCCCGCTGAAGGCTTCGAGCAGCGCCATCCCCGAGCCCATGCACGCCACAGCGCTGAGTCCATCGGCCAAGATCGGTTGCACATCGACGCCTTTGTCAGCCTGTTGGTGCAGCAGCGACAGCGAGTGCTCGTTCAAGCGACGCCCTAGGTCCGGGCGCAACAGATAGCTGCGATGATCGTCGACCCGCGATTGCAATGAGAGCAGCCCGTTGTTGCGAGCCCAATCGTCGGGCAACACGGCGGCGACAGCAGCATGTGCCACGGCGAGCTCGGCTTGGAATTGCAGCACGACATCGGTGGCGTAGCGCGTCCCCACTTGACCGATACCCACGAGCGCCGTGGTGTGTTTGGCAGCTTCGTCAGCGAACTCCGAGCGCGTCCGGCGCGTCGGGTAGATGCGCCGCGGGGGCGGCGTAACGAGCTGCGCTGGCCCTGGAGGTGGCAGCGGATCGGCTGCGCCCAAGCGGGAGCGCAAGCGCGTGATCATCTCTCGCGTCAAGCTCATCGCAGCACCTTTGGATCACCGAATCGTTCGCCCGGCAGCAGCCCATCCATGATCCCCGTCGTGTTGAGCCAGGCATCGAACTCAGGCGCCGGACGCTTGCCCAGCAGACCGCGCACCGAGGGAATGTCGTGATAGGAGCTCGACTGGTAGTTGAGCATGATGTCATCGCCCACCGGCATGCTCATCAGGTAGCTGCAGCCAGCGGCGGCGAGCATGACTTTGAGGCTCTCGAGCTCATCCTGACTCATGCCGGCGTGGTAGGTGAAGCACGCATCGCAGCCCATGGGCAAACCGAGCAGCTTGCCCATGAAGTGATCCTCGAGGCCGGCGCGGCTGATCTGTGGCCCATTCTCGAGGTACTCGGGTCCGATGAACCCCACCACGGTGTTGACCAAAAAGGGCTTGTAGCGACGTGCGAAGCCGTAGCAGCGCGCCTCAAGGGTAAGCTGATCGGCACCATGATGGGCGTCGGACGACAGTGCCGAGCCCTGCCCCGTCTCGAAGTACATGCAGTTGGGGCCGGCTGCCGTACCCATTTCGCGCATCTTGGCGTAGGCCTCGTCCATCAAAGCGATGGAGATGCCAAACGCCTCGTTGCCTGTTTGGCTGCCCGACAGGCTTTGAAACATCAAATCCATCGGGCAGCCCAGATCGAGCGCCTGCATCTGTACCGTGACGTGCGACAGGACGCAGTGCTGGGTGGGAATCCGGTTTTCGCGCGTCAGCTTGTGCAGGGCCGTGAGGATTTCTGAGGTGCTCTCCGCCGAGTCGGTGGCCGGGTTGACACCAATGACCGCATCGCCACAGCCGTAGACCAGTCCCTCGCGGGCGCTGAGCAGGATCCCTTGGGCGTCGTCGGTTGGATGGTTCGGTTGAACGCGCGAGGACATGCGCCCCGGCAAGCCCAGGGTGTTGTTGGCGCGCACCACCACTTCGCACTTCGCCGCCGCCACCATCAGATCGAGGTTGCTCATCAGCTTGCAGACCGCCGCTGCCATCTCGGGGGTGAGCCCAGGGGAAACGGCGCGGATCTGCGCCCCGCTGGTTTCGGTCTGCAAGAGCCACTCGCGCAGCTGGGCCACGCTCAGATGCCCCACGGCAGAAAAAGCCTGCTCGTCCAGGGTGTCCTCGACCATGCGGGTCAGCTCGTCTTGCTCGTAGGGCACGACCGGCTGGGCCCGCAGATCAGCCAAAGTCAGCTCGCTGAGCACTGCCCGGGCCGCTACCCGCTCGACGGCATCGGAAGCGGCAATCCCGGCGAGCTCGTCCCCACTCTTGGGTGGGTTGGCCTTGGCGAGCACCTCACTCACCGTATCGAAACGGTAGCCCACACCACGGATCGTCGCCGCCAGCTTCATGGCGCAGGGAGCCTAACACGCGCAGCAGCTGGGCCGGCCGCCCTGATTGGTCGGGGCGATCAACACCTGCAGACACGCGGCAGGCCCATGGTAGCCTTCGCTGGCCATGCCCGACTGCAACAGCTGCGGAGCGCCGCTTCATTTCCCGGCCGACCAGGTCATCGTCTGCCCCTTCTGCAAGACGCGCAACGAGCCGCCACCCAAAGAGGTGCCGGTACCGGTGCAGATCGTCAACCAGGTGGTCAATGTCGTACAGAAGCCTGGCGCCCCAGTTCCGGTCGAGCTGCGCTGCCCCGGCTGCCGCAAGCGCCTCGTCGCCGTGCGGGTCGAGGACATCGCGCTCCATGGCTGCGGCAGCTGTGGCGGAATCTGGGTCGACAACGCGAGCGCACGAAAAGTCGTCGCACTGCCCCAACGCGTGTTCATCGAGCTTGCCACCAACGCGGGGAAGAATGCCACCCGTCGTCGCGATGCGGCGCAGACCTTCTCATGTCCTATTTGTCCGGCGCTCCTCGATCGCGTCCACTCGAGTGGTATCGAAATCGAGATCTGCCAGGAGCACGGCACCTGGTTCGATGCCTATGAGCTGCGCTACCTCACCGAGAACTTGCTCAAGAAGCAGCAAGGGGGTCGGAAAACGCCGAGCGGCAGCGTCCGCTGCGTGGGTTGCAGCAAGCTGATGGCTGCTGGCCAGGCGAACATCAGCGATTTCGGCCCGAGTTGCGACGCATGTTGGCGCTCGCGGCAAGCCACGCTCGTCGCCGAGGGTGAACGCAAGGCCGCCCAATCCGGCGCAGGCTTGTTGGGGCAATTCGTAGTGGCACTGCTAACAGACGACGACGACCACTGTCATCACCACTGACCGCCGATCCGTGCTGCCTACTGGTGCTCAAGCACTCCGGCGCAACTTCTTGCGCTTGATCATCTCGACCAAGGTCGTTCGGTTCAGTCCCAGCAGACGCGCCGCACGGTTCTTGTTCCAGCGGGTGCGCTCGAGGGCTAGCTGCATCAGGTGGTCCTCGTATTCGCTCAGAACGCTGCGCAAGTTTATGCCCGCGTCGGGGATTTCACTAGCGTAGCGTAGCGCGCCCGCCTGCGAGCAGGGCGGCGCTGGCTCGATTGCCGCTGGCAAGTCCTGCTGCCCGATCGAAGGTCCAGGGGACAGCAGCACCGCGCGTTGAATGACGTTCTCGAGCTCACGGATGTTGCCGGGCCAGTCATAGCTGGCCAATGCTCGTATGGCATCCTCATCGATTTGCTCCAGGTCGTCGCGGCCCGCACTGCCCACGAAGGAGTCGAAACAATGCTTGGCGAGCATCTCGATGTCCTCAGGGCGTTCGCGCAGCGGCGGCACCTGCAGCTCGATGACGTTGAGGCGAAAGTACAGATCCTCGCGAAACCCGCCTTCTTTGACCTGCTGAGGCAAGTCTTGGTTGGTCGCTGCCACGAAGCGCACGTTGCACTTGCGGGTGCGCCCATCGCCGAGCGGCGTGTACTCACGCTCTTGCAGCAAGCGCAGCAACTTTGGTTGGAGCGCCAGCGGTAGGCAGTGATATTGACATCGCCCACCCCGTGCCCC
>CAZRGL010000145.1:0-20224 GCA_964599485.1 uncultured Polyangiaceae bacterium
GATGATGATCATGTTCGTAGGTTTGGCCGACGACGGTCACGCCCGCATGGCAGAGCTGGGGATTCGCATGGGCGCCGGCCACGTGCTGGTTCAAGGCAAGGGCTATCAGCAGGAGCAAACGCTCGATCAGCTGGTCGCCGATCCCGACCGCATCGTGCAGGTCGCCAAGAAGCTGCCGGGGGTCAAGAACGTCATCGTGCGGGTTCGCTCCAGTGGTCTTCTCAGCGCTGGCGAGCTGTCGAGCGCCGTGCTGATGTCAGGCGTCGATCCAAAGGTCGAGCCCACCGTCTCGGACATTGCCTCCAAGACCAAGCGCGCTCGGGGCAACTATCTGCGCCGCCGCGCCGACATGGAGTTCAAGGCGGGTCCGGCCGACATCTACCTTGGCGACGAGCTGGCCAAGAAGCTCAAAGTCGACGTGGGCGATCGGGTTGTATTGACCGTTTCGCCCATCGACAGCTCACGGCCCTCTTCGGCAGCCTTCTTGGTGCGAGGCACGTTCCGCCTCGGTTTGTCCGAGCTCGACGGAGGCTACGTCGAGCTGCCCATCAGCGAGGCACGCAAGCTGCTACACATGGACAAGCAAGCCACTCAGGTCGCAGTGCTGATCGACGAGCTCGAGGGCGCAGATAGCACCACCGCAGCACTGCAGAGCGCCCTCGGTCCTCATCAGGAGCTCGAGGTCCTTTCCTGGAAGGTTGCCTTGCGCGAGCTCTACGAAGCCATCGTGCTCGACGACATGGGCTTGTACCTGATGATGGCCATCATCTTCGTGATCGTCGCCATCGGCATCTTCAACACGGTGTTGATGAGCGTCGCGGAACGCACCCGTGAGTTCGGTGTCATGATGGCCATCGGCACCAGCAAATTCCGCCTGCTGTCGATCATCATGGCCGAAGCCACGGTGCTGGCGCTCGTCTCAGCGGTGGTGGGACTGGGTCTGGGCTTACTCGGCCACAGCATCATCGCCGACGTAGGCATCGACGTGGCGGCGCTGGCCGGCGGGCAATACGAGTTCGCCGGGATCGCGTTTTCAGAAAAGATCTACTCCCGCCTCAGTACCTGGGTGGTGGTCAAGTGGACCTTGGTGGTCATCGGCATCGTGCTGGTGTCGGCCATCTACCCCGCGCTGCGCGCGATGCGACTCGAACCTGTGGAGGCTATGCGCCATGTCTGACAGCAACCCATCCCCAGACAGCAATCCGCCCGAGAGCAGTCCCGGTGACAGCGGCGGCGAGGTACTGGTGCACGTAAGCGGCGTATCGAAGATCTACCAACAAGGGACCATCGAAGTGGCAGCCTTGAGCGAGGTCGATCTGAGTATCATGCGGGGCGACTTCGCCGTGCTTGCGGGCCCCTCGGGCTCCGGCAAGACCACGCTGCTCAATCTGATCGGTGCTCTGGACAAACCAACCGGCGGTGAGATCTCGGTCGACGGCCAGAGCCTAGCGGCGCTGAGCGGACGACAGCTCGCCCAGCTGCGTCTGCGTAAGCTCGGCTTCGTCTTTCAGGCTTACAACTTGATCCCTGTGCTGAGCGCCTACGAAAACGCCGAGTACGTGATGTTGCTACAAGGCACGCCGCCGAGTGAGCGTCGCAAGCGGGTCATGGACTTGCTCGGATCGGTGGGCCTGAGCGGCATGGAGCACCGCCGTCCGGCGGAGCTGAGCGGCGGACAGCAGCAGCGCGTTGCGATTGCCCGCGCGCTGGCCGCCAACCCATCCATGGTGCTGGCCGACGAGCCGACCGCCAACCTCGACTCCAAGACCGGCAGTGACCTGACCGAGCTGATGCGCGAGCTCAACCACGAGCGGGGGGTGACCTTCATCATCTCGTCGCATGATCCGAAAGTCATCGAGCGGGCTGAGCGGGTCATCAAGCTCGAGGACGGCCGCATCATCTCCGACGAGCGGAGCCAGGTGGATGCCGCGTAGGACCGCGAGCCTTGCAGCAGCTAGCACCATCGCTTTGGTGGCCTTGCTGATCGCGCCGCGTACGCAAGCGATCGTCCTGAATGAGGACGAGATCGAGGAGACCAGCACGATCATCGGTGTGAACCTGCGCATGTTCTCGCTGCTGTTCATGGGCGACGTGCTCGAGCCGCCCTACAACTTCAGCGATCAGAATCCCATGGGCACTGGCTTGTTCGACGCGCGGCTGTACTTCTCGCATCGAACGCCAACGTTCAAAATCGTGGCCCACAACCAGTTCAGCCTCCGAATGCAGACCCACGTCTCGCCGAGCTTGTTACCGCTCGGGCGAGGGTTGAGCCCGCCACGCTGGCTGCCGTTGAGCTTCAAAGATGGTGAGGATAATCCAACGCTATCGCTCAATAGCGACGTTGAGTGGCTCTACGCTGCATACACGGCTGGACCCGTGACGATCACCTTGGGTCGACAGCCCGTGACCTTCGGCCGGGGCACCCTGTGGCGCACGGCTGACCGCGTGAGTAGCTTTTCTCTCACCGAAATCGACACCGAGTACAAGCCGGGCAGCGACGTGTTGCGGGTCGACATCAGCGCTTCCGAAAAGACCTCGGTGAGCATGCTCGCGGCGCTCGGCGAGCTCGAGTCGGAAGAACATGACGCCGAGGTGTCACTACGCGGCTCGAGCTTTTTGGCGCGTCTGAAGCAAGGCTGGAAAGGCGGCGAGGTGGGCCTGACCAGCGGCTTCGTCCGCTACGACGTCATGGCAAGCGCCGATGTCGTGCTCGACTTCGGCGATCTCGATCTGTACGGCGAGCTGACGGCCACCTGGACCACCGACGAGAGCCTGGCCACGCCCAATCACGATTCGCAAGAAGTGCCCATCATGAGCGCGCTCGTCGGCGCGACCTTCCGGCCGGTGAGCAAGCTCACCCTCAAGCCCGAGGCCCACTTCAACGGCTTCGGTAGCTTCGAAGCCAAAGACTACCTGGCCACCGCGCTGTCCGAGCGCGCCAAGATGGGAGAGCAGACGGGCTTGGGCAAGGTCTACCTAGGCCTGAGCAGCGATTTCGAAATGCACCCTCTGACACACTTGGTCACCGCCACCATCGTCAACGTGCCCGATCCGAGCGCCTTGTTGTCACTCGGTATTCAGCATTCCTTGGGGGACAACGTCGATCTCGTCGCCGGCAGCTATCTGCCCATGGGCCGCCGACCGGACACCAAGGCAATGGCCGCTCGTAGTGAGTACGGCACCTTCCCCTATTTCTTCTTTGCGGAGCTCAAGGGAGCCATCTGATTAGCAGCCCATGCCACGACCACGATTCTTGAAGCTAGCCCAAGAAAAGCAAGAAGCCATCTTGCAAGCAGCTCGGTCGGAGTTTGCCGACAAAGGCTTCGACGGCGCTTCCTACAACCGCATCATCGAGCTGGCCGGCTTGAGCAAGGGCGCGATGTATTACTACTTCGACGACAAGCTCGATGTGTACGTCACCGTGCTCGAACAAGTGAACGAGCAGATGACCAAGGCGATGGGCATCGACGCCGACTGGAAGCCCGAAGGCGACTTCTGGCCCGCGGTGCGCGAGTTCGCCGTGCGGGCCATGGGCTTCGCCCTCGAGCATCCGGAGCTGGCCACATTGGTGAAGGGCATCGGCTCACTGCCGCGGCAGGTCAAGCGCGAGGGCCGCTTGGCGCCGCTATACCGCTTCTGGCGGTCGCTCATGGAGCGCATGCTGCTGGTCGGTCAGACCCAAGGCAAAGTGCGAACAGACCTGCCCCTCGAGCTGCTGGTGGAGATCTCCGTCGCCCTCGACGAGGCGCTGGACTTCTGGCTGCTCGACCACATGGACGAGCTTACCGAGGAAATGTCGGTCGAGGCCATCGTCGACATGTCACTGGAGTTGTGGCGCCGACTGATGGCCCCGTAGAGCCCACTTGGCTATTGCTCGCGACGGCGCAAAGCCAGCAGCGCGAAGAGTGCAGCCAGTCCAGCCAAGCCGCCGCGATTCGACGGTGAATTGCCGACGAGCCTGCAGCGCGTGTTTCCGTGGTCGTCCCCGCCGGAACTAAGCGATATCGACAATTCTCACGCAGTGTTCAAGTGCTTTGGTGATGGTATGGCTGGCTGTGCTGGCCTAGCCGACATTGGCCAGGTGGGGTCGCGTTCTCCAAAAGGCGATGGCCTTTGGGGACACTCAGATCTTGTCGGAAATGTCGGAGAAATGTTGCTTGATTTCGACGGGGAGTATCCTCAACCATGTACAGATTGTGCTCATCTTCTCGGAATGCCCGGGTGGGCCCGCGTTGTGCGAGGTGGGGACTATGCCGCGGTTGATCACCCAATTACATGTGGCGCCGCAGATTCGATTGGGCCGACCTCGCGCGCCTCAACCGTTGGGTTTCGATGCGCAAGAGCCAAGTGAGACGAGTGCTTGCTCCACACAAGAGCTGCGTGACCTGGCTGCTCTACAAGTTGAAGTTGGAGGCGCCAGCTAGCGAAGGCCAATGTTCGGCCCCAATCGTCCTACTCACTCAGAACCAGATAATGAGCCGTGGCGCGCCAAGCGAACGCTGGCCGCGGTGGACTCGTTCCGCAGTCGGCGACACGCCGACGAACCGCGAAATCTAACAGCCCGTTGTGGCGGTGGCTATAGCGCTGTTGAAGGAGGCCGGGGCTTCATTCGCGACGGCGGTGCGGGCTGGACTTTTACAGTCGCAGCGGTGGCGCTAGCCCTGCGTGTTGGCGGAGCGTAGTGTCCAGCCTGGAGGTGAGCGATGAGGGGTACCTCGCTCGGCTGGCTAGTCGCGGTTGGTGTGTCTTCAATGTGGTTGGGCTGCGGCTCAGGCTCGGACGTCCTGTTTGGCGACGGCTCGGGCGCGAGCTCCAGCGGCGGAACGAGCAGCTCGAGCGGCTCATCGCAAGGCACGTCGACCGCAACGGGCAGCTCGGGACAAGGTGGTGGACAAGGTGCAGGCGGTCCGGGTGGATCTGCCTCGTCGAGCTCATCGAGCTCCACCGGTTCATCAAGCTCATCGAGCTCATCGAGCTCATCGAGCTCCACCGGCTCATCAAGCTCGACGAGCTCATCAAGCTCGAGTGGTGACCCGCTTTCCCTGCCCTGTGACGGTCAACAGTGCACGTTTGGCGGCAACTCGGCCTGCTGTTGGGATCAGTACCAGCAGCACGCCCAACCCCAGGGACAATGTGTGAGCGGGCCAGTTTCCAACGACAACTGCATGACGTTGCAGATCGACAACGCAGGGCTCGAAACGCGAATCGAGTGCGCGGGACCTGCTTACTGCCCTGGGCAGGTGTGCTGCGGCCGGCGCAAGTTCTTCCAGGCGAACGGTCAGAACATGGCGGTCTACGACCAGCTCACCTGTGAGTCGCAGTGCGCGTATCCCGACATCATCGTGTGCGACGCGCAGACGCAATGCCCCGACCTTCCCGGGGAGAACGGCAACCCGCCGGTCAAATCCGTGTGCCAGCAGAGCCAGCTGCTTCCCGGCGGCTACACCGTCCGGCTATCCCTGAGGTCGTTGCGAGACGAGCGCGCCATTACCAGGACGCCATCTTCGTCGCCGCCGGGTCGTAATGGCGGCCCAAACCGGAGCGGCCATGTCACTTGCGTCACCTTCGCGGTGCGAGCAAAGTCGTGGTGGACATGAGCATAGAGCATGGCCTGCAGGAGCCGACCCATTGGATTTGCCCCTTCGATGTGGCGGGTTGGATCATCCTGCCTGCACGTCTCGGCGAAGCTCCGCGGCAGGTGCGCCCTTGGCAGCCGCCCAAGAAGAAATCGACCGCTGGATTCCTCGCGCTGGCGCCAGTGATCTTGGCACTGCTATGGCTGGGCAAGCGCCTGCTCAGCGACGGACCGACCGCGCTGCCAGTCTTCACCCTGATCGCTGCCCTCTTCGTCGCCGCCGCACTTCTCATTGGTGGTGGCTACTTGAATCTATTCCCGAGCCGGGCGCGCCGCCGGCTCGAGCACCAACTCGAGCTCGGCCGCAATGGGACGATGTGCCTCGTCAGAATCCGCCGCGTCGAAAGGGCCAAGCGGCGCGGTCGTGCAGGCTACCGCGACGCCTTCGTCACTGTAGAGGACGAGGGAGAGGCCTTCGGCATGGCGCAGCTTGCAGACGGACCGGTCGAGGTGTCGGTCTACTTCGGCCCGCGCGACCGAACCTTGAACGAGGGCGACGAGGTCACCTTCGCAGTGGATCCCGACGACCCACACAACCACTGCGCGGTCACGACCATGGGCGACGTTCAGTTCGAGGATGTCGGTAGGGTCTGACAGCCCCACACTCGAACGAGCCATGCCGCCGAGACGTCAGATACGCTCGACCCAGATGGGCGCGCTCCAAGCCATCCGGTCGGCACCGGTCTCGAGCACCTCGACATAATAGAAGTGCTGCCCAATAGCGCTGCTGTCCAGGGTCAGCTCCACCCAGCCGCCGTCTGGTGACACCTTTTCGATTGCGACGTCGACGCCATCGACACCGACGCTGCCAGACATGATCCGCACCGTGAACGGTCCGGCGTAGTCGGGATCGGCAAGCCAGACGCGTGCTGGCAGCTGTGCAGCGGTCGTCATCGTCACACCGCCCATGGGGATGCGGCCATCGACGTAGAAGCCGAGCACTAGATTCTGATCCTCGCTGGCATAGACCGAGCGCTGCTCCACTGCGTCGTAGAGGTCGCTCGCCGTCAGTCGCGGAGCGATCACGGCAGTGCGGCTGGTGTGGCCGCTGCCCCAGTTGGCCCAGTGGTTGTCGTGCGACGCAGCGGGAGCGATACGGAAACCGCGCGTGAGGAAGTAGTCGAAGTCGGTGTGAATCTTGGTGCGCCGCTCTATGACTGCGGGGTCGTCTTGAGACGAAACCAAGCTGGGGTTCTGCGCAGTGAGCGAGCCGAATTCCTTGCCGCGATTCAAGGTGACTTCCATCAGCCGCACGAAAGGCGCAGCCGATGCCCACAGATTGCGCCAGGTCTCGTCCACTACGGCGGGCTCTGGCATTGCTTCGCCGTCGATCCAAGCTTGCCGCACGCTCGCCAGCGGCGCGTAATCATCGAGGCCGAAGTCGTTGAACTTCTTGTTTCGGTCACCCGTCTTCGGGATGTCGAGCAGATTGACACCGAAGATCATGTCCCAGCTTCCGGCCAGCGACACCTCCTGGCTGCGGAATGTCTTGGGATGGTTGAGCATCACCAGCGGGCGGTCACCTGCCCAAGCGCGATCGGGAAGCCAGCCATCGTACATGGCGTCGAAGCGACCACGCTCAATCTTGGCCGCGGCGCTCGTGCCGATGATGCCAATGTGATTGCCGACGCTGTTGGTGCTCCACTCCATGCCTGCCAGAGCAAGGAAACCACCATCGCTGCCATCGCTGGCGGCCTGCATCATCTCCGCGAAGCCTTGCGGGGTCATGTTGCCGTCGGTCTCACCGGCGACGTCGTCGCGACAATGTGGCGACAAGGCCATGAAGTCGAGCCCGCCCACGTCACGCGCATGTTGGTATGCCAGCGTCGCCGCCTCGCGAACGGTGGCGCCAGCAGCCACGGGTTGCGGCTGGCCGTCGGCGTCGAGCAGCTCGGCTTTGCCGTCGTCGAGCAGTCGCTGACCTTGCATGGCCTGAAAGTGGGCATGCAGGTTGCCGAAGTAGGTGTGCTGCGCCAGACGGTGTTGGTCGGCGGCGTCGCGGCCGAGATCCAGTGACTCGGCGCTCAGCGACCATGTCCACAGCCGTTGGAACATTCCACGGAAGGGCTGCAACACGTCGGGTCGCTGCCACACCACGTAGTTCTCGAAGTTGTTGAAGAACGCGCTTCCGGACCAGTTGCCGGATCCGTTGACGAGCACCTTGGAATCGATGATGGCCAGCTTGTGGTGGAGCAGCTGGTAGGCATCGGCGTTGTTGCGCTTGTAGCGAAGCTGCCCGCCCGCGTTGAGCAGCGCGGTCCAGTGCGCGCTCTGATGCTCCTCACGGGTGGCCTCGTTGAGCAGCACGCGCACGCGCACGCCGCGCTCGGCAGCCTTGCGCAGCTCCTTGACCAGATCGGTGAAGGAGAAATGATGCATGATCACGTCGACGCTGCGCTCGGCGGCGCGGATCCGGTCGAGCATCATCTTGCGGGGCGAGGACGACGGCGAGAAGGACACCACGCTGTTGTTGCAGCTTGCTGCCCCACCGTGGTTGGCGGCCCAAATCGCTTCGAAGTGACAGCTAAACCCTTTGACGACCGGGTGACTGGGGCTGTCGTGGACGACGATGGTGTTCTCTTCGTTGATGGTCGTGCCGGTCGACGAGAAGTTGTTGCTTCCGGTCAGCAGCGTGCCGCCGTCGACGACTACAAACTTGGCGTGCTGCAGCCCGTTGTGATCACCGGCGGGCTTGCCCGTAATGAAGCGGACTTCGACGCCAGCGTCGCGAAGCTCGCTCGAGCGCGTGCCCGGTTGATCCTGGCCGGCGTCCATCGCCAAGCGCACGGTCACGCCCCGCTGGTGAGCGCGCAGCAGCGCGTCAGCGATCTCGCGCACGCTGAAGGTGAACTGCGCGACGTCGACTGAGCGCTGCGCTGCGTCGATGAGCTCGACCACCCGCTGAACGATGACCGAGCGGGCCTTGAGCACCTCCTTGTCCTGCGGCGTGCACACGTCGCAAAACGGATCGGTCAGAAGCACCTCGACATGGGTGGCGCGGCTTTCGACATGCTGATAGGCGTCGGACGCCAGATCCTGATCAGCGGAGCAATTGATGGCCGCGAAGCCAAGGGCAAGAACAAGCCAGCGAGCGGTCTTCATGGAAGCAGTTCCCTATGTAGTTATAGGTAGGTACCACAACTACACTGGTGCATCAATGACCACATGTTGCGCGACGCGCTGTTGCGGGCCGACTGAAGCTGCTCGATGTGGCGCGCTCAGGAGCCTCTTTCAACTTCTCATGGATGGGCGGACATGGCACAAGGCAGAACGCTCCGCCACTTCGCGGTGCTTTGCATTCTCCCGCTGCGCAGATCCACGACAAGCTCATGTTCAGAAGTGTCCGGACGAGGCTTCGGCAGGCCGCCCTCAAGCTGAGGATCACAAGTTTCATTGCGCGACAGAACGCTCGAGCGGTCGCAGCACGGGAGACCAGCCCGGCCCGCGTATTTCACGCATTGCGCAAACAACTGCTGATGTCGTCGATTCTCCGAGATGCCAAATACGTGGAGAGCCGAGGCCGCGTATTTGTCGATCCCTTCGTCCCATACGTGCCGAGCCCCTACTTCAAGAAGGTCATGGAGAACAACAGTGTCACGACCTTACCGCTCAAGCCGAACTACGCCGAAATAGCCATCACCAACAAGTGCCCATGTGAGTGCTTCCACTGCCACGTCAAGAACACGGACGAGCCCGATCTGCCTCGGTCGACCCTTCTCGAAGCGATTGACGATATTGCCGAAGAGGACTTTCCCCTCGTCATCTTCGTGGGCGGTGAGCCGATGTCGCGCTTTGACACCCTTCTACAGCTCGTGAAGCGAGCCAATGAGCACATGGACGCACGCATGTTCACCTCAGGGGTTGGGGCATCTCGCGCTCGCTTCGAGCAGCTACGAGCTGCCGGACTGAGCGGCGTCAACGTGAGCTTGGATCACTCGACGAGAGAAAAGCACAATGAGCTGCGCAAGCATCCCCAAGCGTTTGCGCATGCTTGTAGCGCGGTCCGCTCTGCACGAGAGGTCGGGCTCTATGTCTCGGTGGTCTGCTGCGTCACGCGAGAGAGCTTGGCCTCGGGAGACGTGTTTCGTGTGGTCGATCTTGCCGAGCAGCTCGGCGCACACTCCATCCAGCTCAATGAGATCAGGCCGGCTGGCCGCGCACTCGACGCCAACGATCCTTCGCTCTTCCTGACCGAAAGCGACAAGGAGGTTCTCATTGACTATTACCGGAGACAGAATGCCTCGGCCCGCCCCATAGCCATCGTATTGCCTTGGCACAACGAGGCCCCTCATCGCTTTGGCTGCACAGCAACGTCGGGACAAAAGGTCTACATCGACGCTAAGGGCAACGTGACGCCATGCGTTTTGCTCAAAGCCAGCATTGGCAACATCGCCGAGAAGCGATTCAAGGCGATCTGGAGCGCCTTCCTGCCCCATTGTAGTCACCCTGTGCGCGAGTGCATCATCGAGGCGCTCAATGAGACACTGGTCGAAAGCCCGACCGTTCCCCTACCGAGGGCTGCCACGCTCGATTACTGGTCCGGCGTAGCCAACACCGAGCCCACCGACGCATTCAAGCGCTTCAACGTCACCCATCGGCGCGACGCGCATTACTCGCTGGCTTACCTTCAGGGGAAATACAACTTGGGCCTGAAGGAGACAGTGGACTTCGAGTTCAAGCGCGACCACTGGTTGCCCAATTTGCTCGGCCCTCCCTACATTGCTTTTCGCAAGACCCTCTATGGCAAGAAAGGTCACGACGAAGTCCCGCTGCACGAGTACCTGCATCTGGCTCAGTTCGACAAGTTCGGCGCTCCGAGGGTCCTGTTGCATTACCTCGGGCACATCGCGCGCGCTGTCAGCGAGGGCGCCAACTTCAAGGATGCTTTCGTCGGGGTCCCGTTCGAAGTCGAGGCCAGAGCGTTCGAGAAGTACCCCGTGCAATTGGCTGACAGCCGTAGCAACGTCGCGTGAAGCTGCTGACCAAAGTAGCGCGCAACGCGATAGCACAGGATTGGCTGCTGCTGCTGCTTCACGGTTATCTGTTGTTGCGGGCGCTACCCACCCATGGCCAAGACGATGGTCAGGCGCTGCTATACGCCGCTGGCCTCAGCTGTGCATTTGTGGTGCTGCTGTGCTTGACTCGCGGCGAGTTGCTGCGCTGGCCGCATGTGCGCGCAGCGACATACCGGGTCGGGTTGATGGGCTTCGTGTTCGCAGGCTACTCCTTGATGAGCACACTGCTGCCCGCCTTGCGCCTGAGCTTGCTCGATTCGGAGCTTTTGGCAATCGACCAGGCGTTGTTCGGTCAGACCCTTCCAGCTCTTCTGGAGCCGTTCCTCATACCCGGGTCGGTCGAATGGTTCTCGTTCTTCTATTTTAGCTATTACTGGTTGCTGCCCGGTTTTGGGCTGCACGCCATGCTGCGACACGGTGGCCAGCGCTTGGCCGAGCTCAGCACCGGCGTCGTCATCGTGGCCGCAGCAGCATACGTTCTCTACACCCTCGTGCCAGCCATGGGCCCGTTCATCGACTACCCCTTCGCGACACCGCTCGAGGGAGGTTTCTGGTGGCGGCAGGTTTCGCACGTCGTGGCGATTCTGGGCGCCAAGATCGACATCTTCCCGTCGCTTCACACAGCGTTTCCCTGTCTCTTTGCGCTGCACGCGATTCGGCACCGCGACCGCTACCGTTGGGTGTGGCCCTTGCTCGCGTTCCAAGCGCTCAACATCACCGTCGCCACCGTGTTCCTACGTTGGCACTACGGCATCGACACACTCGCTGGCATCCTACTGGCATTGAGCGCTCACTTCGGAGCCATCGCTGTTGCCCGACGCGAACAGCAGCGCGGCGGCAAACAACAGCCGTTCGAACCGATTCGCGCCGAGCCTGCTCCGGCCGACCCCCAGGCTGCGGGAGGCGAGTCTGCTTGATGGAGGACCACGTTGACTTGCTGATTGCACGAAGGTACGCCGTTCCTAGCGTCGTGCAGCACATTGGGGGCATCGCCGCGACGGCACCGCACGCGCAAGCGAGCCGCGGTTGAGAAGCTGGCCTGAGCACACGTCATGGTTCGACTCAATCCAATATCCTGCGCGGTGTTCATGGTCCTGGCGTTCACGGCCGCCGGCACATTGCACATCCTGTGGCTCAAATCGTCGCTCTCGAAACGGTTCGCGGTCCCGCTGGACTGTGGCCGCTCTTTCCGCGGAAAACCGGTCTTCGGTGCCAACAAGACCTGGCGAGGGTTCATGGTGATGGTGCCCGCCTGCGGGATCTCGTTTCTGGTTCTTGCCGCACTGCTGGCGCCATCAGAGCTGCATGGCCAGAACAGCTGGCGACTGTGGCAGCTGTCGCTCGCGGGCTACGCGGCTTTGGGCTTGGCGGCTGGCTTCGGCTACATGGCTGGCGAGTTGCCCAACTCGTTCATCAAGCGCCAACTCCAGATTGCGCCCGGTGAGCTGCCCGATGGTCGCTGGTCGCGACGGTTTTGCACCGTAGCCGACCGCCTCGACTCGCCGCTGGGCGGCTTAATCCTGATGAGCCTCATCGTGCCGCTGCCCTGGCGAACGTGGCTGATCATGCTGCTGGTTGGTCCCGTGGTGCATTCTTTGTTCAGTGCGCTGCTGTATCTACTAGGCATCAAGAAGCGGGTTGGATGAAGGCCACCGAGGACTTGCTGCTCAGGCTGAGTGACGCCGACGATCTCCAGCGCGTCGGCGGCAAGGCGCACGCGCTGGCGCAGATGATGCGGCTCGGCATGCACGTGCCAGACGGCTTCGTCGTCGGCAGCGAAGCCCTCGACGCATTCATCCACCACAACCAACTCGCGCAGCCCATCGCCGCCGCGCTCGAGCTGATCGATGTCGACCAACCAACCTCGTTGGCTACGGCCGCCACCTCGATCCACGATCTGGTGTTGCACGGCGACCTGCCTCCGCAGCTGCGAGGTCAACTCGATCGGGCCCGCAGCGAGCTCGACGGCCCCCTCATCGTCCGCAGCTCGGCCATTGGTGAGGACGGGGCAGGCGCCTCATTTGCGGGCCAGCTCGATTCGATCCTGGGCGTTCAATCGCAGCTGGAGCTCGAGCACGCCCTGCGATGCAGTTGGGCCTCACGTTGGTCGGCGCGCAGCTTGTCCTATCAGGCGCGCAAGGGCATCGCGCTCGAAAAGATGGCGGTGATTGTCCAGTGCTTGGTGGATGCGTCGCTATCCGGCGTCTTGTTCACCACCTCGCCCACCGACGGCGAATCAGACGTGATGATTGGCGAGTACTGTCATGGAACCGGCGAGGCCCTGATGTCTGGACACATCAATCCCGGACGTTTCGTCATCGAGCGCGAGGATCTGGCGTGGCGGCTCGAGAGCCGCTTCCGGCCTCCCGACAACGATGACGCTGTGGCGCACGACGAACAGGAGCCCTTGCTGAGCAGCGAGGTCATGGAACAGCTCGCTGGAGCGGCGCTCGCACTCGAGAAGCACTTTGGCTGTCCACAAGACATCGAGTGGACTGTCGATCGCCGAGGCGAGCTGCTGTTCGTGCAATCCCGCGCGATAACGACGAAACCAGCAACCGACGTCTTGTGGTCCAACGCCAACGTCAACGAGAACTTCCCCGGGCCCATCTCTCCGCTGCTCTACTCGATCGCTTCGACAGGCTACTACCACTACTTCCGCAACTTGGCGCTCGCACTGGGGATTTCGAAACAGCGGGTGGCGTCGATGGAGCATGGACTGCGCTACATCATCGGGGTGCACGGCGGGCGGATGTACTACAACCTCAGCCACATCCACGACGCCATTCGGCTAGCGCCCTTCGGCGAAGTCTTCACCCAATACTTCAACGACTTCGTCGGCGTTCGGGTCACCGCCCCGCCGCTGGCAAGCGCGGCCCCCTTGCCCGGTCTGCGGCGCCTGATGGAGGTGGTCGTGATCGTGTTCAAGACAGCCTGGCAATATTTGTTCTTGCGACGCCGTATTCGCGCTTTCGAGCGGACCATCGATGCCTTCAGCGATCGCTGGCACCCGAGCGCGGTCGAGAGCATGTCCGCTCCTGAGCTATTGGCCGGCTTGCGCGAGTTCATGCGCATTCGCTCCAATTGGACCAGCGCCTCATTGGCCGACACGGGGGCGACGGTCTGTTATGGCTCCCTCAAGTCGCTGTTGCGTCGCGGCTTGCCCAACGACAACCAGGAGGCATTGCACAATACGCTGCTCAAAGGGCTGCCCGATGTGGTGAGCGCTGAGCCTGTGATCGGTTTGTGGCGGCTGTCGCGCATCATTCGCGACGACGCTGCTCTGCGTGAGCTGTTCACCAGCGAGCGCCGTGCCACTCTTGCCAAGCAGGGCGGTAGCGTCCTAGCAGCCATCGAGCAGAGCGGCCGCTTCCACGAATTCCGCGCTGCGTTGGCCGACTACCTCGAGACCTGGGGCTTTCGCTGCTCAGGCGAGCTGATGTTGCGCCAGCCGTGTTTTCAAGAGGACCCAAGCGGTCTCATCGACATCCTCGCTACCTATGCGGCCCAAGATAGCCCGTCGCCAGTCGAGGTCATGCGACAGCAAAACCAGGAGCGTTTGCATGAAACCAGACGGGTGATGAAGACGCTGCGCAAAGTAAGGATGTTTCGCTTTGTACCGCTACTGAGCGTGGCCACGTTTACGCGGACGGCGCTGCGGTGGACACACACCTCGATCCGCTTTCGTGAGCGCGCCCGACTCAAGCAGGCGTTGCTCTATCGTCGCCTGCGCCGCATCGTGCTGGCGCTCGGAGATGACTTGAGCCGCCGCCGGCTCGTCGCCGAACGTGACGACGTGTTCTTTCTCTCTTGGCGCGAGCTCGACCGCTTGGCATCGGGCAACGCCATGTTCTCACGTCGCGTCGGTGAGCAGCTCACGGTTCGCAAGCGAGAGCATGAAGAGCTGTCAGCCATGGATCCTCCCGATCGCGTCATGCTCGCGCTTGGTGACTATTATCGAGCGGGCAGCGAATCGGTCGAGCCGCCCGCTCCGGATGATGACGGCGCCGAGATGCTTGGCGTCAGCGCATGTGGCGGACAAATCACGGCGCGAGCAGCAGTACTTCGGGACTTGAACGATGCCCACCTGCTCGAGCAAGGCGACGTGCTGGTCACATCCCAAACCGATCCGGGTTGGGCACCGATGTTTTTTCTCATCAAGGGCCTAGTGATGGAACGCGGCGGAATGCTCTCGCACGGAGCGATCATCGCCCGCGAGTTCGGGATTCCGTCAGTGGTGGGTGTGAGAGATGCCACCAAGAGAATCGCGCAGGGCGCCCGGGTGAGCGTGGACGGAAGTCGGGGACATGTGCAAATCGTCGACTAGAAAGCTGTTGCTTGCATATCGGCGCGAACGTCTTCCGCACGGGGTATTTTTGCCCTTGGCAGTCTTCTTGGCACTGTCCGGTTGGGTGCAGATTGGCTTTCAGGGCCCATCAGCATGGCGACTGGGACTCAGCGGACTGACCGCTTACACGCTGGTGGCTCAGTTTCGAGTCTGGGACGATCTCGAGGATCGCGAGCACGACGGCGCGCTTCATCCTGACCGCGTGCTATCAGAAGCGGCCACACTGCTGCCCTTCTGGGGGCTGCTCACCACACTGGTGTTGCTCAACTGCTTCTTGCTCGCATTCGCGCTATCGGCGGCGGCTGCTTTTCTAGCCGTTTGCGTTGGCTACTTGGCTTGGTACCGGCTCCGAACGCGCCGCGGCTACCATCTGCTGCTCCTCAAGTATCCAGCCCTCGTCACGGTGCTCGCGCTGCAGCAAGGCGCAACGCCCCATGCGCTTGTTCTGGTCCTGATCTATCTGACGTTTTGCATCTACGAGGTGCTTCACGACCCAGGCAGCGAGCCGGGCTGGCTCAACCTCGAGAGCGTGCTTTGGTGCCTCGTGGCTTTTGCATCAGCATGGGGCGCCGCCCATCGCTCGATGCAACTCGCGGTCGCAGCGGCCACGAGTGTCGCGCTCGTCCTGATGCTCGTTCGTCACAAAAAGCGCGCGCTCGAGCCGTTCGAAGCGCGACTGGTATTTCTGCTGGCAACGGTCCAGCTACTCAATTTGTCCCGAGGATTGTCATGACAGCTGCTTCCAAACGAAAGAGCTTTCCGCCGCCTGATCCAGCGTTCTTCGAAGACGTCGCTTGTCTGCATTGTGGCAGCGAAGCACGGCGACCATTCGTCACCGCTCAAGAGGACCTCACGGGCAAACCCGGCGATTTCACGTTTGTTCAATGCAGAGATTGCTCGCTGGTGTATCAGCACCCGCGTATCGATCTCGAGCACATCAAAGCCTATTACGACGAGGAGTACATCGCCCATCGCAAGCAGAGCAACTGGGGGCCGCTGGCGTGGTTCTTCGAATGGGCGATGGACGGGCTCGACCGGAAGAAGGACGCGATCGTACGCAAACACGTCACACTTGGGCCGCAGAGCCAGGTCCTCGACGTCGGCTGTGGCGCAGGCACCTTCCTGTCCAAATTGAAGAGGCGCTACGGCTGTCAGAACACTGGTGTCGACTTCATCGATCTGGCGGGAGCCCCCCAGCTCGAACAGGTCGACTTTCATTGCGGTGCCTACCTAGGGCAGCGCCTCGGAGAAGCACATTTCGATCTGATCACGATGTGGCACTTCCTCGAGCACGACTACGACCCCCTCGGCTCGCTGCGCCAAGCGCATCACAATCTCAAAGACAGCGGTCGACTCGTGGTGGAGGTCCCCCGCCTCGACAGTGTGTCCTGGCATTTGTATCAGGAGCGCTGGCCTGGACTGCAAGCTCCACAGCACACTGTGGCTTACGACAAGACCATGTTGCTCGAGGCGGTGAAGAAAGCGGGCTTCTCCGTCGTCGAGTACCTGCCCTATGGCGCCTATCCGGCGTACTTCTATTTGTTCGCTGGTGCAGCGTTCAAGCTGCTCCAGGGGCGCGGGCTCGACGCCTCCAAGGCCATCTATCCCTACTTTGCGGGACAGTTTGTGTTGGCCCCGGTCATTCTCCTCGAAAAAAAGCTCAACCTCGCGATGCAGACGATCGTCTGCAGCAAGTCGCCCGCATGCTAGCCCGTTTGCGTTCGGCCGCCGTCATCGTCGGCACACTGCTGCTCCTGTCTGTGACTGCAGCAGTGATGTTGGTCGTCTCGCTCGTGACCCTCTTCCAAACACGCCGTTTCTGCGCGGAGACCATCGCTCCGCCCGTGGCGCGAGCGGCCTTGTGGCTAGCTGGGGTGGAGCTCGTGGTGCAGCGGTCCGAGCCGTGGCCCGAGCAGCAAGCGATCTACGTGGCCAACCACACCTCCTCGCTCGATCTGTTCATTCTCATCGCCATGAAATTGCCCAACACCCGGTTCTTCATGAAGCGCCGCTTCTTGTTGTTGTTGCCCCTTGGCGTCATCGCCTGGTTGACCGGCACGTTCTTCACGCCCCCGCAAACAGACCGCAGCAAACGTGTCGCCTGTTTCGAGGCCGCCGAGCGCACCATCCGCCGCAGTGGCGAGTCCGTGTTCCTGAGTCCGGAAGGCACCCGCGTCACCACAGGAAAGATTGGCCCATTCAACAAGGGCACCTTCCATCTGGCTACCAATCTACAAGTGCCGATCGTGCCGATCTTCATCGACATTCCCAGGGCCATCAATCCTGGCAAGGGCATCGCTACCAAGGCGGGCAGGGTCATCGTGCAAGTAAAGCCCGCCATCTCGACCGCCGGCTGGGTGCTCGATGATCTCGAGCAAAACAAAGACGACGTCCGCGACTTGTTCGTTGCTTACCTCGCCCAAGCGCGCCAAGGACGAAGCGACCACATTGGCGACGCGACCACTGAGAGGGCAGCATGAAGGTCACTGCAGATTGCGCGACCATCGTCGAGGTCTTGCAAGTGCGAGCCAAAGTCACACCTGACGCGCTCGCTTATGCTTATCTCGAGGAGGGCCAAGTCGTGCTCAGCTACAGCTATGCTGAGCTCGATCGCCGCTGCCGGGCGATTGCTGCCGAGCTCGCGGCGTTTCCGCGGCATAGTCGCGCGCTGCTCTTGTACCCCCCAGGCCTCGAGTACGTCGCGGCGTTCTATGGCTGTCTTTACGCAGGCATCATCGCGGTCCCTGCGTATCCGCCCGATCCAACGCGCTTGGCGCGAAGCGTGGCGCGCTTGCAGGCCATTGCCAAGGACGCGCAGGCCGAGCTCGTGCTCACGACCCAGATGCTCGCCACCATGGCGCCGATGCTTGGCAGCGAAGCGCCTGCGTTGACCGGCGCCAAATGGCTGGCAAGCGACGAAATCAAAGAACGTGAGATCGACACCAGTCGCGTGCAAGCCATCAACGCCGACGATGTCGCGTTCTTGCAATACACCTCCGGCTCTACTGGCGATCCCAAAGGCGTCATCGTGTCGCACGGCAACGTGATGCACAACTTGGCGCTCATCGATCACTTTCAGCAGAACGATGACAGCAGCGTGTCGCTATCGTGGCTGCCGGTCTACCACGACATGGGGCTCATTGGCGGCATCCTAGAGCCGTTGTTCTGTGGCCATCCGGCGTACCTGATGTCGCCCATCGCTTTTCTGCAGCGTCCGCTTTCCTGGTTGCAAGCGATCGGCAGATTCCGCGTCACCAACAGCGGCGCCCCCAACTTCGCCTTCGACTTGTGTGTTCGTCGCATCACACCGGACGAGCGCGGCACGCTCGATCTGAGCAGCTGGCGGGTTGCGTACAATGGCGCCGAGCCGATTCGCAAAGAAACACTCGAGGGCTTTCTAGACGCGTTTTCGGGTGCAGGTTTTCGCCGCGCGAGCCTTTGTCCTGGCTTCGGGCTCGCGGAGGCGACCCTGGTGGTCTCGGGCGGCAACCGGTCCTACGAGCCGTGTTATCTCGAGCTCGACGCCGTAGGACTGCAACACCATCGGGTGGTGCTCGACGGCGCCGGCGATGTTGCGCTAGTCGCCTGCGGACGCCCCGAGTTCGGCATGGAGGTAGTCGTCGTCGATCCGGAGCAGCTACGCCGCTGCGGGCGCAACGAGATTGGAGAGATCTGGATAGCGGGGCCCAGCATCGCGCAGGGCTATTGGAACCGTCCGCAGCTCACGGCCGAGATGTTCAGGGCGGAGTTGCTCGATGGTGCTGGCCCCTTCTTTCGCACGGGCGACCTGGGCTTCATGCACGATGGACAGCTCTATCTGACCGGCCGGCTCAAGGACGTCATCGTCGTGCGCGGCCGCAACCATTATCCCCAGGACGTCGAACGCAGCGTGGAAGGCTGCGCTGGCATTCGCCGCGGCTGCACGGCAGCTTTCGCCCACCGAGAAACACCCGATGGCCTCGAACAACTCGCGGTGGTGGCAGAAGTCCGTTCGGATCTGACCGCCGAGCAGCTCGAGACGCTAGCGAAGACGGTCCGCGCCGCGGTCGCAAACGACCATGACCTACAGCTCACGACCCTAGCGTTGATCGCAGCGCGCACAATCAGCAAGACCTCCAGCGGCAAGATCCAGCGGCAAGCCTGCCGCCGCGCGCTGGTTGCGGAGCAGCTCGACGTCAGACTGCTGTCCCATGCGCCCGGCGACGGTGGCGATGATCTTCGACAGTGGCTCTGCAGCGAGCTGCGGTCCCGAACGGGCGCCGAGGAATGGAGCGGCACACTCGCCGAAATGGGCCTCGACTCGCTCGCATTGGTCGATCTGTCGTGCCGCATCGGGCGACAGCTCGGTGGCGAGCTGCCGCTGAGCGCGCTGTTTGCCAGCTCGCTCGACGAGCTCGTGGACAACATCGTGGGGCGGCGGCAGCAAGATACCAGGGAGCGGGCACTCATGTCGGCGGACGCCGTATTGCCCAATGACATCCGACCACAGAGCGCAGCGCCTGAGCCTGCCACCGCTCCGCGGCGGGTACTGCTCACCGGTGCTACGGGTTTTCTCGGCGCCTACGTGTTGCGTGAGCTGCTCGATGAGACCTCGGCCGAGGTGGTGTGCTTGCTTCGTGGCGAGGACGGACTCGCCAGACTCGAGCGCGCGCTGCGTCGTCGTGATCTATGGCGCGACGATTTCCAACAGCGCGTGCGCGCACTTCGTGGCGATATGGCACTGCCCAGCCTTGGGCTCGACGCCGAAACCGCAGCGACGCTCGAACGCGAGATCGACGCCATCTACCACGTGGGCGCCGAAGTGAACTGGATCTACCCCTACTCGGGTCTGCGGGAGGTCAACGTGCTCGGCACCCGAGCGCTGTTGCGGCTTGCGTGTCGCGCTGGGAACGCATCGTTGACCTTCGTCTCGACCACTTCGTTGTGTACCTCGACGGCCGGACCCAACCGTCCGGTGAGCGAAGCCGATGACATGTTCCCCTATCTCGAAGGCATCCCCTTCGGCTACCCGCAATCAAAGTGCGTCGCCGAGCATCTGGTGCTGACAGCGCGGTCACGAGGGCTCGCCGCGACGGTGGTGCGGCCATCCTTCATCGTCGGCGACAGCGAGACCGGTAGCTCGAACCTCAGCGATTTCGTGTCGCTGTTCTTCAAAGGATGCATCGAGCTCGGATACGCGCCAGATCTCGACTGGGAGCTGGACGCCTGCCCAGTCGATTTGGTCGG
>CAZRGL010000146.1:0-20155 GCA_964599485.1 uncultured Polyangiaceae bacterium
CCGCACCGCCTTGACGGGGGTGCCGATTCAAGCCCTGCCCACCTCTATCGCAGCCGGCGGAAAGTCGAAGAGCGACAGCCGCACGGTCACCGTGGTCAGCATGCCGCCGCCGCGGATCGAGCTCGACGGCTTTGGTCGCCAGACCATTCATCCCTTGCGCGATCCGGTGGGCCTGCTGCCAGGCCCCTTCGCTCGTCGACCGCGCGCCTCGAAGCTGCGCTTTCGCATTACCATTCCCGTGCCGGCGCTGACGACCACCATCGAGATCTATCGGGGCGACTCGCTCTATTACCGTGAGACGCATCAGCTGGGCGAGTTCCTCATACCGGGCATGCACATATGGTCTTGGGATTGCTACGACAAGGATGGGGTCTTCGACACCATGGCGCTCAAAGGCGGCGATCTCAGCGCCCGGCTTACGGTTACCGATCTCAAAGGGCGCACGAGCGTGACCGCGATGCCCCTCGCTTGCGGCCCCGGCAGCGTGCGCTGGGCCGACGTGCGAATCGATTCCGACGAGCAACAGATCGACGTCACGACCTTCTTGCACTTCTTGGCGCCCAGCGAGATCAAGCTCTTCGATCTCGAGCTGCCAGTAGACAACCTCGCCTCAGGTCTGGACACCGCAATGAGCTGGCTATCGGACAAGGCGAGCCCGAGCGGCGGAGCAGCGATGATGGGTATGCTGCCCAGCTTGCTCGACGCTTGGCCCGCGGACGCGGGCACCGGTTTCGACGATCTGCTCGAGGAGCTCAGAGCCACCTTCCGAACCGAGGGGCAAGGAAGCGACCCCGGCTCGGCTGCTTCCGCTGCGGTCAACAAGTACATGGGCTTGCTGCCCCAAATGTTGAACACCGGCGATATCGACGTAGGCAGCGAGCTCGGCCGAATCATGAGCGGCTCCGATCTAGACCAGGTGCTGTTCGAGCGCTCTCGCATCGCGATCATCAACGGCATCAAACGACATTGGTCCCGCTCGGTCACCATCGAGGGAGAACCATGGACGCTGACCACCAACTGTAAGGAGCGCGCCGTCGACGCACAGCGCAATTACCTGGCTTCCGACGGCGGTTGGTTCGGTGCCGCCAGAAAGAAGGACGGCGACCGAGCCTTCAATGCGGCGACCTTCGGCGAAGGACTACCCATCTTCAGCGTCTGGACCAGCCGTCACGATTGCGAACCAGCCGACGTCGACCGCGGTTGGCTCACCGATGAGGATGCCAAGCGCGCGGAGGTCGGCGCACACGAGCTCGGCCACTCGGTTTTGCGCGAACGCAAGGACTTCGTCTTTTCGCTGCTGCACAAAGGCACGAGCACAGCCGGCCAAAAGAGAAAGCCCGACAGCCCATTTCATCTCGAGGAAGACGCCAGTGGGAACGTCAACTGGGAGATAGACGTCATGTACTACTACCACAACGACTCAGACCCGCCGCCCGAGACTTGGCAGGAGC
This sequence comes from uncultured Polyangiaceae bacterium, assembly GCA_964599485.1. Taxonomy (GTDB): domain Bacteria; phylum Myxococcota_A; class Polyangia; order Polyangiales; family Polyangiaceae; genus JAPYTK01. Next base: position 1,452 of record CAZRGL010000146.1, read on the forward strand.
GAACCATGGCCGCCGAGGAAGACGCCTGCGTGCTGATCAACATCGCCAAGATAACGTTCGGCTGAACCTAAGAGAGACTTGGAACTGGCCCATGAAGTTGTACACACAGACCATTAACTACCGCTGGACCGCGCTCGATGCTGCGGCGGCTTACGTCGGCGACATCATAGACATCTGGGCCACTCCTTATCGGATTCGACCGCGGGCCCTCGACACCGGAACGCGTGGACTGACATTGGGTCTTCCATTGCTCACTGAAGAGAAGTTAGGAGTGGACTTCGACTGGGGTGGATTCAACGTCGGCGACCTGGTCAGCTTCTCGCTCGGCTTGACCATCGATCCACCTTCGGTCGCGCGTTTCTTTCGCGAGGGCTATGAGTGGATTGATGTTCCCGACGATGTGAAAACCAAGGGCAAGTCAATCAAGGAAGTCCTGGAAGCATGCTTCGAGCTCGATCCTGATCGCTTTGCCCATTTCGATCCCGCTGTTGTGTATACCAGTCACGCTCTCACGACGGCTGCAAACTGGCCGGAGATAATGCCCAATTCTCCGTTCAAGCTGCCCGCCTTCGCGCTCAACCCCTACAACTACCCTTGGGGGGATTTGGCGATGCTTCACTTCGAGTACTGGGAGAACACCGAGCTGCGAGCCGCGTTAATCAACCAGTATGCCAATTTCGACGATGCCAAGAAGCCCCAGTGGGGAGGCTGGGACACCTTGAAGAGCTTCGGAACCGTTGCGCTCTTCATGTTGAGCAACGACCCGTGGACCGGCATTTGGGGTGATCTCTGGCCCTGGATGGTGCCTGCCGAGAAGGGGGACTTCAAATTGAAGAAGGTGCTCGCTCGAAAACCGCTTTGCGGAGTACCCATTCAGGCGCTGCCAACCTCACCCAAGCCAAACGGGAGCTCCGAAAGCGACAACAGAATGGTGACCGTCGTGAGCTTGCCGCTTCCTCGGATCGAGCTCGACGGCTTCGGCCGGCAGACGATTACACCGCTGCGCGACCCTGTTGGCACGCTCCCGGGGCCTTTTGGACGCCGCCTGCGCGCTTCAAAGCTGCGCTTTCGCGTCACCATTCCTGTCCCGGCACTCAACACCAGAATCGAGATCTTCCGCGGCGATTCATTGTACTATCGTGAGACGCATCAGCTGGGTGAGTTCCTCCTGCCGGGCGCCCACGTCTGGTCATGGGACGGATACGACAAGGACGGCATCTTTGACAGTATGGTGCTCAAGGGCGGCCAACTCAGCGCCAGGCTGACGGTCACTGATCTGAAAGGCCGCACAAGTGTTGCGACCATGCCGCTAGCAACTGCACCCGACAAGTTCCGGTGGGTCGATGTACGCATCGACCCCGCCAACGAGCAGGTCGACGTCACCGTGTTCGCTCAGTTCCTCTCGCCGAGTGAGATGAAGCTGCTCGACGTGAGCTTGCCGCTGGACAACCTCTCGAAGGCGCTCAATGACGGCATTGGTTGGTTGGCCGAAAAAGCGAGCCCAAGTGGAGGCGCGGCGATGATGGGGATGGTGCCAAGCCTACTCGACGCTTGGCCATCCGATGCCGGCACCAAGTTCGACGAGATCCTCGAAGAGCTCAGAGCGGCCTTCCGTACTGAAGGACAAGGAAGCGCAGCGGGCGAGTCCACCGCAGCAGACGCAATTGCGAAGTATAAAGATCTCGTGCCAGCCATGCTCAACACCGACGAGATCGCCGTCGGTAGCGAGCTCGGACGCATCTTCGAAGGTAGCGATCTCGATCAAGGCAAGTTCGAAAGCATGCGCACCGCCGTGATGACTGGAATTCAGCGTCATTGGTCTCGAATGGTGCGAATCGAGGGAGCGGAGTGGACGCTGAGCGTCAACTGCAAGGAGCGTGCGGTTGACGCACAGCGAACGTATCTGGCATCGTCTAAAGGGGTAATTGGTTGGGCGAGGGGCGGGGGGCCCGAGGAGGGTGGCGAGGCCCATCGCTCGTTCAATCTCGGCATCGTCGAGGGACTCCCAGTTTTCAATATCTGGCATGAGACGTGGGTGCAGCCCCAGAACCATGTCGATCGTGGTTGGATAACAGACGTCGACGCCAGATTCGCAAAAACAGGGGCTCACGAGCTGGGTCATTCAGTACTCATCGAACGAAAAGACTGGTTGTTCTCAATGACCCACAAGGGCACGAGCTCGATGAGTCAGAAGAAGCTGTCCACCTCTCCATTTCACCTCGAAGAGGATGAAAACGACAACGTCAACTGGGAGATCGACCTCATGTACTATTTCCACAAGGATTCACTACCTCCCCTGGGTCCGCACGAGACTTGGCAAGAGCGAACCAAGGGGGCCGAAGAAGACGCTTGCGTGCTGATTTCAATGGGCAAGGTATCGTTTGGCTGAAAGCGGGGTAATGGCATGAGCGACAAGGAACAGACCACCAAGGAAGAACAGGACAACGACGGGGCGAAGCCCTACGTCATTCAACCCCGTGACACCGTGCTCACCATTGCTTTGATGCACGAAGTCGAGGCGAAGTTGATCAAGGATCACCCGAAGAACGCCGAGATCTTCAAAGACAAGAAGCGCGACGACCACATGCTCGCGCCCGGTGAGATCGTCTACATCCCGCTGCCCGAGCCTCCCAAGCCCGTGGTGTCGCCCAAAGCCACCAATTCTTTCGTGGCCAAAATCCCGATGGTCCACTTGCATCTCTGCTTCCAATCCGAGAAGGGCGCGCTCGAAGAGGAGGAATTCCTCATCGAATGCCCTGCCGTCGAGTTGCTCACGAAGAAGCGTGACAAGGAAGAGCCGCTAGAAGACAAGCTCGATGGCGAGGGGAAAATCAGCCTCAAGGTGCCTGCCCTGACGCGCTCGTTCATCATCGAGTTCCCCAAGCGCCACATCGAGCACGAGGTTTGGGTCGGTGGGCTCGATCCGCTCGACGAGCGCAGCGGCGTCAACGCCCGCATGCTCCACCTCGGCTACCTTCCACTCGATCAAGAGTTGAAGGATCCGTTCATCTTCGAAACCGAAACGGCCGAGCGAGAAACCCTCAAGAACTTTCAGAAAGCTTTTGGGCTCGAGCCTTCTGGCTTCATGGATCAGCCGACCCAGGACGCCCTCAAAGAAGCGCACGGCTCTTGAGCTACTGACAGGGTTTTGGTGGTGGGGGCATGGCAGGAGCGACGCCGCCGATCTTGGCCGCTACCGCTTCGAAGCCCATACCGAAGGAAACACCGTTGCAGATCTGGTTCGGGTCCTGGCTGCCATCAACCATGATGTCCGAGGCCTGCCGGATCTGATCGGCGAGCGACTCGAAGGTGGTCCCGCTGCACAGCGCCGGGTCGAAGGATCCGGCAATCTGGCGCATCATCTCGACATACTCTTCGGTTTCCAAGACGCCCGCTATCACGCCGTAGCTGCCCTTGGAAAAGGACGGGTCTGATTCGAACGTGATGACCGCTTGATGCACGGTGAAGGTCATCGGCAAGCTGGCAGCCGCCAGGCGCAACACGACCGTGGTGGGGGGCGCAGCGACGACGACGTAGTTGTTGACGTAACTGCCGAAGAACGACGACTTGGCAGCGTCGATGTCGCCCGGCTGACTCAGCGACTCGGCGGTAACCGCTAGCACAGCGCTGCCATCGACAGCGAGAGGCGCATTGGTCGGCGCCGATGCATACCAGCGCGCACTCAGATCGACCGCGCTCGGACCGCCGCCGAGGCCGTCGACACGAAGCAGAAAAGTACCGTTGCCATTGGCGATGTTCTCATTGATCTGTGCGGTGGCGTCTTGCGCGAGCCCCATGATGATCGGCAACAACAGTTTACCGTGGGCGTTGTCGATTCCGCCGTTGCCATCCGGGTAGATCGCGCTCGGCGCCGCGCCCTTGGCAGGTTTGCACAGATCGGTGGCCGTCTTCGATGAGATCTTCCCGTCGATGTTGTAGCCGTACTGCTTCCAGGCGCTAGGCGATGGCGCACCGTCGTAGTTGGTGTCGCCGAGGAAGATCTTGTTCAGCGCCAAGACCACCCCGGGGCCACCACCGGACGGTGCACCCGAAGGTGGTCCTGGCGGCTGCGCCCCGCTGCTTGGAGGCGGCGGCGGGTTCGGGTTGCTCGTTGTTGGGCTCGTAGAGATCGTGCTGGTAGAGCCAGTCACGTACTGAACGTCGGAGCCGCAGCCTAGGCTCAGCAACAGTGCGGCAGCCGCACCAAGTCGCGAGAGCATCGCTCGGTTGTTAAGCATGTTCTGTAAATGATCGCGAAGCAGGTGCATTGTAGCACCCTGCTCGCGCAGCGCCTGTCAGCACGGCATTTCGCGGCGCTCGGCTACGCTTCAGTGCCAGGAACGTCTATCGCGCTTGTGGCCAGGAAGATGGGGCGGCAGGCCGCGCTGGGCACCAGAGAGGATGTGCTGCTCGCACAGGCTCAGGCCCTGGAACTCGTGGCCGACGCCGGTCGAGTCTTGCTCCAGATCTTCGTTGTCGCGCTCGATCCGCGTCACGCGAGCAAACAAGGTCAGCTCTTTGTTTCGGTTCGGGGGCGTGAACGAAATCACCACCCGTTCGCCGGGCTTCAAGGGCGTGGTGGTCTCGAGCCAAACGCCGTATGGCGACAGATCGGTGCAGATCGCGGTCACGGGGTGATCCCAGTGATCGCAAATGAGCTCGCAATCCAACTCGACGGCTCGTCGCGCCGCTCGGCGTGACTCTGGAACTAACTCGGTCATCTCCATGACACTCCCTCCCAGAAACAAGTCAAGGTCGCAGGCATATTACGCATCAGCGCTGCGATGTCATCCCTAACTCGCCCCAAAAAACAGAAAAGAGGCCTGATTTCTACCGAGCCTGCTGCTTTTTCGGGCTATTGGAAGTTGCCGTTCCAGCGCAGCAGTTTCTGGCGTCGATTCTCTGCCGGCAGCAGTCCTTTTAGACCGCGCTGCATGAGGCGTCGCTGATCGGCGTCTAGATCGATGAACTCGATCCCCATGCCCGTGCGCCGCACGCCATCGCGCTCACGAACGCCCACCGAACGGGTCACCTCGGCGAAAACCGTCAGCTCGGTGCCTTGCCACCGCGGGGGCTTGAAGCTGACCGCAACGCGCTCCCCTACCCGCATGGGAAAAGAGGTGCGAAGCCAGGCGCCGAACGGCGAAATATCGGTCATGCGCTGGTGCGTCGGCTCATCGGAGGTGTTGGTTATGACCTCACAAGGGATGTCGACGGCGCGGCGTTTCGAGCGACGAGCGTAGTGCAACTCCAGCATGTTCTCCTCCGTTGAGCTGCGCACACCCTATGACATAAACCTACATGTAGGCCAACAAAGCGCCCTCGGTGTTGCGCTCTGGCAAGCCATCGCGGCCCGAGCTGCCCTACCATTGGCCAGCGATGGCACTCACTGACAAGCAGCTCGCGGTCGCGCTTGAGTCTCTCGCCGACGCCCTCGGCGCGGGCCTCAGCCTCACGAGCTACCTCGACGATGAGCGCACCACCATGCCGGAGGACATGCGCAAGAGCCTCGCCGCATCACTGAGCGCCGGCCGCAACTTGGGAGATGCGTTCGAGCGAGCCGAGGTGCTGTCCAGCGCCGAGCTGGGCCTGTTGCGCGCCGGAGAAGCCAGCGGCAGGGTGGAGTCGACGCTTCGCCTCATCGCCGAGGCCATCGAGCATCGGCGCAAGATGCGCTGGCAGTTGGTCCTCGGTCTCGCCTATCCCAGCTTGTTGGTAGCGTTCGCGTTCATCATCCTGCCGCTACCAACACTGGTCAACGGCAGCTTCTCTGACTACCTGGGCAAAGCGATTTGGGGGCCGCTCTTAGTCGCTGGCTTGGCAATCACGCTGCTGGTGATCGCCCCGCGCATCGATCCGAAATCACGGGTGCGCTCATTCACGGCGCGACTGGGCTATTCCATACCGGTCATGGGAGCTGGCTTGCGCATGTTGGCGCACGCAACCTTCGCGCGGGTGCTCGGTCACAACATTGGCGCCGGACTGCCGCTTCAACAGGCAGTCGGCTCAGCCCTGCTCAGCTGCGGTCACCCTGGACTAGAAAAAAGCAGCACTGCAATCCTCGGGGCGCTGGCCCACGGGCGCGCTCTGTTCGAAGCGCTCGACACGAGCAATCACTTCGACAAGAGCTTCATCAACATGGTTGCCAATGCCGAGCGCACCGGCAACCTCGACAGCACCTTGGTGAAGCTCGCTGGCTCGTTGAGCGAGGGCGGAAGCCGTCGCATCAAAGCTGCCTTGGCCGGGGCCACGATGCTGATTTTTTTCGGCACCATAGCCATGATCGTCAAGAGCATCTTCGGGTTCTACTCGGGCTACTACAAGTTCTAGAATCCCGGCGATGCAGCTGCGGCGAAGCGTATCAATTCGCCGCGCGGCGTCTGATCGGTGGCGGCAGCCCATGCAAGCACTTGCGCATCAGCTGTTGGTCATGCGCGGTAAGATCTTGGAACTCGAGCCCCATCCCGATGCTGCCTCGGTCGCCTCGACGGCGGCCCGTGACCACTCGAGTGACCTCGGCAAAGACGGTCAGCTCGTGGTCGCGCATGCGCGGAGGCCGGAAGGTCAACACGACCTCCGCTCCGCGATGTAGCGGCAACAACGTATCGATCCACATACCGAAGGGCGACAAATTGGTCGCGATGTGCGAGAGCGGCTCGTCCCAATAATGGCTCACGACGTCACAAGGCAGGCAAACCGCGCGGCGCAGTGCGCGGCGCACGTCGGCCATGACTTCCATTACGTCCATGGGTGATTGCGTGGGTGTTTCCTTCATCCATCGAGCGTCCATGGTCGCGGACCATACGACATGAACCTACATGTACCAAAAAGGTGGACGTGCCTTCCGCACATTGAAAATGCGGCGTCAGAACGGCGTCCCACCCCGGAACCAGTGGCGAAGGAGCAACGGTCCGCTTCGCGCCCTGGCTAACCCACCACGGGGAGCTTGCGGCTGGCGAGGACTTCGTTGTGGCTTCCGGTACGATAGCCGGACAGATCGAGCGTGACGTATTGGAAACCTTGCGCTCGTCCAGCGGTCACGATGCGCTCGCTGACTGAGGGCTCAGCGGCCCGCTGCAACTCGCTGCGGTCAACCTCGATGCGGGCCACCGCGCCGTGGTAGCGCACCCGTACTTGGGAGAAGCCGAGCTCACCACGCAACACCGCTTCGAGGTGATCGATTTGGCTCAATCGCTCCGCCGTCACCTGGGTTCCGTACGGAATACGGCTGGCCAAGCAAGCCGAAGCTGGCTTGTCCCAGATCTTCAGGCCGATGTGCTGGGCAGCGGCGCGTACATCTTCCTTGTCGAAGCCAATCTCCACCAAAACACTGTGCACGCCCGCACACTTCGCCGCCTCCAAGCCGGGCCGATAATCCCCCAGATCGTCGACGTTTGCGCCGTTGAGGATGACCGCCAGGCCCCACTGCTGTCGCTTGGCCTCTGCCACTCGATACAGCTCGGTTTTGCAGTGAAAACAACGGTCTTTATCGTTCTTGCTGTACTGAGTGTCGTCAATCTCGAACGAATCGACGAAGTGGTGGGCAGCGCCGATCGCCGTGGCGATGGTCTCTGCATCGACCTTTTCCATGGCAGACAAGCTCGGAGAGACAGCGGTCATGCCCACTGCACGCTCGCCGAGCACCTCGTGCGCTACTGCCAGCACGAAAGCGCTGTCGATTCCGCCCGAGAAACAAACCAACACCGAGCCGAGCTCGCGCAGCCGCACGCGCAGCCGTTCGAGTTTCTCCAGGGCGTGATCGGGTTTATCCGCGCGAGGGTGGTCCACGCCGCTGGATAGCACGTTGGCCCGGCCTAGAAAGGTAAATTCAGCTGGCGACGAAACACAGCTAGCAAGACCAAGACGATGATCAGCAAGCCGAGCAGCACCCAGCCGAGCTTGCTCGACGAGGACGGTCGGCCCACTGGAGCACGACGGCTGAGCGCGACAGCGTCATCGCTCGGAGGACGGGTCTCGACGTCGACCTGCATGCCTTGCTTGCGCAAGAACGTGATCAACTTGTCGAAAAACTCCTGATATCGCGCCTGTGCGATGATGAACGGCCTGCCGCGGAAACGCAGTGCGTGCATCTGCTCGAGGCAGTCGTAGGTACGCAGACGGGCGGTCTTGGTCACGACGTTCGCGTGTCCGATCGTGATGACCGCATCGCCCTCGACCTTGGGATTGAGCACGATGTGCTGCACGGCCTGCTTGCCGCCGCCGGTGCTGACGGCGGGCGGATCGCGCATCAGCGGCTTGTGACCGTTGATCTCGTCCTTTAGGAACTTGGCCGCAAATAGGGTGGAAAAGTCCAACCCTTCCTTGGCAAACCGGGTCGCCTTCCAAGCTGGCGGATGCCCGCCCTCAGCGCCGGGTCCGTCTGCAGCGCTCACTGCTTTTCTCCCTCGACCTCATTGGTGTTCTGGCGCTTCACACCCAGTACTTTACCTGCAACCAACACCAATGGTGCAGCAAGTGACGAAAGTAGTGCGCCCATCTTGGCCGCAGCTTGCAAGCCGGGATCGGTAAAAGCGACCCCCGCAACGAACAATGCAACGGTCAACCCCAGCCCAGCGGTGAGCCCGGCGAGCAGCAAGCTCTTGCCATCCATACCCTTAGGCAGGTCGAATCCGAGCTTGACTGCCACAGCCGCAAAAAACGTCACACCAAGGGTTTTTCCGATGAGCAGCGCGGCGAGGACCGCCCAGGTGGCTGGCCCCATCTTGCCAAAGCCGACACCAGCATTTGCTAGCCCAAACGCAAACAGTCCAAAGTCGACTGGCTTCTTGAAGAAGTGCTCGAAGCGATTGAGCGTATCGGTATAGATCTCGCTATCCGCCCCTTCGGCGTAGAGCCCTACATCGGCCCCGCGATTGGGCATGAAGGGCACCACGGGCACCAGCGCGAGCGCCGGGTGCAAGTGAGCCTCGTGCAAGCCAAACCAGCTCATCGAGCCGGCGATCAGCACATAAGGCCAGAAGCTCTGTACGTTGCGCCGCTTGAGCAGATAGGCGACGATCATGGCCGCGGCGACCAAGGCCAACCACATCGGTGCAACAGGGTTGTTCGGGTCAGGATAGAAGACCGCGATGATGGCCAATCCGGCCGCGTCATCTGCCACAGCCAGGAGCAGAAGGTAGCTCACCGCGGGATGACGTGCGCCGAAGGCCAGCCGCGCCACCAGCCAAGCCAGGGCAATATCGGTAGCGGTCGGCACGCCCCAACCGCCGCTGATGGCCGGCGCGTCGAGCAGCCAGACCATCGCAAAATAGACCCCAACCGGCCCGACGATTCCGCCAACGGTGCCCGCCAGCGGATTGATCGCCTTGCGCGGCGGGTTGAGCGCGCCCCCCGGCAGGCAAGCCTCGGTGATCTCTTTGGCCGCTACGCCAAAGAAGAACACCATCAACAGCTCGTTTGCGAAAAAGTGCAGGTTCAGCGAAGGCAGCGCTGCGATCCAAGGATGATGCAGCGCCACCTCGTAACCGTGTGGATCCGTATTGGCCCACACCAGGCTCATCAGCACACCAGCGAGAAGCGGGACAGAAAACTCCTGCAACAGCTCGACGGCGCGTTGCGCGCCAGCTGCCGTATTGGGTCTGCCCTGCGTACTCATAGCGCCGGCTGATTCACCGGTGGCTGCTAGCGGCGCCTGCGGGGTTGGTCGTCCCCGCCGTCGCGGTCGTCCCGATCAGCCGAGCCGCGCTCCTGGTCCTCGCCGCCCGCCACGCTGCTGCCGGTAGAGCGCCCACGGCGCCTCGTGCGGCGCGGCGGAGTGTCGGAGTCGCTGGAGCTACCATTGTCAGCAGCGGGAGCCGGAGCAGAGTCACTGCTCGCGGCCGGAGCAGCGCCACCGCGGTCGCGGTCGCGTGAGTCGCCACGGTCGCGTGAGTCGCCACGATCGCCGCGGTCGCGTGTGTCGCCACGATCGCCGCGGTCGCGTGAGTCGCCACGATCGCCACGGTCGCGTGAGTCGCCACGATCGCGTGAGTCGCCACGGCCGCGACCACCACGGTCGCGTGAGCCGCCACGATCACCACGGCCACGGTCTCGGCCGCCACGATCACCACGGCCACGGTCTCGGCCGCCGCGGTCACGTGAGTCACGTGAGTCACGCGAGTCGCCACGAGCACGGGCGGCTGCCAGCTCTTCCTCGGTGGGCGGCGGCAGGGTCTCCTTGTGGCTGAGGCGAACTTTGCCGTCGTTGTCCACGTTGAGCACCTTGACGCGCAGCGGATCGCCTTCCTTGCAGACATCCTCCACCCGGGCCGTGCGGAAGTGAGCCAGCTCGGAGATGTGTACGAGGCCGTCCCAGTTGGGAAGAATCTCCACGAAGGCCCCGAAATCGGCGATTCGCCGAACTACACCGTCGTAGATCTTGCCAACCTCTGGCTCAGCGGTGAGTCCTTCGATGATGTCGAGCGCACGGCGAAGGCTCTCGCCATCGGCCGATGCCACGTTGACGGTCCCGTCGTCCTCGACGTCGATGGTGACGCCGGTTTGATCGACGATGCCCTTGATGGTCTTGCCGCCGGGGCCAATGATGATGCGGATCTGCTCTGGCTTGACCTTGACGGTGACGATGCGCGGAGCGTACTTGCTCAGCTCTGGGCGCGGCGCCGGCAGGGTGTCGAGCATCTTGCCGAGGATGTGTATCCGGCCTTCTCGTGCTTGCTCGAGCGCCTCGAGCATGAGCTCGCGCGACAGGCCCTTGATCTTGATGTCCATCTGGATGGCGGTGATGCCCTTCTTGCTACCGCACACCTTGAAGTCCATGTCGCCCAGGTGGTCCTCGTCGCCGAGGATGTCGCTGAGCACTGCGTGGCGCTTGCCATCGCTGATCAAACCCATGGCAATCCCGGCCACCGGCATCTTGATCGGCACGCCGGCGTCCATCAGCGACATGGTCCCGCCGCACACCGCTGCCATCGACGAGGAGCCGTTGCTCTCCAAGGTCTCGCTGACGATGCGGATCGTGTAGGGGAACTCCTCTTTTTCGGGAATGATCTGGGTGATGGCGCGCTCGGCCAAAGCACCGTGACCGATCTCGCGACGGGTGGGACCGCGCAAGAACTTCGACTCGCCCACACAGAATGGGGGGAAGTTGTAGTGCAGGTAGAAGCGCTTCCAGCTCTGCCCAAGAAGCCCGTCGATCTTCTGCTCGTCGCTGCTGGTACCGAGCGTAGTCGTGGTGATGGCTTGGGTTTCGCCGCGCTGGAACAGGGCGCTACCGTGGGCGCGGGCCAGCAAGCCCGGCTCGGTGGCGATGGCGCGAATGTCCGAGAAATTGCGCCCGTCGATGCGGGTGCTCTCGTTGAGCATGAAGCTCCGAACGACGTGGTATTTGCGGTCGCCGAATTCCTCTTTGAGCAGGCCTTCGTGCTCTTTGTAGGTGGCCTCGTCGAGCTCTTCAGCCAGCGTCTCGAGCATCTTGGTCTTGAGCGCGTCATAACCGGCGTAGCGCTCGTGCTTCTCCTTGACACGTGCTGCCTTGTCGAGGTCAGCGTCGACCAGCTCGCTGACCCGAGTCTTGAGCTCCTCGGGCAGCGACGGCGCCACAAAGTCAATCTTGGGCTTGCCGACGACAGCACGTAGCTCTTCGATCAGATCGATCACCGGCCCGGCCGACTCTCGCGCGAAGTCGAGCGCAGCGACGAGCTCCTGCTCACTGATCTCGTTGCCGCCACCTTCGACCATGACGATGGCTTCCCGCTTGCAAGCGACAACGATGTTCATGTCGCTCTCGGTCAGCTGAGTGGTAGTTGGGTTGACCACCAACTCGCCGTCGACGCGGCCCACCCGCACGCCCACAATCGGGCCGTCCCAGGGCATCTCCGAGATGTGACAGCAGATGCTCGCACCGGTCAGCGCCAGCATGTCGGCGGCTAGCTCCGGATCGGCGCTCATCACCGTCGCCATGATCTGCGTATCCATCCTGAAGCCGGCTGGAAATAGCGGGCGGATTGGTCGATCCATGATGCGACAGGTCAATATCTCGCTGTCGCGCAAACGCGCTTCGCGCTTGAAGAAGCCACCAGGGATTTTGCCGGCCGCATACGTCTTCTCGACATAGTCGCAGGTCAGCGGAAAGAAGTTGGTCCCCGGCCTGGGCGATCCATAGCAAAGGGTCACCAGAACCTGGGTCTCGCCGTAGCTCATCAAAACCGAGGCTTCGGCTTGTTTGGCAAGGCGGCCCGTCTCGATGGTGAGCGGTCGCCCGCCCAACATCACGGATTCACGTACAATCATGTGCTCTCCTCACGCCCAAGACAGCTCGTGTCCCGAGGGCGCGATTAACGGTAGAGGCGCGGGGCTGGGATCTTCTTCCTCGGTTCCTACGCACGAACCTCTCGAGGCTCATGCACACGAATCGAAGACGAAGGACTGCGCCGGCCCAACCGCGCCGGCGCTAGCCGCCGGCAAGTTGAAAAATTCTGTTTTGTTGTTTGCTCGGTACTACTTACGCAGTCCGAGCCGTCCGATCAAGCTCTTGTAGCGCCCGATGTCTATCCCCTTGAGATAGTTCAACTGTCGTCGACGCTGGCTAACGAGCTTGAGCAGCCCGCGGCGGGAATGATGATCCTTCGCGTGCGTCTGGAAATGCTCGGTCAGCTCGACGATACGTCGGGTGAGCAGAGCGATCTGCACCTCCGGCGAACCAGTGTCCGTCTCGTGGGTCTGGTACTTCTTGACGATTTCGGCTTTTTTGATCGGGTGAAGCATGTCTGCTCCTTGTAACGACGCCTGGCCAGGAGCTCATGCAGGACCATCCTGACATTTCACGCCCCTCGGCAGGCCAGAGTTACGAGGCGGCGAAGTATACGCACCGCCGGATGAAAGTCAACCGGAGCAGTCAGCCGAGGCGGTAGCGTCAGGGAAGTGCTCTGCAGGTGTCTCGGCCCGCAAGCGGACGTTAGTCTCTCTTGTATGGTGCCCACTGTCAGGTTGCGTCACTCGAAGCCGCTACAAATCGCAGGAGCGCTCGCCACGCTACTCGCTGTTGCATTCCTCAGCAGCACAGTCTGCGCCCAGGTGGCCCAAGTGACAGTTGGCAGCGGTCCCTGGGTGGCGAAGGTGCGCGACCAGCGTCGTCTGCGCATCAAGCCGAAGTCCACCAGGTTGCTGCTCGTCGAGCTGAGCAACATCGGCCGGCTGTTCCAAGCAACACCAAAGAAGGACAAGGACCGACCGCGTTTGATCCTCCGCCTCGCCGAGGGCTACGCAGAAGCGGCCGTCGCGTTTGGCAAAAAGGCGGACCTGCGCCGCGCCAAGTCATTCCGCGACAATGCGATCAAGTTCTACAAGAAGCTCACAGCGCAATACCCGAAGTGGTGCCAAGCCCCGAGAAACCCAGCGGGGAAACGCGGCTGTATCGATCGGGTGCTGTATTACCTGGGCTATGAATACGAGCTACATGGAGATCTGAGCAAGGCGCGCCACACGTTCCTCGAGCTCGTGCAGAACTGGAAAAAGTCCAGCTTCGTGCCGCTCACCTACTTTGCCTTTGGCGAGCTGTTCCTCGATGAGGCCCGCAGCGACCCATCCAAATGGCCTGTGGCCGGCAATTTCTACCAAGAGGTGCTCAAGTACCCTGCGCCGAACAACCCCGCCTGGGGCAGCGCCGCCTATGCGCTGGGTGTCGTCCAGCTCAACAGCAACAAGCGGCTCGAGGCGAAGGCGAGCTTCCTGAGAGTCGTGCGCCACGCGAAGAAGTTCCCCCAGCTCCCGCACGTTTCGGCCCTGCGCCAAGCAGCAAGCCACGAGCTTTCCAAGCTCTGACCTGCAGCTGCTGCAAGCCGGAAGTGCTTGCAAATCGGGGCTATTTTAGCTAATAGGGCCCTCATCCCGCGCGCCCTACGGCGCCCCATGACGACTCCAGCTCCCACTCGGAGGTGAGAATGTTTTCCGGCAAGCCCTTTCTTGTTGTTGCGTCACTAGCTTTACTGCTCGGCGCCTGCTCGTCGGCCGAAGGTGGCTGGCAGTCGCGCGAACCGTTGACCAATGGCAAGCGCAATTCCCTGTGGATCGATCCAAGCGGTCAAGCCGAGCTGAAGATGTACGCCCGTCTCAGCGTGGGTGCTGAGCTCAGCAAGCTTCGCTACGTGGGAGACTGGCAGCTCAACGCCAACGACGCCTACGAGCTCGATCTGAGCTGCAAGGACGGTTGCATCGATGGCATGAAGCTCGATTTCGCCATGGATTGTAAGTTCTACCCAGACTACGCCGACTTGGATTGCAAGGCTGGCAGCCCTTTCGAGACCTACGGTTTCTTCGAGTTTGAGACCTTGCAATAGGCCGCCGCTACTCAAAATGGACCTGGCGTTTCGCCAACCTGCCGCTCAAAATGTAACCACGATGCGCGCTTCGCTTCTCTTTGGATCGACGCTGGTTTTTCTGGCCCTTTTCTGTAGCGCTTGCGATCCGCCGATTGTCGGCTTCTGGGAGAGCGACAACAAGCTGAGCAACGGCAAGCGCAACAAGATGAACATCGAGAGCGACTTCATCGGCGAAGCCCTCATCTATGCCACCCCCAAGAATGACTTGAATCAGTGGGACAAGTTCAAGTTCGATTTGATTTGGGAAGACGAGGTCGAGGAATTCGACATCAAGCTCGACTGCGTCAGCGGCCCTTGCGATGGCGCCGACTTCATCATGGAGTGCAAGGTCATCGACGAAGGCAAAGACGTCGTCGACAAGCTCGAGTGCAAGGCCAACCACGACTGGGCCGACTACCCCTTCGACTGGCAACGAAACGACGATTGATCGGCCGCGCGCGGCTCCTTGTCCTGTGAAACCGGCTCGACCTGTGAAACGTCTGCCCGCAGCTTCGGCCCTTGGCTTGTGGGCCATCCTCAGCGCGCTAGCGAGCGGTCCGGGTTGCGTAGCAGCAGCCACCGAGGCGCCGGCAGCACCGGCGGTTGCTAGCGCATCGAGCAATTACTCCACCCTGCCTGATGCGCCATGGCGACGGGCGGATCCCCGCAAAACCCAGCGACCACTCAATACCGCAGCGCCGACCATCCTGCTACGCGGCGCACGCTTGCTCCTTGGTGATGGTGGCGAGATCCGCAACGGACACCTCTTGCTGAAGGACGGGCGAATTGCTTCTGTCGGCGCAGGACCGGGCGACGCTCCCGAGGGTGCCGTAGTCATCGATGCGAGTGGCAAGACCATTACCCCTGGCTTGGTAGACACCCATTCGCACATGGGCGTCTACCCTGCCCCGGCTGCCAAAGCGCACGCTGACGGCAACGAGATGACTATGCCCGTGACGGCCGATGTGCGCGCGGTCGACGCATTCTGGCCCCAAGATCCAAGCATCGAGCGGGCTGTTGCTGGCGGCACGACGACTGCGCAAGTGCTTCCCGGCTCGGGCAACTTGGTCGGGGGACGCGGCGTGACGCTGAAGCTCACCGACGCCACCACCGCCCGCCAGATGCGCTTCGTTGGCGCGCCCGACGGCTTGAAGATGGCGTGCGGCGAAAACCCAAAGCGCATCTACGGCCAGCGCAAGACCAAACCCATGAGCCGCATGGGCAACCTCGCCTTGCAGCGCGCCGCCTTCCTCGAAGCCCGCCGTCTCATCGACGAATGGGACAAATGGCGCGAGGATGAGGTCAAGCGCCGCAAGAGCGACGCCCGCCGCAGACGAGAGCGAGCCGAACAGCGCGCCGACCGAGAACGAAAACGCCAGGCCTGCGATCGGGGTGGCTACGCGCCGGGCACATGTCGCGAGTGGGCTCGCGCCTGGGCCACCACGCCGCTCAGCCGCCTCGAGCCCAGCACAGCTAGCTTGCCGCCAGCACGCTCCCTGAGCACCGAAACGCTCGCCGCAGCCATCGAGGGTCACATTCTGGTGCACGTGCACTGCTACCGTGCCGACGACATGGCGAGCATCATCGCCCTAGCCGACGAGATGGGCTTCTCGATCCGCTCTTTTCACCACGCGCTCGAGGCCTACAAGATCCGCGCTACCTTGGCCAAGCGCCGCATCGGTGTGTCGACCTGGGCGGATTGGTGGGGCTTCAAGATGGAAGCCTACGACGGCATCCCCCAAAACCTGGCCTTGGTCTCGTCGGCAGGCGGACTGGCCATCGTGCATTCCGACTCCCCAGAGGGGATCAGACGACTCAACCAAGAGGCCGCCAAGGGAATGTGGTCGGGTCGTCATTCTGGTCTTCGCATCACCGAAGCCGAAGCCATCAAGTGGGTGACGCTCAATCCAGCTTGGGCGCTCGGGGTAGATCGGTGGATCGGCAGCCTCGAGACCGGCAAGGACGCCGACGTGGTCGTTTGGGATCGCAATCCATTCAGCGTCTACGCCCGACCTGAGCGGGTCTACATCAACGGCATCGAGCGCTTCCGGATGGGCAAAAAGACCAAACCTTGGAGCGATTTCGAGGCGCAACCATGAGCCCATCACGACGGCAGCTCTTGCAGCTGAGCGCGCTGGCCGTGGCGTCCACCGCATTTCCAGAGCTGGGTCATGCCCAGAGCTCCGCGACCAGTGCAAAACCCATCGCCTTGGTCGGCGGCGACCTACACGGACCTGGCGGCAAGCTGATCAAGAACAGCGTAGTGCGTGTAGCCGACGGCAAAATCGCCTCGATTGGCACCGATCGCGCCGCGGCCAAAGGTGCGGACGTCATCAGCGCGCGTGGCAAAATCGTCACCGCAGGACTGGTCGATCTGCTCACGAGGATCGGCGTGACCGAAGTGTCGCTGGAGTCGAGCACCCGTGACGATGAGCTGAAGCGCAGCTCACCGATTCGCGCCGCTTTTCTGGCAGCGGACGGCTACAACCCTGCTTCCTCGTTGGTTGCCATCGCCCGCAGCGAAGGGCTCAGCTCGGTGGGCGTCACACCAACCGGCGGCCTCGTCATGGGTCAAAGCGCCTGGGCCGACCTGGCCGGCACAGCTCCCGCTAGCGCCCTGGCGAAACGCAGCCTCGCACTGCACGTGCGCATCGACGACGCCTCGCTCGGACGCTTCAACGCCAGCCGCGGCACAGCCATGTTGCACTTGCGGCAGTTGCTCGACGACGCCCGCGCCTACAAAGCCAACAAGCGGTCTTTCGACCGCCGCCAAATGCGGCGATTGGCCACCAGCCGGCTGGATCTCGAGGTCGTGGTGCGGGCAATCGACGGCAAGCTACCGGTGGTTTTCCACGTCGACCGCGCCAGCGACATTCTGGGCGTATTGAGCTTTGCTGCTGTTCAGAAACTGCGGATGGTGCTCGCTTCGGCCGCCGAGGCATGGAAGGTCGCCAAGCAGATCGCCAGCGCCAAGATCGGAGTGATCGTCTACCCGCTCGACCACGGGCCGCGCACGTTCGCCGCCCTAGGCGCACGTGAGGACAATGCAGCCTTGCTCAAAGCAGCAGGTTGCACCGTGGCGCTATCGACTGGCGACAGCCACAACGCCCGCAAGCTGCGTCAGGTCGCCGGCAACGCTGTGCGGGCAGGGCTCGCTCCAGCCGCCGCGCTCGAGGCCATCACCGAAGTGCCGGCGCGCCTCTTCGACATGGCTGACTACGGCGCGCCGCAAGTTGGGCGTTTGGCCAACCTAGTGGTCTGGTCGGCCGATCCCTTCGAGCTGTCGACCAAGGTGGAGCACATGCTGATCCGCGGCCAACGCGTCTCGTTACGCAATCGACAGACCGCCTTGTTCGAAAGATATCGTTGACGACCGCTGCCGGGAGCCAATCATGAGAATCTCGCGTCGCATCGGCCTGCTAGCCACCATCTTGCTCTGCGGCGCTTTGATCGGCTGGGGCGATACCGCCGAGGAGCCGACTGGGGACGACGGCCCGAGGCCGCGTTTTCTGGTTACCGCCGACATGAAGGACAGCTTGCTCGAGCGGCTCGAGCGCCAGCCCTATGCCGACATCTGGGCCGTCATCGAGCAGCGCGCCGCGCGCGACTACAAAGAGCCCAACCCCGAGGGCTGGGATCACAGCACCATCGGCCACAATAGCGAGACCGCCCAAGCCAATGCATTGATCGCTTGGCTACACAACGACCAGCAAGCCGCCGCAAAAGCCCGCGATCTGCTGCTCAAGATGCCCACCAACTTCGATCACAACACCACCTGGGACGTGAACATTCGCATGCCCCATGTGCTGATGCCCTATTGCTACGCTTGGGATCTGTTGCGCGCCACGCCCTGGCTGTCACAAGCGGACGCCGACGAAGCAGCCCGGCGCGTCACTACGGTCACCGGCTTGTTCTTCGACCGCTACCTCAACAACCCCATCACCCGGCAGCTGGTCTTGGGCGTGAGTCAGAACAACCACCCCATACGCACGGCAGCAGCCATTGGCATGGTCGCGCTCACTTTCCCAGAGCACGCCGAGGCCGACACATGGGCCAACTGGGCCATCAGCGAGCTGGACTATTTGATGGGACCGGATGGCAAGTACATCCAGAGCGACGGCGGAGTCAGCGAAGGGCCTTTCTATTACGGCTTCGCTTTTGCGGCTGCTTTGCCCATCTACATCGCCATGCACAACGGCGTCGATCCCGAGCGCGTTTATCAGCGCGACTGCCGCAACCGACAAGACAGCGAGCCGTGGACCGATCACGGCTGCGTCGAGGGCGAATCGTTCACCTTCGACAACCCGCTGGCGAGCGAGCATTTGCACGCGACTGCCGACTGGTCGGTAAACCTGCGTTTGCCCGGAAATGGTTGGCGCGCACCACTCG
>CAZRGL010000147.1:0-19991 GCA_964599485.1 uncultured Polyangiaceae bacterium
TTTATAGGGCGGTAAACGGCTCTATCTACATGAAATGCTGGTGCACGATGCCCACCCCATGGTCGATGGCGCGCTGTGCGGTGGCCGGTTCGAGTGCGGCTTCATCGAGGCGGATCGTTCCCTGCGAGACGGGCAAGTGTCCGGCCATCATCTTGAGCACCGTAGACTTGCCCGCGCCGTTCTCGCCGATGATGGCGTGCACCGCACCGGGCTCGAGGTCGAGGTCGAGCTCGCGCACGGCAACCAGCGAGCCGAAACGCTTGGTGACCTTACGTAGCTCGATTCGGGGGCCTGCTGGCTCTGCCTCAGCCATGCTACCGGCTACGACTGTTGTCTTCTCGTCGCAAGTTCTGCCTTGCCGCTTGCTGGTCTGTGCATCGGCCGACCCAGAGGGGGATTCGATGGCGTCGCCTCCACCGGTGGTGATAAGAAGCCCTGTGACGCGTTCGTTTTCCCCGGTCTGTCCTGCGCCTCTGCCCGAGCAACGTGGCGAGAGCTTTCCTCGCCTGGTCGAGGTCATGCAGCGCTTGTTGGCGCCCGATGGCTGTCCTTGGGATCGAGAACAGGACTTTGGCTCGTTGCGGCGCTACGTTCTGGAGGAGGCTTGTGAGGTCATCGACGCTGTCGATGCCAACGATCGCCATGAGCTGCGTGAAGAGCTGGGCGATTTGCTACTTCAGGTGGTCTTCATGGGCGAGTTGGCGCGGCGAGAGGGAAGCTTTGGTCCGGACGACATCGTAGCTGCCATCGTCGACAAGCTCGTCAGGCGCCACCCTCACGTGTTTGGTGAGCTCCGCCTCCACGACTCCGATCAAGTGCTCGACAACTGGGAACGGCTCAAAGCTGTCGAGCGCAAAGATCAGGGAAATGACAAGGGTGTGCTGGGCGGTGTACCCAAGAGCTTGCCAGCTCTGGTTCGAGCTCAGCGGGTCGGCGACAAGGCACGCCGTGTTGGTTTCGACTGGGCGGGAGTGGACGGGCCGCGAAAGAAACTGGACGAGGAGCTCGCAGAGCTGGACCAAGCGTTGGCAACGGGTGACGAGGATCAGGTCAGCGCCGAGCTTGGCGACGCGCTGTTCGCGCTGGTCAACTTGGCCCGTCACCTAGAGATCGACGCGGAGGCCGCGTTGCGCGGGACCATTGTGAAGTTCGTGCGTCGTTTCGAGCACGTGGAGCGGCGTGCCAACGACGAGCATGGTGGTTTCGCCGAGGGCAAGCTTCCGCTCGACGAGCTCGAGGCCTACTGGCGTGAGGCCAAGGAGTCCGAAGGTGAGTGAGGACGAGGCACGAGGAAGGACGATGTGCGCCATCCGGCTGGGTGAGCGTCGCGCTGCCAAGACCGTGTTGCAGCAGCTGCGTGGAACGCTCGGTTGGCTTGGTGCGGGCCGGGTTCTGACGAGGCTCGTTGCGGCAAAGTTGCGTGGCGCACCCTTCGGCGTCTTGGGACCGCCGCGGGATTGGCGTGACCGTTTGTCGCGGCGGCAGTGCGCTGACGTCGTGCTGCTCGATCGTGCTATTCGCGCCGTCGCAGACGAGGACACCGCGCTGGCGATCGTGCGCGAGGCTGTGCTTTCGGGCGCTGTTCCGTTCATGGATGCGATGTTGCCCGCCTTGTCGCCGGATGCATTGGCCGAGCAAGCACCGAAGCTCGCGCAAAGCATGTTCAACGCCGAAGGGCAGGGGCGTTTGACCGACCAAGGAGCGTTCGTCTTCGAAGTCGAACGATGTCGCTTCGTCGAGCTTCTCGGCGCCGTCGATGCGGCCCATTTGGCGCCGCTGTTTTGTCAAGCCGATGACGTGTTCTTCGACGGGGTGCGCCGTCCAGTCGTTCTGCATCGCAGCCAGACCTTGGCCTCGGGAGGCCAGTGTTGCGATTTTCGCTTCACCGCCGCACCCGAGACGGCCTCCGCGAAGCGCTAACAGAAAGAACCCTACACCAAGGCTAGGACCACCGCGCCCAAAGCGATGCGGTAGATGCCGAACGGAGTCATGCCTACGCGACTCACGTAGCGAAGGAACAGGGCAACGACCAGCCACGCTACGACGAATGAGACGACCAGACCGACGGCTAGCGCAGCGGCGCCTCGTTCTTGCGCCAAGATGAGGTGCCCGTTCTTGTAGAAATCGTAAACCGTAGCTGCGCCCAAGGTGGGAAGCGCGAGCAGGAATGAAAACTCGGCGGCCGTCTTGGTGCTCAGACCGCATAGCTGCCCGCCGACGATGGTCGTCATCGACCGCGACGAGCCGGGCCACAGCGATACGCATTGACACAGCCCGATGAGCAAGCCTTTCAGGACCGTTACGTGCTCGAGGCCCTCGTCAGCCTGGTCGCGTTTGAGGTGCCAGCGCTCCACGGCCACCATCAGGATTCCACCAACGATCAGTGCTGTCGCCACCGGGACTGGCCCGAACAGCTTGGCTTTGACCCATTTGTGCAACAGGAGCCCAACGATGGCTGTGGGGATGAACGCCGCAGCCAGCGCACCGAACAAGCGCAAGCTGACGCGCTCTCGGGCCAGTGCCCCTTTGCAGTGCTTGACGATTTCGCTGCGGAAATAGACGCCTACCGCCACGACAGCGCCGAGTTGGATGACGATGTCGAACGCTTTCGACGCCTCTCCTTGGTGCGCGAGCAGCTCACTGAGCAAGATGAGGTGGCCGGTCGATGAGACCGGCAACAGCTCGGTGAGCCCCTCGAGGATACCGAGCAAAATCGCGTGGAGGATCCCCAAGGCGGGTCAAGCCATAGCCGAACGGACCAAGCGTTTCAATTCGGGGCGAAGCGCGACCTCGCTGTCGCGTGATTTGACGGCCAGCAGATCATTGACCGCCACCGCCAGGAGCGCCGCCGCCGGGCCCTGGGGGAGCGCCACCCTCTGCTGGCCCCATGGGGCACGGGTCCGCGCAATGGGTCGAGCGACAGCTGTCCAACGCCTGCAGCGCGGGGCCCGGGGGGCCACATTTGTCGAAGCAAGGTCCAGGATTGCCCATGCTCATCTTGGCGCATTGCCGGAAGCAGGAGCATTGGGTATCGGCCTGGCAGGCCATGATCTCTTTGCAGCAGCTGGCTTTTATGCACGTTGCGCAGGGGGAATCCATCGGCTTTGGCGAGCAGCCGCCGCCCATCGGACCGCCGCCCTGTCCCGAGCTCGAGGATGTGGCGCAGCTCGTGCTGTTGCTGCTCGAGCTGCCGCCGCCCTGCGACGAGCTGCTGCCGCCTTGAGCGCTCGTCACAGGATCAGTCTGGACGTCGTTGCCACAGGCGCCGAAGGTCAAGGTCAGACAAGCGACAGCGGCCAGGAAATAAAGACGATTAGATTTCATTGTCCTAATTCAGTGCCGCGGCGCGGCGCGCCGTTAGCAAGAAACCGGTCTGCTCAGTAGCAAGTGCCCAAGCCACTGGATGAGCTACATTTCTTGGGTGTGCAGTCGTTGTCCGAGTAGCAGCCGGTGATGCAAACATCAGTGTACTTGCCGCAGACTTTCTCAACGCCGGCATGGCCGAGGTTGCAGTCGGTGTGGTCTTTGCACGCGCTGCCATCGGGTGGGTGTTGCAGCTCAGTCTTCCAATCTGCGCATGCGGTCACCGGCCAGTCGTCGATTGCTTGAGCAAAACCACACTCGGACGGTTGCCCATACTTGTCGCAGTCGACCTGGCCGCCGCAGACGGGCAAGCACCAAGTGTTGTCGTTGAAGTTGATGCATTCGGCGATGTTGAACGCACAATCGGCGACGGCATCGCAGACTTTCGTACAGAAACCCATGGGGCAGATGCCGCTCTTGCAGTCGCTGCCCTCGATGCAGGGCTCGAACAGCTCGGCACCGTTGGGATTGGGCCCGCCACCAGCGCCACCTTGGCCGTTGCCGCCGGTGCCGCTGCTGCTGCTGGAGCTGGTGCTGGTGTTGTTGGTGTTGGTCGAGCCGCTACTGGTGGTTTCGCCTGGACGGTCATCGCAGGGCGTGCTGACCCCCAGACGACATTCGCCAAACCCGTTGCCGGATTCGAGGCACATCTTGGTGCCCGCGTCGCCGCCGGGGCAGCGGCAGAAGATCTCCGAGCCAGGCAAGCATTTGGGCCCGTCGTCGACTTCATCGCCGGTGCAAGCGCTGAAACCGACCCAGATTACGAGTCCGACAAAAAGAAAAAGCAAGTGAGTGAAGGTCCTCATGGTCTCATGTCTCCAGGGCTCCTCGGCCTGTTGGCAAGTGAGGCTGGGCTCGTTGGGCGGATGGACCGCCGTCTCAGCCACAGGATCGTCGACAGAGCGCCCAGCAGCAAGACCCAAGGCCGGTTGTGCTGAGGCTGCGGTTTGGTGCTGCACGTCGAGCAACCCACCGGCTCGACCTGCTCGTGCCCGCATTTGCTGGCAAATTGTCCACGCGGGTCGGGATCACAAGCGACTTGGCGGCTCGCGGGGTAGGCGGCACAGAGTGCTTCTTCGTCGTCGATCTCGAGGGTGCGTAGTGAGATGGTGCCCTTCTCGTAGGCCGCGTTCATCGTCGCGGTGTAGTCGGGCGTGTGATCGAGACCGATGAAATGGCCTATCTCATGGGTCAGGATGGATTGCAGATCGTAGACCACGTCTTGGTCGACGACGGTGAACTCGTTGTAGGCGTGGTTGAGCTCGATGTCGGCGTCGAAGATCTCGCCGCTGTCGACGTCGTAGGTCACCGTGGTCTTGGCCAAGGTGTTGTCGGGCCCCGTGTAGCCCCACTTGTGATCCTGAAAGAGGATGATGTTGGCATTACCGAGATCGGGGTTGTACTCGGCGCGGTGGCAAGCCGCAGTGCCCACCTCGGTGAAGGCCAAAGTGGCAGCGCCATCACCGCAGTCGATGTCGCTCCAGGCCACGAAGCTCTTGTGCACCACATCGCGAAACGTGGCGAATTCGATGTGCTCACTGCCAGCCTTGTTGAGGCTGAAACCGACGCACATGCCGGGCCAATACAGGGGCGCCCCAGTGACCTTGCAGTTGTCCAAATCACGCTCACAGCTGCCTGTACAGGTGGTGGACCGACAGTAGGCGTGGGCGGGCGAGGGTGACGCCGCCGCGACACTCAAGCTGGCGATCATGATCAGCCAGATGTGTCGAATCGGCGGCGTCATCACTTCACCATCATAGCGCGAGATTCGGCCTATTGCTCAGATGTAGCTAGTTGATCAGCTCAAGCTCGTGCCCGCCCAAAACCCCTTCTTCCGCGAAGCCGTTTTGGGTGGCCCTATCGCCGCAGGCGATGGTAGGGGCGCGCGAGTCCGCAGCGCCCCTTTGGGCCAGACATTAGCTAGCTGCTCAGGTGCAGCTTGCGCACTCAGTTGCGTTTGCTTTGGCGGCGTCGACGCAGAGCTTGTCCCACTCGGTATCGCAGCAGAACGAGTCGCCCTTGCAGATCTCAGTCGCGCAAGGTGAGCAATCTGCCTTGAGCTTGGGACCCGTGGTGCAGACGTCATGTATGCAACCACCGCAAGCATTGGCGCAGTCAGGGTGTGTGTTGGTGTCCTCAGCAGCCGTCTTGCAGAGGTTGTCCCAGCTGCCATTTTGCTGGTTGCAGCAGAACGGATCGGCCGTGCAAACCGACTTGACGCAGGCGTTGCAGCTCTCGAGCAGGGCGTCGCCGATCGTGCAAGGATCGTGGGCACAGGCGTTGCCGCCGCTGCAGATGTTGCCGCAAAGTTGGTCAGCTTGGTCCTTGCACAACTTGTCCCACTTGCCGTTCTGTCCGTCGCAACAGAAGGAGTCTTGAGCGCAGACCTTCGCCGCGCAGTCGCCGCAATCGGCCTTGAGCGCCGTGCCTTCTGTGCAGACATCGTGGTCGCAACTGCCACCGCTGCCGCCACCGCTGTTCTTGCCGCAAGGCGCCAGTGGGTTTCCACAGGGCAAGCACGCCCCGTAGCCAGCCGCGACCGGTTGGCACCAGAAGTTGAGGTTGTGATCCTTGTTCTTGCCCCAAAGCAGGTCGACGAGAACAGCGCCAGCGATGGTCGCAAGTGGGTCGCCTTTGAACAAGTCGAGCAGCAGATTGTCGACGTTGATCGGGTCGCAGTCTGCGTCCTCTTTGCAGGGCACACAGATGCCGCACTTCTTGTCGGCGATCTCGACGGAGGCGCAGATGGGCATCTTGTATTCGACGTTGGCGTCCTGGATCTTGATTTTGTAGAAGCCCAGATCGATTTCTTCCGATCCGATGAGGTCGCGCAGCGCTAGGCCGACGTTGTATTGAATGCCTGCCTTGGCCTGCAAGCAGTCCTCGTCGTTGGAGCAGGACTGGGTGTACTGGTCATACGGAGGAGGCAGAACTACGACGTTCGAGCCCAGATCGGAGCAGCCGTTGGCGGGCGGCACGCAGTTGCCGTGCGTGGGATCGTTGACCGGCGTCTTGCACTTCCAGGTCTCGTTGGGATCGCCACAGAACTTGCAGTCTTCCTCGGCGGTGCAGGTGCCCGCGACCGGTCCTGGTAGACCACACGGCGGGGTGCATACCCCTTGGGTGCACTCCATACCTGCAGCGCAAGGCCAGGTGTCAGAGCACTCGGCGCACTTGTGATTGAAGCAAGCGTGGGCTTCGTTGCCCGGTCCGCCGCACTTGGAGCAGTCGTTGTCCGAATCACAGGACTGAGGGCACTTGGGCGAGCACTTGCCATCGAGGCAGATGTCGCTTGCGAGGCAGTGCTGCGTGTTGGTGTCGGTGCAGGCTTGGCACTTGCCCGTGTTGGTGTCGCAGACCTGATGCATCGGGCTGCAGGCCTGGCAGTCTTTGTTCTTGGTGCAGACGACGGTGGGGTTGCCGTCGTTATCGGTCGGGCAAGTAATCCCTTCGGGAACGCACAGACCGAATGGCGAGCACTCTTCGCCGTCCTTGCAGCCTTGCTGGCCTTTGGGCTTGGTAGGATCGCAGGCCACGCAGCGGTTCTCGGCAACCAAGCAGGTCGTGCGGCCGTCAGCGCAACCTTCGCAGTGGGCATCTTCCTGGCAGTTGTTGAGCAGGCAGATACCGTTGCCGCTGCCTTCACCCCCCGTTCCCGATCCACCGCTTCCGGTGGTAGTGGGCTGGGTGGGGACTTTCGCGGTCGTGTCGTCACTGTCGCAGGCACCGAGTGCCACGCTCAGAGGCAGAATCACAGCGCACGATATAATCAGTAGGTTTCGCATACGGGTGGCCACAGCATTCCTCCAGGGGCTAAGAAGCCTAGCTCGGCGGATCAATCGCAGAGCAAGCAAACCATGCTACCGGAAAGCAAGTTACGAACCAAGCCATCGCGAAGGGTGTTTTGCAGCTAGTTGCTTGATTTTGGGTGGACCACTAGCTGCGCACAATGTGATCCAATGTAAACTATTATGGGTAAACGGGTTACACTTGATCCACCTGGACTGTAAATGTACCAGGGGCTAGAGCTAGCGATCTTGCGATGCGCGACCAGCCCGATCAGCCACAAAACCCCCCTGAGTTGCCGCGACATCCCCGCCTTGCGGAGCACGTCGCCGTCAGGCGCCACCTAGTGGCCGGTGAGGTGGTGGTGGTGCTTCACGACACCGACAGCGAGCAGCTCGCTACCTTGGGTCAGCGCGAATGGGCCGTATTGAGCTGCGCAGACGGTACACGGGATCTGGCGGCTGCTTCGCGGCTCGGCCAACCGACTAGTCGCGAGCATCTCGAGGAGTTTCTGGTTCAGCTTGCTGCCGCTGGCATGCTGCGTGAGGGACCAGCTCCCGCTGTGAGCGCGCCGCCGCCTCGTAGCGTAGTGGCTGACCGACCCGTGGTGCTCCCTGCGGGGTTTGGCTACCACTGCGACGGCTCTGGGAGCTGTTGTCGGATCTATCAGACCACGTTGTTCTCACCCGAAGAGGCGGTGCGGGCCCGTGCCGTAGCTCCCGAGTTGTTGGGAGCTGGTCAGGATGGCACGGCGGCCTTTACGCCGGAGCGCGGCTCGACGGGACCGACGCCGGAAGCAGCTGGGCATTGTTGGCGGGCCGCTGCTGTCACCATGGTGCAGGGTCGCTGCGCATATCTGTCTTCGCAGCAGCGTTGCCTGCTACACGAACGCGCTGGTGCGGAGGCTAAGCCGCTGGGATGTCGACTGTTTCCAGCCGTATTTGTCGACGACGGGCGTGAGCTTCGGGTGACGGCAGCGCCTGAGTGCGCTTGTGTGCTGCGACCCTGGTCAGGCGGCCAGGACGCTGAAGCCCTAGTTGCTGATGATGTGACGACGGCTGGTGATCTGGATCCGGCCATCGCAATAGACGTATTGCCCGAAGCGATTGCGATCAGCGCCGACAAGCACGTGCCCTGCGCCGTCTATTTGCGGTGGTCAGACGGGCTCGAGGGGCCAAAGGAACATGACGTTGCTCAATACCTGGTTGATCTGGCTGCGGGTTTCGGCGGAAACGACGATTTGGAGCGGTCACCTCTGCCGCGCCGCCTCGAGCAAGAGCTTCGGGTGCTGCGCAAGCGCGTGGCGCAGCGCGCAGCTCGAGATGCCTGCTGGCGCGCTTCGACGGACTTGGCGCGGCTCGTTCCAGAATGGGTGGGGCACGCCATCGAATCCTTGCTCCAGCCTGGGCTGATTCCGCCCGATGCGGACATCGGGGCCGAGCAGCGGTATTACTGCCTGGTCGCCCATGGTCATCTTTGGGTGACCTCACGTCGCCCGCTTGCTGAAGAGTTGCGCGCACGCAGTGCACGGCTACTGGTGGCGCGGCAGCTACGCGCTCAACGAAGCCTTTGGACGACGAGCTTGCCGGCGCAGGACCACGTTGCCGACCAACCACTCGCCCTGGTTGAAGCGGCTGCGCGTGCATTTGCCTGGTGAGCGGAAGAAATACCTACTTGCGACCGCCGAAGTCGTCGTCATCGCCAGTTGGAGTCTTCGTCGGCGTCGCGGATTTCGTGGCAGTGGGCCAGGCTCGGGGTTGTGGTCCCACTCGTGGCGTCTTGCTGGTGGAGGTCGAGGCCGATTGGGTTGCTGTGGCGCTCGCACTGGTCGTGGTCGCAGGTGCGGTGGGGCTCGCATCGAGCTCTTGGGGATTCGGCTGCATGATGGCCGAGCTGTCCAAGGGTGCAGTATTGCTGCCGGCAGGGGCATGCTGTGGATGGCTGGTGGCGGTGGTGAGCTTGTAGATCCCGACACCGCACAGCGCGATCACCGCGGCGGCGGCCACCAAGACGGGGGTACGACTGGTTGGCTCAGGAACATGCTGAGTATGGGCAAGTCCTGTTTGCGTGCCGCTGATGATGCGCTCGTCGACCACCAGCGCTTTCTCGGCTACCTGTTGGCGTTGCTGCTCAGCCAAACCGGTGAGTTGCGCTTTGCTGAGCAGCACGCCGCCGGGCAGCAGCTCAGTGATGGCGTTGAGCGCTTCGCTGGCAGACTGGAAACGATCGTCGGGGTGGCTGCGCAGGCAACGGTGAACGACCTCCGCGTACTCTGGAGGGAGCCAAGGTGCGAAGTCTTGGATCGGCGGTACCGGCGAGGAACAGATTGAGATGATGAGGTCGCCGAAGGCCTCCACATCTTGGAAGGGCAATCGCCCGCAGAACATCTTGTAGACAACAGCGCCGAGCGAATAGATGTCCGAGCGATGGTCGATCGTTCCTTTGCCGCGTGCTTGCTCGGGCGACATGTAGAGCGGGGAGCCGAGCAACGCGCCCGCTTGGGTCAAAGTCGATTCACTGAGCGACAACGCCGGCGATTGCATCTTGGCGATTCCGAAGTCGAGGAGCTTGACGACGACCTCGTCATCTTTCTCTGACAGGAACAGGTTGCCAGGCTTGATGTCACGATGGACCACCGTCGCGTCGTGTGCTTTTTGCAGGCCGCGACAGGCTTGCGCGGCGATGGCCAGGGCGACCTCAGGGGGTAGGGGGCCGACTCGTTTGAGCAGCTTGGCGAGATCTTCACCCTCCATCAGCTCCATGACCATGAAGGGTCGTCCGGTCTTGGGATCGGTGCCCGTGTCCAGTACGGCGCAGATGTGCTTGGTGTCGATGCTTCCGGCGGCGCGTGCTTCCCGCTGGAAGCGCTTGATCGTGTCCGTCTTCTTGGTGAGGTCTTCAGCGATGATCAGCTTGACCGCAACCCGCCTGCCCGTGCCGGTGTGCACCGCTTCGAAGACGGCACCCATCCCTCCCGCGCCGATCTTGCGGGTGATTTCATACCGTCCGTCGAGAAGCTCTCCAATCACGGGCGTCTCACCCCAACGACTGCTACCGGCCGGGGTCTGTTGCCAACACAATAACGGAGCGGTTGCCTACTTTCCAATTCGATGTCCGCCAAGAGTATGCGCAACGCCGCTCGCCTCTCAGAAACGAACCGTAGCGCCGAAGAAGCCGCCCCCCGGCAGAGGCGCCAGGATTGCGGTCAGCTCGAGGGGGTCGCTGTCGTGCGGCGGGACTGGTTGATTGTCGGCAGGGCCCTTCTGCTTGGGTTCGGCCTTGTCCTTTTTGTTGTCGCTATCTTTTGCGGCCGCTGCGTAGAGCTTGGGCGCGTCCAATGAATACAGCAGCAAGCCGAGCGCTCCACCGAGCACACCGACTCCGATGGTGATGCCGCTGATACGCCGGAGGTTGTCACGGGTGCTGATGTGCGAGTTGTATTCCTCGGCTTGCTCCACGCTAAGTGCCTGTTTTGCGACGGTTGAAGCGTCGATGATGTCTTTGGCGTCGCGTTGACGTCCGGCCGCGGCGACCGCCAGGCCAACCCCGACGCCGCTGGTGACGACTGCGGAGCCGAGTAAGAACCAAGCTGACCAGCGCTGTGGTGTCATCTTGAGATCCACGTTGACGCGCTTGTCCTGTCCTCGGGCGAGGGTCAGGTCCTCGACAAAAACGCCATATCCCGTGTCACCGACCACCACCCGGTGCTCCCCACTCGGCAGCGAGATGGGGCCAGGCAGGGGAGCCCGACCGCTGGGGCGCCCATCGACGAGCACCTCAGCGCCGTTGTCAGCGGTGATTTCGAGGCTGGCTGGTTGCTCCTTCAAGGGTACGTCGACGGGTGTAAGTCGTCCTTTGACCGCGTGCGCCTGGCGCTCCACGGACACATGTCCAGGCGCGGTCACCACAATTCGGTGGGCACCAGGGCTGACATCGACAATCAGGGGCACTTTGCTCGCGGCTTTGCCGTCCAGCGAAACGGTGGCACCTTCGACAGGTGAGTCGATCACCAAGGTGGTGGCCGCCTCAATCGCAGCTGGTTTACTCGGTGTCTCTGCTCCGCCCCCAGCGCCTTGTTCACTGCTGGTCGGGTGTTGAGCGAGCAGCACGCGAATCTCACCAATCGCTTTGATGGTGTCGAACCTGCGTCCACCTTGCTTCACGGTGGTCAGGTACTGTTGATAATAGGCGAGGGCGCGGTGGAGCTGCTCCGGCTCCTGGCTGACGGCGTATTGTCGGCGCAATGCTTGGGCGGCGCTGAAGCGTAGAGAAGGTCGTTTGGCCAGTTCGTAGGCTTG
The DNA here is from genome assembly GCA_964599485.1 of uncultured Polyangiaceae bacterium. Lineage (GTDB taxonomy): Bacteria > Myxococcota_A > Polyangia > Polyangiales > Polyangiaceae > JAPYTK01. The sequence goes on from CAZRGL010000147.1 coordinate 11,448, forward strand.
CTCGAAAGCCCTTGCGGCGGCGTCGAATTGGCCTGCTTTGTAGGCGCGCGCTCCGGCCCGAAACAAGACTTTGGCCTGAGCAACGTCCTTGGGCGACTGCGCGCGGGCGGTTTGTGACGGGCCCAGCAGATAGACGCCGATGGCTAGCGTGCCCAGGAGCAGCATCGTCAAGCGCCGTATCATGCGTCGAGTCGCCGTTGGCCCAAGCCTGTTGGCTTTACCACTCGATTTCATCATGTGGTGTTTCTCTCTTCTTGGTGACCAACGGTCGGGGATTGATGATGAGCTGCTGGCCGTCTTGCAACTTGGTCGAGAGCGTCGCTGGCGTGTGTCCTTTTGCTTTGGCGATGAGCGTCACCTCGGTGTCACCAGGACTAGGGATGGTGAATGGGCCTGGTGCCGCGCCGAGGGCTTTTTCTCCTAGGAAGACCTGCACGCCCGGGACCGTGGTCTTGACGGTGATGCGAATGGTCGCTGCCGCGCTCTGGGAAGCAGTTGGCGCAGCGCTCGCCGTGGTTGAGGCGCCTACCGTCGGCGCGCTACTTGCGGCAGTCACTGTTGTGTTGGCTGCTTGCGTGCTGCTTTCTGTGTTGCTCTTCGAGTTGCCCACCGCGGTCATTGCGAAGTAGATGGCGACGGCTACGACCATGGCTCCGAGTGCCACCCACAGTCCTGCTTTCTGCGGCGCTGGTGCGGCGATGCTGGTGGCCGAGTCTGCCAGCGTCTCGCTTGCGCCTGTGTGTGCCGGCGCGATGCCGCTGTCAAAGGTAGCAACGGTGTCGGCGCTACCCACCGACACAGGCCCTTCTTTGGCGCGCCGTTGCTGCTCAGGAAACGGCGTGAGCTTGTCGATCTCGTAACCTGCTTCGCGAGCGGCACTGGCCAACGCTTCGTAGCAAGCCGCCAGCGTTTCGGGGCGCTCTTCGCGATTGATGGCCATCATTTGGCTCAGGGCGTCATCGAAATGGTGCAGCGCAGGTCGCAGATCCGAGATCCTGGGCCGCGGCGCGCTGGCTTGGCGATGCATCAGCTCGAGGTAGCTGTTTCCCGTGAAGGGGAGCTGTCCAGCGAGCGCCTCGAAACACAACACCCCGAAGGCGTATATGTCTACACGGTGATCGACATCGTCCTGGCCCATACACTGTTCAGGCGACATGTAATGGGGCGTGCCGACCGGCGTTCCGGTGCGCGTTTTGTGGCCGCTGATGGCGCCTTCCGTGCCCAACAGCTTGGCGATGCCGAAATCGAGGAGCTTGGGAACGGGCATGCCGTCCTCGTCGAAGCTCAGAAAGATGTTGTCGGGCTTGAGGTCACGATGGACGATTTCGTTGGCGTGCGCAGCGTCGAGGGCGCGCGCCACGCCCCGCACGATCTGCAGCAGCGGGGTCGGATCGAGCTGGCCGTGATCCTTGAGGTACTGCTCGAGGGGCAGACCTTCGAGCAGCTCCATGACGAAATAGTGTCGGCCGTCGTCGAGGGTCCCAAAAGCAAAAATGTCGATGATGTTGTTGTGGCGGATGGTGTTGACCGCGCGCGCTTCAGCCACGAAACGAGAGACCATCTGAGCGCTGCCTGAGTACTCACGGGCCAGGACCTTCACCGCAGCGGACTTGCCGATGAGGGGATGGATGGCGCTGTAAACGGTGCCAAAGCCGCCCTGACCCAACTTTCCGATGATCTCGTACTCGCCGACTTTTTCGCCCGACGGTAGGTCACCATCGAGCGAATCCAGTAGTTCGTCGGGTAGCTCAGCTTGCGCACCAAGCGAAACTTCGGTGTCAGAACTACTGCGGCTGTCGGACGAAGCCCCCATGACTGCTGCCAGTGATGCTTAGCCTATCGGCAGCAGAAGTCGACAACAAGGGCGCGTCGCCAAAGACCCACCCAACGCTTCAGAGGTTCGTCTGTGAGGCTTATCGACAAGCGAAGCTTGACTTCTGGCGGGCGCAGCCTACGAATTCGCTCTTGGTGAAGCCCATGCATACATTTTTTTCCTCTAAGTGTTGTTGGACCCTCATTCTCGGCTCAGCGGTCATGCTGGCGGCTTGTAGTGGTGATCAGCCTGTTGTGAAGCCGCAGCCGCAGCCCACCGCCGGGCCCACGGCCGCCCCCACGGTCGAGCCGGAAAGCACCGCGACTGCGGAAACGACCGCTCAGCCGGCCCCCACGGTCGCCCCGACAGCGGACCCGCCCCGCAAGAGTCGGCCAGCCTCCATCTTCAGCTCCAAGAAGGGGATATCGAGCACCTTCGGCACTACGCCGGGCGCGGTGTTGAAGCTCACGGTCTCTGGAAACACCGTGGCGAAGCTGAAGATCCGCGAATATGTGCTGCCAGGCGGCACGAACATCACCTTCGAGTTTGCCAGAGGAGTGCGTCTGAAGAAGGCACGCGCACTCGGTAAGGTCATCCACATGTCGTCGCAGATCGCTGGCCGGCAGCGGTTCAAGAAGATTGCGAGCGAAGGTCCAGCTTTCGAGCTGTACCTGTCACTTCACGGCAAGGATTCGGTCAACTTGGCGGTTGGGGAGCTCGAGCTCGGTCCCAAAGGGGGCGAGACCAAGAAAGTCAGCAAGTGGCTGATCTACCCGCCGACACGGGTGGACAAGGGGCTGGACGAGGCCTTTTTCGAGCTCAAGGAAATTGGGCCCAGCTACCTTTACGCCACAACGGCTGAACCGACCGTTACCCAGGAAACGCCCGCGGCGCCCTGACGAATTGCGACGGCCAAGAGCCATCAATAACCTCGGGCACTCATCGCAATCGAGCGCGCCAGATCCCCGGCAGCAGCAGCAAGCTGCCAGCGGCTGACCCGCTCGCCCGCAAAATAGGACATGCCGGCGCGCGCAAGACTGTGCGAGTGGCTGACCCAATGCTCAGCTACGGGTCGCCGTTTGCCGTAGACGAAGCCCAGCGCCCGCGCGCGAATGCGCAGGTCGAGCCCCACCCGCGAGTCGCCCAAAGCCTGGCGGTAGTCAGCGAATTGGTAGTCATCACATTGTGCTAAGTAGGTGCCTGCTACTTTGCCCTGGCCGATCGCCTGGGTGATCCCCTCGCCGAGCACAGGATCGATGCCAGCGGCCTCGCCGACGAGCAGGGCCCGTCGGGCGGCGCATGGCTCCCGCAGGGACAATCCCCGTTCGGCGAAGCGTCTCAGCTGCAGTCCTTCAGGATCGAGGCCACGATCGCGGAGTCGTTGGGCCAGTCGGGCGCCGAGGTCGCCTTGGTTGGGGAGGTCGGGCTCGAGGCCACTGGTGAGCTGATACATCCCACGGCAGAAGCCTCTCTGACCGTCGATCAGAGTAGGGAAGTCCCAGCAGTAGCCGGGAAAACTCGCGTCAGACAGGTCGAAACGAAGCAAGTTATCGACGCGCTCTGTCTCCAATGCTGCCGTGTCTACTTCCACTGCTTGCGCGTAGTACCGTCCGCGGGGCAGGCCGAGCTGTCGCCTCACGGCGCTTCCAACTCCGTCCGCACCGACCACCGCTGCGGCCCGAAGGTCGCCAGCGCTGGTGCTCAACAGCAGCCCATCGGCGCTATGTCGTAGGGCCTGAAAGGCCACGCCGCAGCGAACCTCGATTCCTCGGTTGCGCACCGCGTCGAGCAACGCTGCATCGAATTCGATCCGGCGAACCACACGGCCAATGGGGCGCTGCCGCTCCTCGACGAGTCGGCCATGGCGGGTCAGGACTGCCAATCCTCTGATGGGGACGTGTGGCACGTCGATCCGAACACCGACTTGCTCGAGCCAGCCATCGGCTCTGGCACCGATCGCGCCAGCGCAGATCTTGTCCCGAGGAAAGATCGCCCGATCGATGACCACGATCCGCTCAGCCAATCGCGGAGCTGCGGCCCAAATGAACAAGGCTGTTGCACAGCCAGCCGGACCTGCTCCGACGATGACGATCTCGAAGTCGGTGTCAGCCATGAGCCATTTAGGCGTGTCCCTGAATTGTCCCGTGCCCTGCTCGCTTGCGAGCTCAGACACTTCCGCCCTCACTCACTTACCTCAGTAGGATCGCTGGTCGCGTAAGCGCCGGAATCCACAAACCGAGTCGCAAGCCTGGGTCTGAATCTGAGGACACCCTAGCTCATGGCTTTCGGTGTCGGCGAGTCTGTGGCGCCTTTTGGGCCAGTAGCGAGTGTGGGACTCACCACACTAGACTAGTTGCTCTCTTCGAATTCAGCGTCGATGACGCCGTCGTCCTTGTCGTCCTTGGGGCTGGGCGCGCCGTTGCCACCCGCGGGAGCATCGCCGGCCTCTTCGGGGGCTCCTTCTTCGCTGCCCTGCGCTTTTTCATACATGACGCTAGCGATCCGGTGCGCTTCCTTCTCGATGTTCTCCATCGCGGCTTGGATCTTGGCGTCGTGTTGCTGCTCGCGGGCTTTGCGGCCCTCCGCGCTGGCTTCGCGGGCCTTGGCCGCGTCGGCCTCGTCAATCTTCTCTTTGTTGTCGTTGAGCGTCTTGTCGAGGGTGTAGCAAAGGGTGTCGAGCTTGTTCCGCCGCTCGATTTCTTCGCGCTTGCGCTTGTCGTCTTCCTCGTGCGTCTGGGCTTCGTTGACCATTCGCTCGATCTCGTCCTCGCTCAGACCGCTGCCTTCCTTGATGGTCACGGCGTTCTCCTTGCCAGTCGCGAGGTCCTTGGCGCTGACGTGGAGGATTCCATTGGCGTCGATATCGAAGCTGACCTCGATCTTCGGCACGCCACGCGGAGCCGGCATGATGCCGTCCAGGCTGAACGTCCCCAAGCGGCGGTTGTAGCGTGCTTCGGTGCGCTCGCCTTGCAACACGACGACCTCGACGGAGGGTTGGCTGTCGGCAGCTGTCGAGAAGATCTCTTTCTTCTGCGTTGGGATGGTGGTGTTGCGTGCGATCATCACCGTGGTCACGCCGCCGAGCGTTTCCACGCCGAGCGATAGCGGTGTCACGTCGAGCAGCACCATGTCTTGTACGTCGCCACTGAGCACGCCCGCTTGCACCGCGGCGCCTACCGCGACGACCTCGTCCGGGTTGACGCCTTTGTGCGGGTCCCGGCCAAAGAACTTCTTGACCGTCTCTTGCACCAAGGGAATGCGCGTCGAGCCTCCGACCAGCACCACCTCTTCGATTTCGCTGGGCTTCTTCTTGGCGTCGTCGAGCGCTTTTTTGACGGGCTCCATGGTGCGGTCCACCAGGGGGCGAACCATCTGTTCGAACTTGGCGCGCGAGAGGGCTTTCTGCAAATGCTTCGGGCCGCTCGCGTCAGCAGTCAGGAAGGGCAGATTGATGGTGGCTTCCTGGGCGCTGGACAGCTCGATCTTGGCTTGTTCGGCGGCGTCCTTGAGACGCTGCAGCACCATCTTGTCCTTCGACACATCGATGCCGCTGTCCTTGCGGAACTCATCGCTGAGCCACTCCATGATGGTGCGGTCGATGTCGTCGCCACCGAGGTGGGTGTCGCCGTGGGTTGAGATGACCTGCACCACGTTGTCGCCAACCTCAAGGATGGAGATGTCGAAGGTTCCGCCGCCGAAGTCGTAGACGGCGATGAGCTCGTCGTTCTCCTTGTCCAGCCCGTAGGCGAGCGCTGCCGCCGTGGGCTCGTTGACGATGCGCTTGACGTCCAGACCCGCGATGCGCCCAGCGTCCTTGGTGGCCTGTCGCTGCGAATCGTTGAAGTAGGCGGGGACCGTGATTACGGCCTCGGTGACGGTCTCGCTCAGATAGTCCTCGGCGGCTTTCTTCAGCTTTTGCAGGACCTTGGCGCTGACCTCCGGAGGCGCGATCTTCTTGCCGCGCACCTCGAAGTAGACATCGTGGTTCTTGCCCTCGACGCACTTGAAGGGCACCCGCGAAATGTCCGTGCTGGCCTCGCTCCAGCGCATGCCGATGAAGCGTTTGGCTGAGTAGACGGTGTTCTCGGGGTTGGTGACCGCTTGGCGCTTGGCGATCTGTCCGACGAGCACTTCACCCTTGTCGTCCCACGCCACTACGCTGGGCGTCGTACGCGCACCCTCGGAGTTGACAATCACCTTCGGGTCTTTGCCCTCCATGATGGCCACAACGGAGTTGGTGGTTCCCAGGTCGATGCCGATGATCTTTCCCATTTGAGCGGTCCTTCAGTGATCGCAGTTCTTGTTCGAAATGGCTTTGGGTTCAGGAGCTTATGAGCGACTGACGCTGCCTCGATTGTGAGGGCGAACAGAGCGCTGGATGTTTCGGCGACCGGTATCCAATCAGGCCTGCCGGCACACATCGGCAACCTAACCATACGCGCACTTACGTCAACCAAAAAAGGGCACGAGGCTTGCTTCTGGGAAACTATCCACACCTGCAGTTGCTTTGCCCAACTTGGGCACGATGCTGGTGCTCGAGAAACCAGACACTTGCACAATGATCACCTGTGCGCTAAACATCGCCGCCTTCGTCAAGGAGCTTTGTCGTGAAACCAGCCACCCATCCCGAGTACAGCAAAGCGGCCATCGCCTGTGCGTGTGGAAACAAGTTCGAAACCTATTCCACCCGTGGCAGCTACACCGTCGACGTCTGCTCGCAATGCCACCCGTTTTATACCGGTAGGCAGAAGTTGCTCGACACTGCCGGGCGCGTGGATCGCTTCCGGCGCAAGTACGCCAACGTCGCAAAGAGCAGCTGAGCGCCGCTGCACCTCTCAGAGGTCGGGGGGCGCATGTCGCGCCGGCCCGCGAGGGTCGTGCACGAGTGAGATGTGCTTGGCATCTTCGCGAGCGCCGCAGCGGGCAGGACCTATTTCCTTGAACATGGCCTCGAAATACGGCCAGTATTCCGACAGAGGGTCGCTGGCTCGTCACTAGTCTGGCTGACCAGCGCTTGGGCACGATCCTCAGAAGCCTCGTGTGAGCCCCAAGCTGCAGACGAATCGATGTTGCCCACGGACAAGCTCGAGGCGATTGAGCGCCGTTTTTCAGAGCTCGACAAGTTGCTCTGCGATCCCGATATTCTCAAAGATCACAACCAGCTTCGGGCGCTCAACAAGGAGCGCAGCGACATCGAGCCCGTCGTTGATGCGTTTTCGCGTTTCAAATCTCTCGAGCGGCGCATTGCTGATGATCGCGAGGCGCTCGACGATCCGGAGCTTCGCGAGCTGGCCGAAGCCGAGCTCGGCGAGCACACCCAACAACGCGATGATGTCGTCGCGGAGCTGAAGCTTCTGCTTCTGCCACAAGACCCCAACGATTCCCGCAACACGATTGTGGAAATCCGAGCGGGGACCGGCGGCGAGGAGGCAGCGCTGTTTGCCGCAGACCTGTTCCGCATGCTCTTGCGCTTCGCCGAAGCAAAACGGTGGAAGGTGGAGGTGCTCAATACGAGCGACGCATCGGCGGGCGGGTACAAGGAGATCATCGCGCTCGTCAGCGGCGAAGAGGTCTACTCGCACTTGCGCTACGAGGCAGGCGTACACCGGGTTCAACGTGTTCCAGCCACTGAAGCCCAGGGGCGGATCCACACCTCGACGGCCACCATTGCCGTGTTGCCAGAGGCGGAAGACATCGATCTGCAAATCGAGGAAGCGGAGCTGGATATCTCGATTGCTGCCTCGGGCGGTCCTGGGGGCCAAGGTGTCAACACCACCAACAGCGCGGTTCAGATTCGCCACATTCCAACGGGCTTGATCGTCAAGTGCCAGGATGAGCGCTCTCAGCACAAGAACAAGGCGCGGGCCATGAAGGTCCTGCGTAGTCGCTTGCTGGAGCTCGAGCAGCAGAAGCAAAATGACGCGCTCACTGCGGAACGAAGGACCATGGTGGGCTCAGGGGAGCGCTCGGAGAAGATCCGCACCTACAACTACCCACAGAATCGAGTCACCGATCACCGAATCAACCTCACCTTGCACAAGCTCGAGCGGGTGATGGAGGGCTCGCTCGAGGAGCTCATAGCGGCGCTGCGAACCCATCGTCAAGCTGAGCTGCTACGCCAAGAGGGGCATGAGCATTGAAAAAAGCGTCCGATTGCTCATCCGAGCCTTCGGATCAGAGCGAGGGCCAAGCTCCAGTGAACCTCGAGGCGCTGCTGGTCGCCTTGGTGCTGGTGCCGCATAGCTACGCTCGAAATCGTTTCTTTCAACTCTATCGCTGGCCCGCGGCTCGCGAAGTGCGCCGCCGCGCTGCGCTGCTACGAAGTTTGATCGCTGATTTGAGCGCCGATGCCGAGGCGTTCGTTCTCCAGCGTCATGGGGCGGAGATTACGATCAGCTTCGACCGGCCTGCTTTCGATGCACGACGCCGCACGCGGCTTTCTGAGCGCGAGCTGACGCTGCTCGTCCTCGGCCTGCAGCGCGCGGAGCTGCCTCCGCCGCGCCTGGCAGCGCTCGGGGCGCTCTTCGAGGCCGTTGAACCGGGTAGCGTGGCTGCTGCGACTGCGTCGCTGAGCGGCTTGCTCCAATTGCCCGGGCCGGACCGCTGATTCGAAGGTCAGTCGACCGTGGCGGTGGCGTCGATTGCTCGGTCGAGCCAGCACATTTACCCGTCGCTCACAGCCGGGTTGCGCAGCACCGCGGTTTAGATCCGAACAACGCCCGCGTGACGGG
>CAZRGL010000148.1:0-19820 GCA_964599485.1 uncultured Polyangiaceae bacterium
GCGTCGAAGGCGCCGACAAGCTCCTCCGAGTCCTCGTAGACTTGGGCGAGGGCCGCCTCCGCCAGATCTTCGCTGGCATCCGAGAGTTCTACCCCGTCCCCCGCGGCCACCTCGGCCGCCAGGTCATCGTCATCGCCAACCTGGCCCCCCGAGCCTTGGCGCACCACCGCTGGTACCTCGAGCGCTTCGAGGACTACCCCAAAGAGCGCAAAGCGCTGATCCCTTTCCTGCTGTAACCGCAGCGTTCTTGTTTCGCGTGCTTACGGGATGAAGACCTAGTCACTGTCTTCAGGAGACTCGACCTTGGGTTCTTCTTCAGCGTCGTCGCTGTCGTAGGAGTACTCGTCAGCAGCAGGCTCTTCGTCGTTGTCGCCGACCAGCTCGAGGTCCTCGGTATCGAGAGCGAGCACCGGCTCGCCGTCGGGCTTGGTACCCGCACCTGGATCGGTCTCCGAGATTGGTCCGTCGTCCCCAGACTGTGAGTCGGGTGATGTGGACTTGGACAGCGGGGGCGGTCCGGGTCGCGAGCGCTTCGAAGGCGGCGGCGACGGGGGCGGCAAGGGACGGCGCGACGAGGACGGCGGCGGCAGCGGGGAGCTGTCGAGACTGGCGGGCAGCGCCGACAGATCGAGCCGCTTGAGCTTGCCGCGAACAGCCGTGCGCTTGGCGTTGACGCGCTCGGCTTCGTCGGTCAGCTCCGCCAGCAAGCGTTGCAGTCCGCTAGGCAGAGCCAAGCCGGAAGCGAGCACCTGCAGGCGCGGTTTCTTGCCGGGTGCGCGATAGATACCGACGTCGTGAGTGATACCGCCAGTGATGAGGTTGACCTCGTCGAAGTAGGTATCGAAAACGGCTGCAGGGGTAGCCGCAAGCACCTCTTCGTCAGCGATGACGATTGAGCCCAAGGAGACCACGTCTTCGAGCTCGTATTCGGTGGCGAGCAGCGGATTGTGGTTGATGATGTCGACCATGGCCTGCAAAAGCGCCTCGTGGGTCAGGGTCGAGTCGAGCTCGCGCTCGCCGAAGACGGCTACGCCGCCGCCCCCCATGGCAGAACGAAATGAGCGTTGCTCGAAGCTGCGAATGGGAACGTTGTCTTCCTTGACCGAAACACGGTGCACGCGCTCGAAGGCGTGTACGAAGGCCGCGTTGCAAGCGTCGAGGTAGCGATCCACGCACTGATCCGAAAACGCGGTGTGCAGCTTGTGGTTATCTACCAAGAGCAAGGACTCGAAGGGCGTTTCGAGCAAAGCGTTGATGGCCATGAGCGCGTTCTTGCGCACCGCGAAGCTGTCCGTTTTTGCGGGAAGCACACCAGTAGCGATGACGGGCAGTCCGGTGTCGATGAGGATGTTGACCACGGCGCCGAGAAGACCACCCGTGGCGCCGCCAAGTCCGCCAACCACCATCACGAGCTCCGCGTCGCCGAGGTGCAGAGCAGCAGCTTCAGCGATGCGTGGGTGCCAAGACTCGAGCTGCGCATCGAGAACGATCCGCTGCTCCTCCGGAACCCGGATGTGTGAACGCAGCTCGCTGACCGAAGTATTTGCGGCCAGCACAGGGTAGCCCCGCGCCGCAAATGTTGCCGCGATGTTGCCACCGCATTGTCCAAGTCCAACGACCCCGAGGCGGGTCTCTACCGTCTTGTTCGATTCGTCGTTTTGCACAGCCGAAAAGACTACCCCGGATGAGCTGAAGGCTCTTCGAAAAAATGGTGTCTCTCGTCACCGGCCGTCTTTTGTCAATCGACCTGCGCTCTTTTGCCTATCTACTTGCACTCCTTGGCCCATCTACTTGCACTCTTTGGGCCCATCAGCTTGCAGTCTTTGGCCCATCTATTTGCACTCTTTGGCCCATCTACTTCCAGAGCGCGGACGAATCCTGAAGGCAGCCTGCGCTGGCAACGCTATCTTGGCCGGAGCAGTCTTGGTAGGAATCGAAGGCGGTCGAAAGCGGGATGGATCTAGCCAGCGGCAGCATGATCAACGACGCAGTGCGCTTGCTGGAGCCATTGGGTCAGGGAGGCATGGGCAGCGTGTGGGTGGCCGAGCAGCTGCCGTCGCGCGCCAAAGTGGCCGTCAAGCTGATCAGCTCCGAGGCCAGCCACAATCCCGAATACCGTGAGCGGTTCAAGCGCGAGGCCACGATCGCCTCCCAGATCACCAACCAACACTCGGTGCAGATGTTCGACTGCGGCCTCACGCGAGAGGGCACGCCGTACATCGTCATGGAGCTGCTCGAAGGTACTGACTTGACCCATGCGGTCGCCATCAAGGGGGTGATGAGCTTACCGGTCGTCAGCCAGCTCGTCGGGCAGGTCGCCCAAGTGCTCGAGCTCGCCCACGGGATGGGCGTGGTGCATCGTGACATCAAGCCCGACAACATCTTCCTGATCGAGTCGTCGGACTACGAGGTGTTTGCCAAGGTCCTGGACTTCGGTGTGGCCAAGCTGAGAGCAGCAGCCGAGGGTGGTCCCGCCCCGGGCGTGACCAAGACGGGCGCCGTGATGGGCTCGCCAGAGTTCATGAGCCCCGAGCAGGCGATTTCGTCCAAGAACATCGATCATCGTTCCGATTTGTACTCGCTAGGCGTGTCGGCCTACTACGCGCTGACCGGCGAGCTGCCCTTCGTGCAGGGTGATCAACCGCTCTGGGTAAAGCTGACCAGCGGCGACCACATCCCCCCGAGCGCGTATGTGCCCAGCTTGTCACCAGAGGTCGACGCCTGGTTCGCCCGAGCGCTGGCTCCGCGGCCGGAGGGTAGATTCCAGTCCGCGCGAGAGCTTGCCGAGGCGATGGAGGCCATCGTGTGCAGGCCATCATGGGACGGCCTCGGTCACTACGGCACGTTTGCCTCGGGCGACCGCCCCTCATGGACGGGACCGCAACCACTACAGAGCTATCAGCAGTCTGGCTACGAGCACGGCTATGGCCAAGCGGGCTACGGGCACGCCCTCGAGCAATCCTACGACCACGATGACTACGACTACGAGGACAGCGTCGAGGACGAAGACACTGCCATCATGAGCTATTCGGATCATCAAGCGCTACTGGAGCCCGACACGCCAAGTCCGCCAGCCCAACTGCCAACGGCTCTACCTGCCCCAGCCGCGCCCGAACCAATGGCTCAGCGGATTATGCCGGGGGATCTCTCGGGCCAGCCGGCGGATCTCCCTGCTCGCTCAGTACAGCCCTGGCAACAGCAGGTCGGACCGCGGTCCATGGTGTTCAAGCGGCGCCGCACCGTGCTGCTCGTCAGCTGCCTCGTGACCGTCGCCGTCGTGGCGGTCGTGTTGCTGTTGCGTTTGGGCTAGCCGCTTTGGCGGCGACGCTTGTGCTGGACGCAGCCATGGCCCGCCGCCACCATACGGTCGCAATGTCCAGCCACAGCGCTGAGCCGCGTTGGTCGCGTGAGTTGACGCGGACGCCTGCGATCGGCAAGCACGCCATTGTGGCAAGTTGGCACGAGGCTACCGAAACGGCGAGGGGGTGCCGACGATGGTTGCAAGCTGACGCCGCTCGACAGTCCTTGTCTGTACGCAGGCGTCAGCCCTGGCCGCTGTGCAGTTGATCGCAAGACCAATCGCAAGCGCGCCGTTCGCGTTTGCCGACCCTCCGGCATGCCATCCGCCCTGCCGCCGCTACCGCCGTCGACTCCCGCCAAGCCACCGCCAAAGCAAGACCTGCCGCAGCAATCGGGCTGCAACCTGAGTCGCCCGGCCAGCAGCAGTGGCCGTATGTGGCTAGCGTGCTGGTGGCTGGCGCTCGGTCTGGCCGCCCGACGGCGCAAGCCATGAGGGAAAGAGCTTTCCGTAAGCTGACGCAACCCCAAGACGAACGACTTTGGGGCTAGCTGCCGCCTGCTCCGCCGCCGCCTGGACTGGAGGAGCTCGTGCTGCTTTGGCCTCCGCCGCCGAAGGCTGCGCAGCCCTCTTTGCGTTCGGGCCGGCAGCCCTCGCACTCCGTTTGGAACTCGAGACACTTGTACTGGCCAGGCACTTGCCAGTCCTCGCCGCAGACGTCGTCAGCGTTGGCTGTGCAGACGTGGAACTTAAGCGTCTTGCCGTCGACACATTGGGCGATGATGCCATTTTCGCAAGCGTTGACGCGGCCACACTCCAAACTTGCGCAAGTCACGTCGGGGCCTTCGACGTTCTGCAGGGAGCAAGAGGGAGCAACAGCGCAGAGCAGCGCTGCCACGAATGCGAGCGGCAGCAACGATGCCAAGGATGGCCGGATGTTCATCATTTGCAGGCCTCCTGAGCACAGCGCTGGGCGCACGCGCCGTCGCGTTTGCAGCCCCGCAAGCAGGTCTGCTCACAGCGCTTCAGGGCTCTTTCATGTTCCTTCTTGGCTCGATCGACGGCGCGCTGGGTGGCCGGATCGAGTGGCTCTGGCGGTGGCTCCACCTTCTCACCGTCACTTGGGCGGTTTGCCTCGGCGCCCGGCACACCGGCGATGGTGGCCGGCGGGCCAAGACGCTGATTGAGCAGGCGCTGGGCATCGTCGCGATAGAGCCCGTTTGGGAAGCCCTGCAGGTAGAGCTCGACGCCAGCACACCTGCTCTTGACGTCGGCTTCCTTGGCCTGCTCGCAGAGTTTCTTGGCACGCTGCCACGCACGTTCGTCGCGACGACGCAGACTTTCATCGGCGATGGGAAGCAAGTCGACGTCCATCAGCGCCTTGTCATCGACGATCAGCTTGCCGGTGGGATAGCGCTCGAGCTGGGCTGGCCTGAGCGCGCGCACCGGGATGCTGTCTGCCAGGTCGGTCCGGAACTGTCCCCGTTTCGGCTCGGCGTCGGGCAGCGAATAGGTCTGCGGACCAATCCGGATTTGTACGCGCACGTCTACAGCGACGGGCTCTTGCTCGCATGGCACGTTCTCGCGCACCACCGATCCAGGCTTGACGAGCATGCGTTCGCGAACCTCACCGGCGGCGGCAACACGAAGGAGCTGAACGGTGGGCAAGATCGTCAGCAAGCCGCCAACCGCCACGAGGATGGTCCCGCCGATGATTGCGCCAGAAGGGCCACTAGAATTGTAGAGGCGCGCGTTGCGGTCATCCTCGTAGACGTTTTGGGCATCAGCCAACATGGCGATACCAATTCCCAAAGGCACGGCGCCGAAACCGAGTACCACGAGCTCCTCGGTGGGATCGTCATTGGGCTCACGGTGCTCGACCCGCCGAATGCGATTCATCTCGACGATGGCGCAGGCCTCGACGCTGGCAATATGCACTTCGCTGCCTTCGAGCGAGGCGTCCACTTGTACGCCATGACCCGAGACGACCTCAGGCTTTCGTTCGATGACCGTGTCGTGCACGTCGGTAGTTCGCAGTCGTATGCGGCCGCAGCCCAGAGAAAGGGCTGAGGTCACCAACGCGAGGACCAGTAATTGTGAGCGCATCGATATCCCTCGGTCAGAAAGAGTAGCCGAGCCGTTGACGCTTGCCACCCAATATCCCATGCAGCGACGTGCGCCGGTTCATCGGTGTGCTGCGACGGCCCTCGGGCTGAGCGCGCTACGGATGAATGTGGACCACGGTGCCCCGTTTGAGAGACAAGGCTGCGTGCCAGCCATCGGGTAGCTTCGGATCAGTCCAGCGGAATAACCAAGCCGCGTCTTTGGGCGCCAGATTGACGCAGCCGTGGCTTCGCGGGGTGCCGAAGTCGTCATGCCAATATGCACCGTGGAAGGCGTAGCCCTCGGTGAAGTATTGAACGAAGGGGACATCACGAAGATCGAAGGCATCGCCCCCTTCGTCGCTATCCATGGTCACGCTGACGTGCTTGGTGTGGATCAGGAACGTCCCCTGAATGGTCGCGTGGCTCTCCTTGTGATCGGCCAAACCGTCCGCGCCAGTGGAGACCAGGGTGGCGAAAACCGGACGCGTACCTTCATAAGCAACCACTGCTTGGCGCAGCAGCGACACGTCTATCCACTTCTTGCCCTTCTTGGCCCAGCCCGGTGCACGGGTGAAACGATTGATGCGGACGACCTGGTCGACGCGCATGAAGCTGCCATCACGCGCTTCGTAGAAGTCTTGTCGTTGGAAGCGCCGCACGCGGCCCGTGAGCGCGATGGCTTGACGCCACTGCAGCATCCCGTCGAGCGCTAGCGCTCTGCCTGGCGGGTGGAGCCGATAGCGGCGCGCATGGCGGCTGCGCACGATGGCAATGGGCAAGGGGAACTCGTCGCTCAGCACGACGCCCTGGAACGTCGATGGCTTGACCATGCGCATGCGATCGAGGGGCAGCAGCGCGAGCTCCGTCGTCATGCCGAAGCGTCGCCCTTCGACATCGTAGGAAGCCAGCATCGCGAAGCCTGAGCGAACCCGTGCCCGGCCGAGCACTACCCGCGAAGCACCACGCTGAGCGTTGCCCAACGATGGCAACACGGCGCCGTTGGCTAGCAGCGGCGGGACGGCATTGGCCGGCGGTGGGGGCACGAAATCAGCACTGCGGCGCAACCGGGCGTGCTTGCGCAAGTAGTAATGTCTCGCAGGCTCGGCTCGCTTCTGTTGGGCAACGGTAGGCAGGCGCGCATACAGCGGCGGTGTCGGAAAGCGCGACATTGCGTACAAGTAGGGCAAGCCCTCTAGGGAAGGCGCCTTGGCGCTGAGCACAGCGACAGGGTGGGTGGGATCGAGCGTGGCGGTGGAGCCAACGCACACGAAGCCCTTCGGCTGCACCTCGTACCAGCCGCGGGTGCAGCCACGGAAGCCATCGGGCTCGGCGCTACGCTGCACTGATGCGCCCGCCCGAAGGTAGCCCAGCCGCCGGCTCTTCCACTTGGGCTCGGCCATGACCCAAGTCTCGCGCGCCACGCTGTACAGCAGCTTTGGCGCAGCTTCGACGGGGGCGGGCTTGGCCTTGGCAACGCCGTCAATTTTGTCCGATCCGTCGAGAGGTGTCTCGTCGTCGACCACAGGCCTGTCGGCCAGCTCGCCAACAAATCCCGG
The DNA here is from genome assembly GCA_964599485.1 of uncultured Polyangiaceae bacterium. Taxonomy (GTDB): domain Bacteria; phylum Myxococcota_A; class Polyangia; order Polyangiales; family Polyangiaceae; genus JAPYTK01. The sequence goes on from CAZRGL010000148.1 coordinate 6,960, forward strand.
CTTGCTCGCAAGCATCGGAGCAGCCGCCACGTGCTCAGCCGACAACATCTTGACCTCACGCGCCACCTCCTCAATCGCACGACAGTCGACCGTGAGGGTGGCAAAAGCGGCTATCGCCACGACAAGAGGCGTGTTGCGCGGCATCCTCTCGGCGGTACCAGCACAGCCGGACTCGGGCCAAGTAGCCGTCAGTTGACAATGGTCTGGCCTGGACTACTCGCCACAGCCAGCTTTGCTTCAAGTCGCCCTAGACCTCAGAGCTCGCCAAGCTGGGCCACGTAGCTGAGGATCGCGGCTGGACCGGTCAGGGGGTTGAGCGGGTTGGCAGGTGGGGGCGACACAGTGCCGGCGTATCGGGTGTTGTCGATGACGACGTAGTATTGGCCGGGCGGCAAGCGATAAGCGGCCTGGTATTCGCGGCCAATCGGCTGCAGCGGTGCTCCGCCGAGGACGGGCCCCGGTGGCGGGCCGAGAGGTCGGCCGGCTTCGTAGGCCAGACGCCACTGATCGCCGACCGCCTTGCTGACCACCATCACGTCGACCGCTGGCCCCTGCAGAAAGAACTTCATGAAGAGTTGTTGGTCGTGGTCGACGACCTCGAAGGGGCCAATGTAGTCGCGCTGGTTGTACTGCACCTCGACCGTCTCGTTGCCGAAGGTGTAGCGCTCGTCGCGGCTGACATCGAAGGGGCTGTGCGGCTTCTTCGGTGGCATCATGATGCCGAGCGCGAAGCTCTTGCTATCGGTGTCCCAGTTCTGGAGCACCGTGAAGCCACGCGTCAGCTCGCCACTGACGATCTGGTTGCCCAGCTGGTTGATCATGGGGCCGAGGGGCGTGACGGCGGTAGCCGCATTGGCCAGGGGATTCTCGACATAGCCCATCGTGAATTGGGGGCCATTGACGATGCGATGCACCTTTCCCCACACGTAGAGGTCTTCCTCGCCCATGTAGAAATCGGCGCGATACTGCACCGTGGCGGTCGCTGTGAAGCCAACACGCTTGCTGACCGGCGTGAAAGCGTAGCCGGTACCCCGGAAGTTGATCGAGATCAACTGCTGGCTCGAGTCGACGTCGACTGAGCAGCCGTTGGGAAAGAACCTTCCCACGGCGGGACCGCGGTCTTGCATGCGCAGACCCACGCCGCGCTTCAATAGCTCGGGGCAGATCTTGCTGGCTCCAAAATTGGAAAATAGCCACCAACGCAGCGCCGGGCTGGCGTTGACTGGGCCCCGCAGGCAGGGGCAGCCAACACCCACAACTGCCAGGACCAACACGACCAGCACGAGGGCGGCCGGGGATTTTCGCGAAGCTCGTCGTCCGCTCACAAGCGCAACCATAAACCGAATCATGTCAAGCCAATCACCAAAATAGTAGGCCGTGTGCTCGAACAGGCCCTCGACAGAGCACGATGCCGACGCAAGTTGGCCCCAACAGGGCAGCGACACAACGAACCAGTCACAGGCGGTTGACAGTTTGCAACCGTTGTCAGCGGGTGGTACGCCTCAGCTACTAGCAGTTATTCGCGGCGTGAAGGAGCTCGCCATGGGTCGACTCGGACTTACGGAAATACTGATTATTGTAGGCGTTGCGCTGCTCTTCTTCGGTGCAGGTCGCCTCGCTGATCTCGGCAAAGGACTCGGCGAAGGGATCCGCAACTTCAAGAAGGGCTTGACCGACGACGACGACGACCAAGACAAGCTTCCTGAAGCCAAGAAGAAGGGCGACGACGACGGCGACGACAAGGCCGACGAGAAAGCCGACAAAGAGGAAGACAAAAAGGACGACAAGGACTGACGTCCTCCCTCCGGCGTGCCAAACTGCTTGTTGTCGTCGGCAGACCGCTCAGCCCGGCGCAAACGTACTAGACAACAATGCGCCGTTTTGAACGTGTAGGGAAGCTACTGGCTGTCCTGGGAGCCTTCGTGCTCGCTGGCCTTCTCGCCCACCAATTTGGCTCGGGCGGCCTGTGGCATGGTTTTCGGGCTCAACTTGCTGTCGCCAAGCCAGGCGCCAAGCGAAGCTACGATCTGACGAGGCTCGAGGCCGTCAACGAGACGCTCAAGTACATCCGAGATCGCTACGTCGATCCAGACCGGGTCCGGCCGCAAGAAATGCTCTTGAGCGCGCTGAATTACATTCAGCGTGACGTCGCCCAGGTCATCGTACTGCCGCATAAAGACAAGAAGGGCAGTGTGACGGTTCGTGTCGACACCCATGAGCAAGCGCTGCGCGTCGATAACGTGCTCGGCCCATGGGACGTGGCGGCCAAGCTTCGGGAAGTGTTCGCTTTTCTACAAAAGCACCTCAAGAAGACCGACGTCGATCTGCGGGACATCGAGTACGCGGCATGCAACGGACTGCTCCGGACGCTCGACCCACACTCGGTGTTCTTGAGCCCCGACGCCTACAAAGAGATGAACCTGTCGACCTCGGGTCACTTCGGCGGACTGGGTATCGTCATCTCGATACGTGATCAGCTGCTCACCATCATCCGACCCATGCCGGACACGCCCGCCGGTCGCGCCGGCCTCAAGCGCTACGACCGGGTGATGAAGATCAACAACGAGTCGACGCTAAACATGCCGCTCGACGACGCCGTTCGCCGTCTACGCGGCAAGCCGGGCACCAAGGTAACCGTTTGGATTGCCCGTGCCGACGAGTGGAACGGCGCCAAACCCATCGAGCTCACGCGCGAGGTCATCAAGGTCGCCAGCGTGCTGTCACGCCGACTCGACGGCGATATTGGCTATGTGCGACTCAAGCAGTTTCAGCAAACGAGCACGGCTGAAATCGTCAAAGCGCTGCAGAAAATCCGCGACATAGGACCGATGAAGGGCTTGGTCTTCGACATGCGCGGCAATCCAGGCGGGCTGCTCGACCAGGCAGCGAAGGTTTCGGATCTGTTTCTACGCCGCGGCGTTCTCGTAGCTACCGTCGGTCACTCCGAAGGGCGTGAGGAGAAGAAGGCTTCAATAGCCGGGACCGAACCCAACTACCCCCTGGTGGTGTTGGTGAACGGCTCCAGTGCCAGCGCTAGCGAAATCGTCGCTGGCGCGCTCAAGAACCTCGGTCGCGCGGTCATCGTCGGCGAGACGACCTTCGGTAAGGGCAGCGTTCAGCTCGTTTTTCCAGACGTTACGCCCGACAAGGCTGCTCTCAAGCTCACCATCGCCCAATATCTGACGCCGGGCGACAAGTCGATCCAGGGAGTCGGGGTCACGCCACACATCGAGCTCGATCCGATGACTGTCGATCGGCACGAGCTCGACCTCACGCTCAAACCGGATGGTGTGCGCGAGCGTGATCTGTCCCAACACCTGTCCAACAAGCGGGCCAGCAAGCCCGACAAACCAGCGCAGGTGGTGCGCTACTACTTCTCCGCCGAGGACCGCAAACAGATGCGTCAGCGCGGCGGCGAGCTCGATGACGAGTTCCAGATGGACTTCACAATCGAGTTTGCTCGCCAGCTAGCTACCAAGCTCCCTGCGGGCGAGCCGGCTGGAGTGCAGCTCGCCGCGGGAACGAAGCTCATCGACGCGACCCGCAAACAGGAAGTCGACAAGGTGAGCAAAGAGCTCACCAAGCTCGATGTGGACTGGAGCCTGCCCAAGACGCTGGCCAAGGGACCAGCCAAGGACGAGCTGCTCGTCGAGGTCAAGACCGACAAGCCCGGCAACGTCGTGCGAGCTGGTCAGAGCATCAGGCTGGTGGTCAAGGTCAGCAACAACGGCACACAGCCGGTCTATCGGCTGCGGGCGACGACCGACAGCGACAACCCCTACTTCGATGAAAAAGAGCTCGTCTTCGGCAAGATCGCACCCGGTGAGTCCAAGGTCGCCGAGGCGCCCCTGTCCTGGTGCAAGATCAAAGGTCGCAAGGTCGGCACCATCGCGCCGCTGCCCAAGAACGCCAAGCGCGTCTGCGAGATCCCCATGGACGCGCTGGACCGCAACGATGGCGTGAAGATCCACTTCGATGCCGCCGGTGGCCACACCCCTGCCTCAGCTGAGATCAGGCCTACGATCAAGGCCCTACCCCACCCACTCTTCCAATATAGCTACCAGGTCTCTGACGACATTTCTGGCAACGGCGACGGCCTGTTGCAACGTGGCGAGCGGGCGACGATCTACTTGACCGTCAAGAACGTGGGCAAAGGGCGCTCCTACGAAACCCAGGCCAACCTCGCAAATCGCTCTGGCGATGGCGTACTGCTGCGTAAGGGGCGGTTCGACATTTCCAACATGAAGCCGGGCGATGTGCGGCAGGTGGCCTTCACCTTCGACATCCAGCAACAGCTGCGCGACAACGAGGTCGTGCTGAGCTTGTCGGTGGGTGATCGGAAGCTACGTCAGTACGCGACCGAAAAGCTCAAGCTGCCCATCGTGAGCCGCGTGCAAGTGGGCAAAGCACAGGGCAACGTGACCACAATCGCCGATGCCTCGCTGTATCAAGACGCGCGCGCCTCCGGCAAACCCTTTGGTACGCTGCGCAGCGGTGTAGCCCTCAAGCTACTCGGCAAACGCGACAAGCTATCCAAAGTGGAGCTGGACAAGGGACGTTTCGCGTTCGTCGAGAGTGCCAAGCTGCAATCAGGGGGCAGCCCAGCGGCCCAGGTGAAATTCGACGAGATCTACTCGCACGCACCGCCCGTGCTCACGGTCAAAGCGGCTTCGATGGCAACGCGAAACAGCAGCATCAAGATCAACGTCAGCGCCTTCGACAGCGAGCGTCTGCTCGACATGTACATGTTCGTTGGACCGCGCAAGCTGTTCTATCAGTCCAATCGCAACGGGGCAGATCCGAAGCGTGCGTCGTTCAGCTTCGATGCGCCTCTGCAACCTGGGGTCAACATCATCACGGTCATCGCGCGTGAGACGCCAGACACCGTCACGCGCCGGTCCGTCGTCGTGCGGAGAGATGCTGCCGACGGAACCATCCTCAAGACGCCCAAGCGCCAGGGCAACTATCTGATACGAGCGGTCAAGTAGCGAACGGGCGCGGTCAAGTAGCGCGTCCTGAGTACAGCTCCCGGGATGGGGCGCGGGCAGGGCAAAGCCGCTGAGCGCCCAATCGGCTCACGACTACTTGATGAAGAAGGACTTCGAAACAGTCACCGAGCTGCCCGAGAACGGCGGCACGCGAGCACCCTTGAATGCTGCTTTGGCGCACGAACCCACCGGTGTTCCGGCATATGGGGCCCCGACCGAGACACTGGAGGCGTTTCCACTCGGTGAGAACGTTACGGTCACGCGGCCCCTGCCAGTTGGGCCGCCGGGGCGCTTGCAACCACTGGCAGCGCCCGCCGCGCCACCAAGCGCCGAACGGGCAGCGTCTCGATTGAACTCCGCCTTGGCCGCGGTCTCGGGGGGCTTGTCCTCGGGGGGCTTGTCGCCGGGCGTCTTGTCGCCAGGTGTCTTGTCCCCAGGCGTCTTGTCGCCAGGCGTCTTGTCCCCAGGCGTCTTGTCCCCAGGTGTCTTGTCGCCGGGTGTCTTGTCGCCGGGGGTCTTGTCGCCGGGGGTCTTGTCGCCGGGCGTCTTGTTGCCCTTGTCCGTAGTGCCGAAGCTCTTGGTCGTGTTCGTACCTTCGCCAGGATCCTTGTCGTCCTTGTCGTCGGTCTTGCCGTCGTCGCCCGAAGGATCGGAGCTGTCACCACCTTCGTCCTTGTCAGTCTTGCCGTCGTCACCGTTCTTGTCTGGCGCTTGATCACTGGCGCTCGTGGCGCTGGTGTCGGCCTTGGCGGTTGCAGTCTCGCCACTGTCGCGCATCATGAAGAAGACGCCGACACCGGCTACTGCGACGACAGCGGCTACAGCACCCAAGATGAGGCCGAGCCTGCTCTTTTTCTTTGGCTCAGCAAAGTCAGGGACAGCCATGACTTGGGCGGCCGCTGACACATTCTCCTTGGGCGGCGGTGGCGGTGGCGGTGGCGGCGGTGCGGCGGCATGTACCGGCGGCGGCGCAAAGGCTCCAGCGATACCGCCCCCGCCTCCAACGTTACCCATGCCCAACATGTCGTTGAGATCCTCGTTGGTGACTTGTTTTCCCTCGGCCTTCATCTTGTGGATGTCGTCGAGCGAGAACAGCGAGGACATTTCGCCTCGCTCACCCACGAGCTTGGAAGCGTCGTCCGCTGGGCTCGATGCCTGAGCCGGCGGTGGTTGGGATCCAGCAGCTGGGCCTGGTTGGGAACCCGCCGCGTGGGGTGAGCTTCCCGTAGCACCATGAGCGCCGGGCTGCGAACCGTAGGCTGCGGGCTGTGAACCATAAGCGGGCTGCGAGCCGTACGCTGGCTGCGATCCTGCGGCCGGAGGCGGCTGCGAGCCATAAGCTGGCTGTGATGGTTGGACCGGTGGCGAGCCGTACGCTGGCTGCGATCCTGCGGCCGGTGGCGAGCCGTACGCTGGCTGCGATCCTGCGGCCGGTGGCGGCTGCGAGCCATACGGAGGCTGCGATCCTGCGGCCGGTTGCGAGCCGTACGCAGCAGGCGAGCCGACCTGTGGAAGCGGATCGCTGGAGTCCATCATCATGGTGCCAGCGAGCCCGTGATCCTGCGCACCTTGCTGGGGCGCCCCGCCATAGACCGGCTGGGAGGGCGACGCGGCCGCCGGGGCGGGGTTGGGTTGTCCTTGTTGATACTGCGCGATGACCGCCATGAGCTCAGCGCACTGGCCTAGCGGGATCCAATCACCCATGCCTTCGCGCCATACGAAGACGTCGTTGGCGTCGAGGTTGCCACGGTTGTACTCGAAGGCGATCTCCACTGGGGACATGCTGCGCGTGTCCGTGTCGGTGAGATTGACCTCCCAGTTCGAACCCGTAACTGGATCATCCGGGTTGTAGATCTGAGTCGCGCCGCTTGGATCGTCGTCGATGGCCATCAGTCTCCTGTGAACGTCAGCATAGCGAGATGGCGTGAACGCCTCTAGTTTAGCGCAGATAGCTCAACATCGTCGCGTGCGCACACCCGATATTCGGCTCCGTAGCGTGAGCCGCAAGCGGGGCATATCTTCGACATGTCCTCGAGCTTGTCACTGGGTTTGGCGATCATGGGTGCTTCGGTAACTCGTTTTCGGGGTGGTGGAAGTCGTCGCTTGGCCTGCTCAGCCTCCTGCTTCTGCCGCGCTTCTTGCCTTCGCTGGAGCACCATCATCAGCAACGCAACGCCGCTGATGAGTGTCGCCAAGGCGAGCACCCAAATCAATGGTTGTTGGAACAACACAGACGGTACCTTCTTCCAAGCCCGGCAAAGGAGCGAGCCCAGGAAAGCAGCCCAAGCAGGCTACCTATATAAACTAGCAGACGGCTGGGACGATCGCCGTCGCAGAGCAAATAATCCGCCACTCGCTAGTCCTTGACCGGGATGCTATCGGGGGCGAGCACGCGACACGCACCCTCATCCAACGCCCAAAGTCCTCCTTGTCGCCCGACGAGCACGGGGGCTCCCGCCTCATCAGCCATGGCTCCTACGATTTGGTAACCATCGAGGTTGCACTTGCTGTGTGACCTGATCGGGTCGCCCAGCTCGACTACGAAACTCTGGTTGGCGCGCACGAAAAGCAGCGGAGCGAGCCTTTCGGCGACGACCATCCCAGACAAGTAGACCTGCGACTTGGGGACCTTGCCGACATCCACCACCCGCTGCCGAGTCAGCCATTCTCCCAGGGAGCGCACCTCGTACTTCCCGAGCTCCTCGTTGATGATGACGACTTTGCTGCTGCCAAAGGCAGCGAGAGAGCCATCCTGCAATCGCACCATCCCGATCGGCTCACGAAAGCCGTCCGCATGATCGACGCGACCAACGATGCGCCACGTCTTGTCTTGACCCGATTGGCCGTCGACGCGCTTGGCGATGGCCCGCCTGTTGCCGCTCTCATCCCAGCCGATGCCGTACAGATGGCCGTCGATGAAGCCAAGCCATTGAAAAAAGGTGGGCGTCTTGGTGACTTTCCATTGGCCTGCCCGCAGCTTTCCGAAGCTGGTCCAAACCAACACATCGGAATGCATGACGATGAGGAGCCCGCCCTCCGGGGTACGCAGCACGGCGTTGACCTGATGACCAGGTAGCTTCACCTCGAGCGGCTGCCACTTCATCCCATCAAAACGTAGGATGTCGGTGTGGCGAGTGAACAGGTAGGGCACGCTGCCATCCATGACCACCGTCGCCACTGGGATGAGCCGGCTACCATGCGCGTAGGCGTACTCGTAGGCGTCGTCCGCGAAGGGGTAGTCGTGGCGCACCATCTGAAAACCGTCGTAAAAACCGGCTAATCCCTCAGTACCGGCGACCCAGAAACGGCGGCTGTCTGTCGGGGTGACGCGATCGACCTCGAAATAGCGGGTGTGACCGCAGCCAGCCAGCCAGCCGAGGGCGACCAGCATGACCAAAGCGAGACAGGGGTTTTGCGAGCGCATGATCTTCATCACCTAATCCAAACGGGTGGCCCGCATCTTACTTGCACCGCGCCAGCTGGTCGAAAACCCGCGTGTCACAGGGCAAATCACCTGCTGACGCGTTTCTGCTCGGGCCGGATTGCCGGATTGGGGTAGATTGAGCCTAGCCATGAAAGCCCCACATTTCGGCATCATTGCGGCACTTCTTACCGCTGGCGCTACGGGCTGCATCGATACCGACGCAGCGGTGTTCGTCGACGCCAGCATTCAGGACCCGGTCGTCGCCCTGGAGGGCTCGGTGGCGGCCATTGGGGTTAGCGGCTCGTACACGGTCAAGCTGCACCTCGGCCCGCGCGCCAGCGGCCCCAGCGAAGTGTCGCTCGGCGCATTCAGCATCATGAATGCTAGTCGCGACAAGACCTTGGTCGACGTGCTCAAATTCGTCGCCAAGCCGAGCTTCCCGGTCAGCGTTGCAGTCGACAGCGACACGCTGGTCAGCGTCACCATGGACGAGCAGGACAACGTTCTGATGGCCGAGACAGCTGACGCCTTGTGTCAAGCGGGCGACATCGTCATTTCTGGTGCGCTCGACGATGGCCTGCGGGGGGGAACCATCAACCCGGTATCCCAACCATTCGCGCCAACCGGCTGCCCCTGACAGCCGCCTATCGCTGCCAACTGTTCGCAAACACACTAGAGATCACTCATGGCTGCAAACAACAAGCCCACGTCCGAAGGCGACAGCATTTTTGCCGATGCGAGCGGCGAGAGCCTGGGACTGGATGCTGGCGCCCTCGCTGCGCTGCGCGACGACATCAAGGCCTGGCGTGAGGGCCCCCTGACCCAATCGCTCCAGCGCGTTCCCCAACGCACCCCGCAGCTCACTACCTGGAGCGGCATCGAGGTGCCCGATGTGCTCACGCCCGCTGAAGCGCCCGTGGACTATCGGAGCGAGCTCGGGTTGCCGGGCCTCTATCCCTTCACCCGCGGCGTGCAGCCCACCATGTACCGCAGCCGGCTGTGGACCATGCGCATGTTCGCCGGTTTCGGCACGCCCGAGCAGACCAACGAACGCTTCAAGTACTTGGTCGAAGAGGGCGGGACGGGCCTATCCACCGCCTTCGATTTTCCCACGTTGATGGGCTACGACTCAGACTCGCCGCGTGCTCTGGGAGAAGTCGGCATGTGCGGCGTGGCCGTGGACTCGCTACGAGACATGGAGGTGCTCTTCGACGGCATCCCCTTGGACCGGGTCACCACTTCGATGACCATCAACGGGCCGGCGGTGGTGCTGCTCGCGTTCTACATCGCCCTGGCCGACAAGCGGGGGATCAGTCGCGACAAGATCGGCGGCACCGTGCAAAACGACTGCCTCAAGGAGTTCATCGCCCAGCACGCTTGGTTGGTCCCGCCACGACCAGCGATGCGCATCGTCGGCGACATGATCCAGTTCTGCACCAAGGAAGTGCCGCGCTGGAACACGGTGTCGATCAGCGGCTATCACATTCGCGAAGCCGGCTCGACGGCGGCTCAAGAGCTCGCCTTCACCCTCGCCGACGGGCTCGCCTACGTGCAGCACTGCTGCGACCGCGACATGGACGTGGACAGCTTTGCCCCGCGGCTCAGTTTCTTCTTCGACGTGCACAACGACTTCTTCGAAGAGATCGCCAAGTTCCGCGCGGCGCGGCGCATGTGGGCACGCTTCATGAAAGAGCGCTTCGGTGCCAAGAAGGCTGGCAGCATGAAGCTGCGCACCCATGCGCAAACCGCTGGCGTGGCCCTGACTGCTCAGCAGCCCTACAACAACGTGGCCCGCGTGGCCCTGCAAGGACTGGCGGCAGTGCTCGGCGGCACCCAATCGCTGCACACCAACTCGCTCGACGAAACCTACGCGCTGCCCACCGATACGGCGGCCACGATCGCCTTGCGTACGCAACAAATCATCGCTCACGAGAGCGGCGCAGCCAACACCATCGATCCGCTCGCAGGCAGCTACTACGTCGAGTGGCTGACGAGCAAGCTCGAGGCTGAGGCGATGACGTACATCAAGCGCATCGACGAGATGGGCGGCATGGTGTCAGCTGTCGAAAAGGGCTACCCGCAAAAGGAGATCGCCAGTGCAGCCTACGATTTCCAGCGAGCCCTCGACGCTGGCGAGCGCGTCATGGTGGGCGTGAACCGCTACCGAATGGAGGAAGGCGACGCCATCCCCACCCTGAAGATCGACGAGGCAGTACAGCGCAAACAATGTGAGCGACTCGCCGAGGTCAGAGCGCAACGCAGCGCTCAGGAAGCAAAGCGCGCGCTGGACGCGGTGCGGAAGGCGGCCGGATCCGATGGCAACCTGATGGAGCCCATCGTCCAAGCGGCCAGCGTCTACTGCACCGAGCAAGAGATCTGCGATGTGCTTCGCGAGGTGCTCGGTGAATACACCGGGCGGACGGAGTTCTGAAGCGACGAGCATACGATGGCGCGAAGTTGGCTTCTTCCTGCAATGCTCGTTGCTGGTGCTTGCGCGCCCACGCCCCCGTCGTCACCAGCGCAGCAACAAGACAATGATCACTCAGCCAAGCCGCCCGTCATGACCAGTCCTTACGTGCTCGTGCTCGGCACGGCCCAGGATGCTGGCTTGCCGCAGATTGGTTGCCACCGCGAGCGCTGCCTCGCCGCCGGCAAGGACGCCGCGCGCCGTCGTTTGGTCACCTCACTCATGCTCTGCGATCCGCGCTCGAGCAAACGCTGGATCTTCGATGCGAGCCCGGATCTTCGTGAGCAGATTGCGAACGCTGCAGGCCATCCTCCGGGACGTGAGGTCGCCGCTGGGACAGGACCGCGGCCTCCGCTGTTCGAAGGCGTGTTTTTGAGCCACGCGCACATTGGCCACTACACCGGCCTGATGTTTCTCGGTCGCGAGTCCTACGGCGCTCGGCGCGTGCCGACCTGGGCTACTGCTCGGATGGGTGCGTTTCTGCGGGACAACGAGCCTTGGAGCCAGTTGGTGCGACTCGAGCAGATCGAAATCCGCCCGCTCGAGCCCGATGTTTCAATTCCACTCGAATCGAACCTTGGCGTCGTCGCGATGACCGTGCCCCACCGCGACGAGCTGTCCGACACGGTCGGCTTCGTGCTATCGGGACCGACGCGCAAGCTGCTCTATCTTCCCGACATCGACAAGTGGAGTCGCTGGGAGCGGCGCATCGAGGAAGTGATTGCCCGCGTCGATGTGGCCCTGCTCGACGGCACCTTCTTCGCAGATGGTGAGATCGCGGGCCGCGCCATGTCGGAGATCCCCCATCCCTTCATCACCGAGTCGATCGCCAGGTTCGCCCCACTGCCCGCGCGCGAGCGCGACAAGATCTGGTTCACTCACCTCAACCACACCAACCCTGCCGCTGACCAGAGCTCAGAAGCGGCCAAGCAGGTGCTTGCGGCTGGGATGCACATCGCTGCGGACATGCAGATCTTCGCGCTCTGAGCGGTCACACTTCGCCGAACCTCGGCGACGTGCCCTAACAGAAGAGTAGCGCAGAAGCGTACAGCGGAGGAGTCAGATGGCGGGCATTTGGCGTGGGGTAACCCTCAGCTTTCTGATGGGTGTTTGTGGGCTGGGAGGCGGCTGTGGCTCGAAGCCGCCGCGAGCAGCACCAAAGCAGACCAAGCCAGTTCCAACGGTGAAGATCTTTGACGGCGGCACAGATGCCGGCGCTCCGGCGAGCGCAGCTGCCCCCGTCAGCGTTTCGTTGTGCAACCTTCCGGTCAGCAAGTCGGTCGCTGGGCTGCCCAATGTTCGGCCGTTCACTCAGAAAACCCCGCACTGCCAAGAGGATCCATTTTGCGACTTCGTCGAGCAGTCGCCGGAACCTGCTGATACCTGCTTTGTCGCCCGAGACAACATCGCGCGAGCAGAACAACAGAGCCGCTTGCAGAAAACCACGAAAGCGAAGCGGAACAAGCCATGGGATGGGGTAAAAAAGCCGCGATACCTAGATCGCATCGATGACCATCTGCACCTGAGCTCCACCGAGCACCGCGCCTTACGCAACAACGGCTTCGTGGTGCTCGATCGGCTGGCGTATCGCAGCTACCCAAGCGCATTTCACAGCATCTTTCAGGAACAACTGCCTCTTTACGTGGGCATTGATCCAATCTTGCACGCTGTGTTTCGCGGCACCGAGCGAGCCCTCGAGCGGGTGGAGCGCAAGCGCTTGCTACCGGCGCTGCGATCGATGCTCAAGAAGCTCCGCACGACACTGAAGCATTCTACCAGCCGCTGGAGTGCTGAGATTCGCTCTGATCTGGACATCTATCTCGGCGTGGCCTGGGCCCTGCACAAGGACCACGCGATCGATCCGTCGAAGCTGTCGCTCTTCGGAGGTTCGGAGGCCATCAACGAGCTGATGGGGGGCGATGGGCTCGTGGAGGTCAGCATGTTCGGAAGAAAGCGAATGATCGACTTCTCTCAACTGCAGC
>CAZRGL010000149.1:0-19717 GCA_964599485.1 uncultured Polyangiaceae bacterium
CCATGAAACAAAACCTCTGTGTCCCTCTTCGTGTCTCTCTGTGCGTCTCTGTGTAGAACAAGCGCGCGAAGTTACAACTGTCGAATCGCGCACAGCGCTCACCCCGCACTGCGTGGTGAAGATAGGCGGCGCAAGCCGTCCAAAACGGACCGCCCTGCCGCTACTTGTCCAGGCCCGTGCGCTTGCGCAGCCAAGTCGATAGCGTCTCGAGCACCGAAGGATCGATGGTCGTCTCGATCTTCGCGTACTCGGTAGGCATGCCGGTCTTGGCCCGTTGGAAGGCGTGGTTCATCCCCTCGAGCTTGAGCGCGGTCACATCTTTGTTGCGGGCCTTTTTCAAGCCTGCCTTGATCCCGGCCAGGTTTTCGTCCGCGGCCACCTGCAGATCCAGCGAGCCGATGAGCGCGAGTACGGGCACCTTCACCTTGGCGAGGTACACCGAGGGTTTGCTCTTGATGAAGGAGCGCCCGGACTTGGTGCCCACCATCGCCATGGCCTTGGCGATGATGCCAGCACGGACCGCCGGGGTGATCTTGCTTTGGTGCGCTGCTGGAAGTGTCGATAGCTCCAGGGTCACCGCCTCTTCGATGACCTTCTTGAGCGCCGCGTCGTCGGCGTCCTTCAGCACTGCGTCGAGGGTCTTGCGTTGAGCGATGAGCCCATTTTTGATGGTTGCTTCTTCAGCTCCAGCCCCCCGCAAAATGAGCTCCTTTTGGCGGTACATGACCTTGTCGCCCGACACTCCCGTGCCAGCGAGCATCACCACGAAGGCGACGTCTTTCGAGCGTGCCGCGGCCATGGGCGCGATGATCCCGCCCTCGCTGTGGCCCCCCAGTCCAATGCGTTTCGGATCGATTTCTGGCTGTTTCTTCAACAAAGCGATGCCGGCCAGAGCGTCGTCGCCTTTGTCGATCATGCTGGCGTCGTTGTTCTTGCCCGTCGAGCCACCGACGCCGCGGTCATCGTAGCGCAGCACGGCGATGCCCTTGCGGGCAAGGTGGTCGGCGATCACCAGGAAGGGCTTGTGGCCGAGCAGGGCTTCGTCCCGGTTCTGTGAGCCGCTGCCCGTGATCAGCACGATGGCCGGGTGCTTGCCTTTGCCCTTGGGGAAGGTCAGCGTGCCGGCGAGCTTGGTTCCGTCTTTGGGGTTGGTCCAGGTCAGCTCGCGTTGCTCGTAGGGAAATGGCGGCTTGGGCGTTTGCGGCCTTTTTTGGGACGGCTCGGCCACCTCTCCTTTGGCGAGCTTCTTCATGGTGAGAGGCAGCTCGACGTCACCAATCTTGACCACTCCGGTGGCCTTTCCGTCAGGGCTGGTGGTCGCCTCGTAGTGTTCCCAAGTACGCTCGGGGAGCTTTGGTTTCGGCAGCGTGAACTTGATCAGCTTGGGCCCGTACTCGACGTCCTTCAGCGGAATGCCGGTGATCTTCTTGGCGGGCAAATCCATCGTGGCTTTGTAGCTGCCGTCGGGCTGCTTGGTGAAGGTCACGACGATGTCGATGATCCGACCCAATCCTACTGTGAGGCCGCCGGACCAGCGCGCCTCGGCTGGTAGGGCATCCGGAACAGCCGTCGGCGCGGCTGTCGGCTTTGGCGGTACCGGTTGCGGCTCGGGCGTGCTCGGGCCGCAGCCGACCGCCCAGCCGAGGACGACACAGGTGAGCGTGGGGATTGCTAGCTGCTTGGACAGATTCATCATGACTCTCTTCTTTCAGCTCGACTCGCAATACCGAGCAGACGCCGTTCTATTCCAACCCGGGGCCAACGGGCACAAGATTCGACGCTTGGGTTGGCGCAGCTGTTCAGGTGGTCGGAAGACCCGTCGTGCTCAGTCCACGGTGATCGACTTGCTGACGTTCTTGGGCACGTCGGGGTGCACGCCGTGCTCGTGGATGCCGTGTCCATCCAGGTAGGCCATCTTCTTGACGCTCATACGCAAAGCGAGCTGCTGCAATGCCACGCTGGCGGTAAACACCGCCATCAGGGTGTCTCCAGTCTCAGGCAGCTCTATGTAGACCGAGCGGTAGTCATCCGAGCCGCTCGGTGGGCGCTCGGCGGCGCCGCGCAAAGCGGCGTTGTCTTCGGCAAAAACCACGGGCAAAGCGCCGCGGATCTTGTGCGTGTTGATTTGTGAAATGGTCAGCGAGACGTCGCGTTTTTCCGGGCCCGTGATGAACAGCAGGGGGTAGTCAGTCTCCAGCGAGCGCCTGAGCTCCTGGCCGATGGCCTGGCTGTCGATCCAGCCGCGTTGCTCCTCGTCGAGCTCGTCGAGCAAGCTCGGATCGAACACTGCGGACAAGGCGAGTCGTGCCAGCCGCGGCAACTGCTCCTGAGGGCATCCCGCTCGTTGACCGCGCTGGACGACGGTCTCGACGGCGCCGGATAGCATGCGCAATGCCGCTTCGAGCTGCAGCGGACCGTAGATGGTGTTGAAGCCCAGGATGGTGTTGGGCCCGTGCTTGAACTCGGAGCCTTCGATTCCTTCGGTGTGATTGAGCACCACCTCGCGGATCTTGAGCGCGCCTTCTTTGGCCACGGCCAGCAGGCGCGCGGCGAGCAGATGCATGCTCGGTCGCAAATAGAGCAGCTCTGCAGCCTCTTCGATGGAGGGTCGAGTCTGCTCGATGGTTTCGCGGATCAGGCGGGGCAGGGCGGGCAGGGTCAGGTTTCGTTTCGACAGCTCGTCGCCGCCGGCTTGTCCTTCGATGACATGGCCGGTGGTCAGCCGCCGTTCGGCCAAGCGCACAGCGAGGCAGTAGAACACCGTGAGCTGGTTGATGAAGCTCTTGGTCGCGGGCACGGCGATTTCTGGACCGCAGCGTAGTGGAATGACCAAGGCGCCCTTCTCTTGCGCCAAAGTCGAGTTGACGTTGTTGACCAGAGCGATGCGCCCGATGGCTTGCCCTGATTGGATGACCAAGTTGACCACGTCGAGCAGATCTTTGGTCTCGCCGCTCTGGCTGACGGCGATGAGCAAGTCACCATTGCGCAAGGTGTCGGCGTATTGGCCACGAAACTCACCGGGCAACAGCGGAAGCACTTCGGTTCGGGCCAAGTCGCTGAAGAACAAGCTGGCGGCTTTGGCAGCGTGAAACGAGGTGCCGCAGCAGACTACATAAATGCGGCCCGAGCAATCCAGCGTATGGATGCATTGCTCGCAGAATTGCGTGATTGCTGCGGCGTATTCGGCCAGCTCGTAGCGCTCGAGGTAAGCGTCTAGCAAGCGCACCGCAATGCGCTCTTCGGTGCTGCGGGCCATCACCAACAGATCGGCGCAGAACCCTGCCTCGGCGGAGCAGAACGAATCAGCTAGCGTCTCGCTCTCGGCCGTCTTGGCCGCTCGCAGCTCAGCTGGCAAACGCCCCAGCAGCGTACGAAACGCCGGGTTGTTCATCAGCTCAGAGAAACAACTTGCCATTGCTTCGTCGGCGCACTGATCGAGCAGCGCGTCGACTAGCGTCTGGATCTGTGCTCGCTCGTCCGGCGCGAGGCCGTCGATGAAGGGGGCGGCCTGGCGTGACTGGGCGCTGCCTCCCCCGAAGATGCGCAACACGTCGCGGCAGGTAGCCTCTTGGGCGTCGATCTCCTGCTCCATGAAGGTCGCGTAGGGGGGCTGAAGCGCTGTGTCCTTGGCACGCAGGCGGCTGCGCATGGCTTGACGCTCCAACGGGGTAGGGGCCGAGCCGTCCTTTTGGAGGCGAAGCGCTTGGTAGTCGCCGGCCGAAAACTCCATCAACTCTCCGGCAGCCAGCGGTACCAAGATGCGGGTCATCTTGAGCACGGCGCTCAGATCGGACGAGGCCATCGCGAACTTGCTGCCGCGCTCGTCTTCACCAAGCCCGAAGTAGAGGCTCGATCCGTTCTTGATCGCCCACAACGTTTGGCTGACTGGATCGACGATCACCGCAGCGTACGACCCTTCGAGACGCGTCGCTGCTTCGCCGATGGCCGCGCGCATGTGGGCCCTCCGTCGCGGTAGCGGCGCGTTTGGATCTTGCTCGAGCAGCTCGGCGAAAGCGTGCTCGATGACATGCACCACCATCTCGCCGTCGTTGTTCGACGCTACCTCGTGGCCCTCGTCCTCGAGCCACTGTTTCAGCTCGTCGCAGTTGGTGACGTTGCCGTTGTGGGCGCCATAGAGCGCCGTTTTGCAGTCGACCACATGCGGCTGGGCGTTGGCGTCGTCGACGGCGCCGAAGGTGGCCCAGCGAACCTGTCCGCAGAGGATGCGGCCGGCCAAATCGACGATGCCGAGCTCGTCGACCAAGCGCGACGGAGCGCCGACTCCTTTTCGCAGGACGACTTCGGTGGCGCTGCCCTGAACAGCGGCGCCGGTCGAATCATAACCGCGGTACTCGAGGGTTTTGAGCAGCTCAGCGGCGATCTGCCCTAGATCCTCCCGATCATGCTCGTAGATGAGGCCGATGACTCCACACACAATTCGGCATCCTAACCCGACGAGTCCGCCGTGAGCCGCCATATCATGTAGGGACTGCTGTCCGGCTGGAATGCGCTGCGATCGTAGTCGCCATACAAATCGACCCCAGTGCCAGCCATCAGCTCGAGCACCGGTCCGCCCGCTCGACCGGCCTCCTCGACGAAGAAGGGGATGTCGAAGTCGGCCTGAACGCAGCTGTCGTAGTGCTGCGCGACGGTTTCGTAGTCAATCGCCTTGGTCATTGGGTCTCTGGGTGCAGAAGCGCGAGCTATTGTAGCGCCCTGCTCTTCGCCCATCCGCCGCGTCGTCGTATTTCGGCTACGCTCTTCGCCGTGCCCACCGACCACACAGCTCCAGCCCCACCGCCAGCCGCGCCGCGCCGCGTGCCTTTTGCGGCGCTCGGCTGGGGCGCGCGTTTCTTTCTCTTGTTCGGCGGTATCTGGCTGCTGGTCGGCTTCGTGCTCGTCGTGGTCTTCACCCTAGTGGGCGGTCCCATTTGGGATGATTGGGCGATCGATGAACGGGGCGTCCGCACCGACGCCCAGCCGCTGAGCATCAAGTCGACCCGCTCGACGAGGAACCACGAGCCGGTGTTTGCGATTCGCTATCGATTTTCTGATGGCGCCGGCGAGGAGCACGAAGCAACCAGCAAGACCGCTAGCCCGCAACTCATCGCCCGAGCGCGCAACAAGCAGCCGATTCACGTCGAATACGATCCGCTAGCCCCCGCGCGTCGCGTACGGCTAGCGGGCGAGACGGCGAGTTTTTTTGGCAAACTGATCCTGATGCCCATGGGTTTCTCACTCGTGGGCTTGTTGTGCATGTTGCCCGGCTACTGGATCGCCCGCCGCGATCGCCGTGTGTACCGCCATGGCAAGGCTGTGCGAGCAGAGGTTAGCGCCGTGAGCAGCAGCGCCCGCCGCGAGCACCGCCGCCCGTTGTTCAGAGTCGAATACAGCTTCCAGGCCTCCTCGGGCCCCATGACCGGCCAGCAGCGAACCGCCCACCCCCCCAAAGTAGGCGACCAAATCTGGGTAATCTACGACCCCGACCCCCCCCACCACAGCGTTGCCGTTCCCCCCGCCCGGCGCGGCGCAGATGGCATTGCGCCATCTGAGCGCTCCTGATGGAAAGAGGGTCTCAGATGGCCTGTGGCCAAATCGCGGCCTTCGCTCAGCGTGTGAGGTGGTAGGCGATCGCCTTGCGCGTCCATTTCAGCGCAGAGCGCTTGCCTGAGCCGAAAATGACCTCTTGGTCGTCGCTGCGAGCAAGCAGCGCGTACGATTTGCTGTTGCCGACCTGTACCACGTCCAGATCCTCGAGCTCCTCGATGGTGAAGCTCAGCTCACGGGTGCGCAGCAGGCCGCGTAGCGAGAGCTGCAAACCCTCGGGCGAAGCCACGATGTGGGCCGACGCACGGCGTACCCGTGTGCGGAAGTGGAACACCCGCACCAGGGCTGCAGTCAACAGCACGGCGAAGCCCGTCAGCCCGATGTAGAACGGAATGTCGCTCTCTATGCTGCGGTTGAGCCCGAAGAAGACCATGCCCCCAACGGCTGCGGCGTAGAGGAGCAAGAGCTGCCAGGCCACGGGCGCGGCTGGCAGCTCGATAGTGCCGGTGTCGCCCTCGCACTTGTAGTCCGGCGAGGTCCGCGTTGGCTTCGGGCACTTCGGGGCCTTGCCGCGGAGCAGGCGCGAACGCAGCGGCTCATCGAGATCAGCCAGGGCGACCGTGCGGCGCTCACCCTCGTATTCTACGTGCAGGTCGACTCCAAAGGCTTTGGCTACGAGCTCGGCGCGTCGCCGTGCCTCGCTACGATCGTTGCTTTGGGCGACGGCGACGTGATCGTTGTCGCCGACAAATGACACCGTGTGAGTCGTGATGGTCGCTTCCATCCGGTTCGGGCCACCGGGATGGGTTATCGTTTTGGTGACGAGCTCGAGGCGATGGTCCTCGGAAATCGCGTGGAACGACTTGCGTAGCGCAAACCCCGGACCGCTCCAGCGCACGATGCCGCGTCGCGCCGCGTCGGCGTTCACGCCAGAGCTCGTGAACGCGATCATGACCAGGCTGAGCAATAGACCAACTGCGCTCGCGGCCATGCCAGCATGTTCACCGTCAACATAAGTGAGCCAAAGGATGAAGGCGGATGGGGTCCCAAAAAACGGCCCCCCCAAAAACATCACCGGTGAGTGTCTAGCCGGCAGACGAACGAGACGCGCAGACGCGGGCGATGCGGACTGTCGGTACTGCATTGTTTGGTGCTAACACGGGCTGGCTCCGGCCCGCATGCCTAGGCGCCATCTGGAATCCTGACGGGAGAAGGCGTCCAGAAGGCTCATTTGGGTCGACTGGGCGACGCTGTTGGCGCCGGCGGGCTTTGGGCGATAGGCTCCCAGCACCATCATGAGCATCAAACTCGAGACCGTTGGAACCACCTATCCAGGGTTCATTTACAACGAGGCGCCCCGGAACGTTTATTGGGAGACTACCATCGCTTGCGATCTGGCTTGCCAGCATTGCCGAGCCGATGCCAACCCTGACCGTGACCCGCTCGAGCTGTCCACCGACGAAGGCAAAGCGCTCATACGTAGCGTCAAAGAGCTCGGCAGCATGCTGGTGTTCACTGGCGGCGATCCACTCAAGCGGCCCGACATCCTCGAGCTCATCACCTATGGCAAAGAGCTTGGTGTACCCGTCGCCATCACTCCGAGCACCACCCCCAGCCTCCAACGAGAAACGGTGGCGACGTTTCAACAGCTCGGCGTCATGGCCATGGGCGTGAGCCTCGACGGAGCGACCGCGGCGAGCCATGACGGATTCCGCAACGTCGACGGCACCTTCGAGATGTCGATGAAAGCGCTCAGCTGGGCCCGCGAGTTCGAGATCCCCGTGCAAGTCAACACCACGATTACGGCCAAGACCCTGCCTGAGGTCGAAGCGATGTACGAGCTGTTGCGCGATACGGCGGCGCCTCCGGTTCGTCGCTGGAGCTTGTTTCTGCTGGTTCCTGTAGGTCGCGGCGAGCAGCTCGACGTGCCCACTGCCGAGCAAGTCGAAGAGCTGTTCAGCTGGGTCTACGGCATCTCCAAGGATGCGCCTTTCCGGGTCGGCACCACCGAGGCGCCGCATTACCGCCGCTACTGGATTCAGCGCCAGCTCGAGGAAGGCACACCGTTGGCGGCCATTCAAGCGCGTGCCAAGGCCATGGCGTTCGGCATTCGCGACGGCAACGGGGTGATCTTCATTTCGCACCAGGGCGAGGTCTATCCCGCAGGCTTCTTGCCCCACCCCTTACTAGGCAACGTGCGCGACAAGGATCTTGTCGAGATTTACCGCAACAACACCCAGCTGAAGCAGTTACGCGATCCGGCCAACTATGCGGGTCGCTGCGGGCGTTGCGAGTTCAAGTGGTCCTGCGGCGGCTCGCGCGCCCGCGCCTGGTCGATGACCGGCGACCCGCTAGGGGAAGATCCGCTCTGTTTGTTTGAGCCCGCCGAGCCCGTCGACACGGCCTAGTGGGCCAACCCAGCACTCAGAAGGCTTTGGGCAAACCGAGCACGCGCTGGGCCACGAGGCTCCAGAGCATGTTGTTGAACACGAAGACGGTCAGCTCGCGCAGCTTCCGCTCCACGTGATACTCGGAGGCCAGACCCCAGCCTCCAAAGGTGGTCAGGGCGGCGCGCGCCGTCTCCCAAGCCGCCTCGGAAGCAAGCAACTTGGCCAGGGCGGAGCGGCCGGTAGCGTCGCCGCCCTCTTCGACGATGCGCAGCGCGTCCCAGCGCATCAGATCGGCGGCCTCTACTTTGCCCCAGGCTTGAGCCAGTGGGTACTGCACGCCTTGGTTCTCGCCGATGATGCGGTTGAACGTCTCACGGGTTTTGGCGTGCTCGAGGCTCTTGTCCAACAGAAAGCGGGCGTGCCCGATGGATTCGGAGGCCGCCAGGGCGCGGCGCACGGCAAAGCCCTTCATCAAGCAGTCCACCCCCTTGCCCACGGGGCCGAGCCGCTTGTCGTCCGACACGCGCAGCTCGTCGATGAACATCATGGTGGTCAGGCGATTGGTAATCAGATCGATGGGTTTGATTTCGATCGAGGCGCCTACCTCTTCCATATCGAGCAAGAACAGCGTTGGGCCCTCGTCGGTGCGCACCAGCAAGATCAGCAGACGGGTGTGCTCGGCCAGTGAAATGAGCACCTTGCGGGCCTCGAGCACCCAGCCATCCCCGTCGCGCTTGCCGGTGCTCTGGAGCTGGCTCATGTCCGCGCCGCTATCGGGCTCGGTAGCCGCTACCGTGAGCAGGCGAATCTCACCCGAAGCGATGCCAGGAAGATACGCTTGGCGCTGCTCATCGCTGCCATGGCGAATGATCGGCCCGCACAAAGCCATTTGCGCATTGATGCAAGCCGCGTCACCACCGCTTCGGTTGATCTCTTCGACGACGATGGCCGCCACCGAGGGACCGGCGCTCGCACCGCCCAAGCCCGCCGGAACCAAGGTGCCGAAGTAGCCCGCTTCTGCCATGGCATCGAAGCAAGCGGTGGGAAAAGCGCGGGTCTTGTCCACTTCGCGCCAGTACTCGGCATCGAAGCGGCTCAAGGTCGATCGCAGCGCCCGCCGCACTTCTTCGGGGTCGGGGCGCTCAGCTGCAGCAGATTCGTCGGTCATGCGTCTCTCAATCGTGGGCTGGCAGTTGCGGGCCAGCTCGCTCCCCCGGGTTGCTGGCGAACCATACAAGAACTGCTCGCCGCTGGCACAACCAGAGGCAACCCCGAGTCGCGGCGAGCGGGCCGCGCGCGTGCTATTGTCTTCGCGCATTGAAGCTCTCGTCGCTGACGTTGTTGATTGTTCTGCTGGGTTGGGGTGCAGGTTGCGAGGCGGCGCTCACGAGCAGCCACACGCCAGCAGACTACTTTCCCGTGAGCGGAACGACGGTTGAATTTTCCAGAGGATGGGCCGGGTGGAACGATCCTGACATCGGTTGCGCCCCCTACGCCACCTCCGAACGCGTGGCGGGCACTCTTCGCGTTCGATCATTCGGCAAGAAAGGCGGCGAGGGGACCGAGCTCGTGCTCGAAAACGGCAAAGCCTGGATCGTCGCCTACGGCGCCACCGAGCAACATCGCGACCTGGCCGGAGCCGAGCTCATCGCAACCGGACGGCGCTGCAACAAGCAAGGCCAAGCGATCATTGGCCAACACTTTCACATCGAATCGCTGACCCTTCTCGAGCCGCCGATGTAGACCTCTTGGCATGTCACTTGCGAGAGCGCTGGGCATGCGTTACCCGCAAGCTGTGTCGATGACGTTCATTCATTCCCGCTGGGCTGCCCTGTTCGGCGCTGCCTCGTGCTTTTCAGCTGCCTTGTGCCTCTCGCTGGGCTGCGGTGCTGATGCTCCGACCGATCCGACCGCCGCCGCAGGTGGGGGCGCAGCGACCTCGACCACGACAGGGCAAGGCGGATCTGGGGCTCAGGGCGGCGCTGGCGGCACGATGAGCACGACGAGCTCGAGCGGGCCAGCCACCACTGCCGGCGGAGCGGTCGTCATCGTTCACTGCGATCCGCACATCGGACCGGAGGTGAGCAGCAGCGGGACGACAGCCTGGCAGAAGCTCGAGGCGCTCGTTGCAAAAAGCAACGATTCCGGTGTGGTGTTGTCGCTTCTTTTCGCAGTTCCGTGGGCCGAGCACGCCATTGCCGATCAGGGTCGCGTCGATCAGCTCGTCGACTGGATCAACGCCGGTCACCAGATTGGATTCCACCACCATGATGTCACGCACGCCGCGCAACCGAGCTTCGCCAACTGCGGCGTCGAGCAAGCGGATTGGGATCCAGCGTGGAGCAAGAAGCCGTGGCAGCTCGTCTGCAAGCCCAAGTACGACCCGACCATCGGCTTTCAGCCCGTTGCTGATTTGCAGGACATGTTGTGGCAGCAGCTGCCCAAAGACACGAGCACCGACATCGTGTTTGGTTGCCACGGCACAGAGGCGGCCATGCGCACCTTCGAGTGGCGCACCAGCCACATCCGCTTCTCACAGGGAAACGCAGAGGGGCCCACGCTGTCGCCGATTGCGGGTGCCAAGGCGCTGGCTCGCGCCACTTGTGTGAGCTACGGCGGGCTCGAAATGCCCGAGCTAGGCAGTCATCCATTCGTGAGCGTCAAACCCGCCGGCCCCACTGGTGAGGACGTGGCTGCCGAGCTCAACCACGTTGACGCCACCGCAGACGACTTCGCGGTGGTTACCTTCCACGCCCAAGAATACGAAGGGCAGGGGCAGCAACAGATCGACACGCTGCTAGAGAAGGTAGGCGAGCTGGGCGCTTCGCGCCTGGCGACCGAAGTGCTCGAGCCAATAACGTGTCCCTGAGCGATCTGTCCACCGACGAGCGACGCCCACGGTGTTCGTCATAGCGACCCGCGCGCTTCCTTCAAGGTGTGAAGCGCGCCGTGCTCGGGGCAGCCGAGGCTGCTGCCATCTGCCGACTTGCGCCACTGGCAACTGGTCGGCTTGGTCTTGCAGCGAAGCGCGTGTGTGGCCCTCCAGCGTTGCTTGCCGCACCTGCACTCGATGTCGTCAGGAGGAAAAGTGGGACATGTTCGATCGCCGTCGAAGGCGTCGAGCTCGCGCTTGAGATGCAAGCAAGAACCATGTGGATCGATCACTGGGAACAATGGCCCGAGGCCTTTGCGTAGCGCTTCGCGGCGCGCCTGTAGCGATGGCGCAATCAGGGCAGGTGCGCAGATCGCCCGTGATGAATCCAAGCGAATTGCATAGTGACCAAACAAGCCTCCGCCACATATCAGTGCGAAGCCTCCGAGCACGGCTGCTGCTTTGAACATGGCGCGCGGTCGCTCGGCCGGCTCGAAGCTGCGCACCCAAGCCACTCCACCGAAGCCCATCCCGCCAACAGCCCCGATCAGGAGCACACGCATGACACGCCACAGGTGTCGCGGCACGCCCCCCCAAAGATCGTAGGCGGCGAGGACAGCGCCGAAAACGACGGCTGTCGCAGCGCCGCAGAAGAACACCACGGCCCCCCTGCTGCGCGTCATACCCCCAGCATCCTGATCCGACTCGCCCGCCACGATGCGAGTATACGTGACGCTCACATCGCCGGTCGGGCGCTGTGGTGATTGCGCCCAAGCAGCGGGCTATTCGGGATCCTTGGGGTTGTCGCCGCCTTCGAAAATTGGGTTGGTCTGGCCGTTCGGGCCCCAGCCCGTGTAGGCGTACCAGTCGATGTTGTCGCTCAGGTCGGTTCCCTGGTCGCCCAGGGCGTTGCCCGAGAAGGTGTTGTTGCTGATGGTGTTGTTGCTCGGCATGTCGTCCGCGAACACGCCTCTTGCGCCGTTGTCGCGGAAGTTGTTCTTGGTGATGGTGTTGTCGTGGGCGTCGCCGAATAGCACGATGCCGTCCAGCTTGTTGTCACGCGACAGATTGCGCTCCCAAGTCGTGTCGTAGGCGCCCTCCGTGAAGAAGCCACAGCTGTCATTGTCGTATGACTCGTTGGCGATGAACTTGGCTTGATAGGCTTCATGCAAGATAGCGAAGCCGTGGTAGGCGTTGTCGTAAGCGGTGTTGTCTTGCAGCACGATGTCGTGCGAGTAGTAGATCGCGAAACCGAGCACGCCATGGCCATGTGATTGGTTGTCCTTCGCCGTGCTCGTGGAGCTGTAGCTGTTGAAGGTGATCCCGCGCATACGATTGTAGGCGGCTGTGTTGCCGGACACGGTGACGCGCTTGCTGTAGCCAACCAGAATCCCGTCGAAGTAGTTTCTCTCGACCGTGTTGGCGCTGATCGTCACGTCGCTGCCGGCCCACAGGTAGATGCCCGTGTGGCCGTTGCGCGTGCTCGAGTTGTCGGTGATGACGCTGTCGCTGAGGTGCTCGGCGTAGATGCCGAAATGGTGCGCGCGCGTATCGCAGCCCTCGATTCGAATGTTCGACAGCGGCGTCTGCTTCGTGCCAGCGACGGAGATGGCCGCTGTTTGCACCGTCGGCTCTTCGCCCGCGGTCTGCCCCGCCGAATACGAGCCGGAAAGCAGGTGGTCTCGACAGTGTAGCTTAACGTTCGACGCGGTGATCTTCAGGCAGGTCTTGTTAGAGAACATGCCTTGACCATTCACGTCGTCAGCCTGAAAGTTGGTTTCGAGGGGGGCGCCTGCCAGGGCCTTGCCGAGCTGGTAGCTGCCGGGCTCGTCGATGACTTGGCAGCTCGTGAGGGTTTGACCCGTGAAGGCCAGCTCATCGGTCGTTGCAGAATTGGGATCGCTGCCGCAAGCCACCGTCGAGATGGCCAGGACGCAGACTGAGATGGTCATGGATCGTGAGGTCGTCAGCATGGCTAGGCAGTTTTGCACGATGCATGCCGCGCGCTGGCAACACTGATTCGCCTGCGATTTCGCCGTGCTGCTCGGCTCTGTCAGGACGTTTGGGGGGGCGAGCCCGCAAGCTGCAGGCTGCGCCCTGCCGGATTACTCGTCGATCCAACCAGCCAGGATGAGCGCCCGAAGTCGCCCCTCGTCCGTCGCCGAGGTCTTGCACATGAAGCCGCTCTTGTGGGCGAACTCGACATCTGGTTGATCCTCGACACGTGAGAAGTCGAGCTTCGGATGGTCTTCGAAGCGGGCGATGCCGTAGCCCGAACCGCGGCGATCTGGGTAGACGATGGCCGCGGTAGTGGCATCGAGGCCTTCAGCACGAATGTAGTTGCCGACGGCGCGGCTCGGCTCGTCGGCGGGCGGCTCCGTACGAGGCAGGAAGACGACGCCAATCACTTCCTGTCCTCTGGCGATAGACCAGTGGCTGGCGTGCTTGGCGACGAAGTCGAGGCGCTGGCGTGCAACGGTCAGGTGCTCGAGCAGATCCTCGCCAACGAAACGCAACAGCTCGTAGATGGGATCGGTGGCCGCGAGCTCAGTCGCTTGGCCGAAGCGGCGGAGCATCGTGATGTCGATTGGCGAATTGAGCTGGGCGATGGCTTTGCGAGGCACACCGAGCTTATCCGCAGTCTTCTTGGGACCACGCGAGTCGAACCACTCGGCCGGCTCGAGCCATTCGCAGAAGCGCTTCGCGTCCTCGTACAAGCCCAGGTGGCTCAGCACCAAGCTCAGGGCGCAGGTTGGGTCATGCTCCCGCGCGAAATGATGGTGGTCGAAGTTCATCTTGGCCGGGTCGTGAATCCCACCGATGTCTACGACTGCGACGGTTGGGTCGTCGAGCTCGGCTTGCGTCGGCTCGCGCCGCACCACGGGGACGCCGTGTTTTGCGATCAGGACGCAGACTGCGAGCAGGTCGTCTTTGTGGGCACTTCCCGGGTGGGTGAGGATGGCTCGAAGCATGGCTAGCAGGTGCTCATAGGTCGGCAGAAGAAGGTACGCTAGATGGGCCGCCTTCTTGCGCGGCACAGCGGCAAGCCACGCGCAGCGCGCCGCGTAGGAATGAAGCTAGCGGTACAGCTGTCGCTTCAGGCCGTCCAGCTCGACGAGCGCGCCCAACACTTCAGCTGTGTCGTTGGCAAACAGGAGCAGGCCGCCGGCGCCATGGCTGTAGGGAACGTAGTGCCCTTCGATGTGCTTGTCCGTCGTGGCTGTTTGCACCGTGACGGTAGTCTGCTTGCCGAGCGGCGGCAGGCGCAGCTCGAGCGGCTCCAGCCAGCTGGCCGCACCGTCCGCGTCGATGCTTATCCGCTGATACGAGCGGTTCATGTGCTCTTCGGGGACATACAACTTGGCGCCGTTGACCAGCTTGACGCGGTCGAAGAGCTTGCCGTAGTGGTAGTCGCTCACCCACGTCGGGCTGCAATAGCTCATGAAGTCGGTGTGCGTGCTGGGGTCGATCAGCTGGTTGCCCGGCGTGTTGTAGCCCCAGGTGCTGATGCCACCGTCGCCGTACGGGAAGGCTGGATCCAAACCCGATCCAGTGCCGCAGGGCGCGTGGTTCAGACCGTGAGCATGACCCACTTCGTGTACGGCGGTTTCGGTCGACTTGGTTCCGCTGAAGCCGACGCCGATGCCGACTCGGGCCCAGTCGTCGCTCGGTCCCGCCAGCGGGCTCAAGCCAGTGGCGCAAGCGCTCCCGCAGTAGCTCGAGAAGTTCGGGGCTGGCGAGAAGATCCCATAGTAGTACTCGTCAGGCGCAGCTGATGCGCTGGCGCGATAGTCGATCAATGCGTTGAGCAACGCTTGCCAGCCTCCGAGCGTGGGTTGCACCGCTTGGTTCCACTGAATCGGCGCGTGCACCGAAAGCTCGATCTTCGGAACAGGATAAATGCCGAAGAAGGCGTCGCGATACAGTTGAAGTTGCGCCTCGGACGTGTCGGGCAAGCGATTCGATCCGTCGGCGCCATAGCTGATGGGTACCAGGACCACTTTGAGCTGCGTGCCCGTGCTTGTCAGCTGGATGACCTCTTGGCCTTCGAAGGGGTAGAGGGCAGCCCCGTTTTGGCCGCTGCTGACTGCCGCTGCTTGCACGATTTCAACGCGGTAGGCGGCCCCCATTGTGAGGTGTTCTGCAGGCACGAAGACATTCAGCGTGGAGCCGAGGTTGTGCTCGGCCGAAGCGGGTTGCAGTGTTGCCTCGACCTTCAAGGGGTCGTTTTCCCCCAAGTAGACGCGCGCCAGCACCGGGTCTTTGTTGTAGTTGCCGTCAGTCGTGTAAAAGATGCGTAGCAATCCGCCCCGACCGGCGATTGCCGGGACGGTCGTGCCAACCGCCGCCCCATTTTCCATCAATGGCCGTTTGACCGCTTGATAGAGCGCGATCGAAGTGATGAAGACACCATCGGCAGGAAGATACTGGGGAGCAGCTTGCCCCGCGCCGCTGCCGAGCGTGCCGTCGAACTCAATCGAATCGGCTCCGCTGACCATGTTGCAGGCGCCGAGCGCTATCCCCCCCGCTAGCGCGATCTGTCGCCACCGAGATTCCATGCGCGCGTATCATGTTACATGGCGGCCCCAGGTCATGAAAGCGGTCTCGCGCGCAATACCTTTGCCTATGTGCTACCTGCGACGACATTGGAGCACCATCGCCCCCCTCGGGCTCCTGCTGTTGTTGCTCGCCGTCGCGGCGTGCGACTCCAACCCAGCCGCCGAATGTGAGGTTGGGCGCTTGGATCCCTGCCAGCGAGCATGCCGCCGCGCCGACGCCACCAGTTGCTACCGCTTGGGCCAGATGTATGTCAGTGGCAGTGGTGTTGCCGAAGATCTCGCCCGCGCAGCGAAACTGTTTCGCCAATCCTGCGATAGCGGGCACATCGAAGCGTGCAATCGGCTCGCCGGGCTCTTCGTTGCGGGAAAGGGCGTCGTGCTCGATCGCAGCCGGGCGGCGGCGCTGTATCAGCAGAGCTGTGATGCGGCCAATCCGCGCGGCTGCAGTGAGCTGGCCGCGCTGCTCGAGTCGTCGGAGATTGATCGCGCAGCGCGGCTATACCGCAGCGCTTGCGATGGAAAACACGCGCCTGCTTGCACCCGGCTCGGTCGCCTCGTTCGCCTCGGCAAAGGCGCCAAGCCTAGCGCGCAAAAAGCTGCGTGGTTGTTCAAACAAGCCTGCGAATTGAAGGACAGCGACGGCTGCATTGCCCTCGCAGAGGCTTACCGCATCGGGCGCGGCGTCACGCCCGATCACGCGGCAGCTCAGCGACTCTACGAGCCTGCCTGCAAGCAGGACAAGGCAGCTGCCTGCGGCGGCCTGGCCTTGTTGCTGGCAGCCCGCAAGACCGACGCCAAGCGCGTGGCGTCGTTACACGAAAAAGCCTGCCGCCTCGGCCACGCCCGCAGCTGCGAGAAGCTCGCATGGATGCTGCAGTCGAGCAAAGCGCCCAACGCGCGTGCGGACGCCAAGGAGGTCAAACGCAAACAAAAGCGCATCGCCGATCTCTTTCAAAAAGGTTGTGATGGCGGCGCGGTGACCAGTTGCCACAACCTCGCTTTGATTCTGCAGCATGGACGCGGTCAGCCGCCCCAACCGGCTCAGGCGGCCAAGCTGTTTCGACGCGCCTGCGGCGCTGGCCATGCCCTGTCCTGCAACAACCTCGGGGCGATGTACGAAAGGGGCCAGGGGCTATTGGTGGATTTGGCACGAGCCGCGAGCCTCTTTCGGCGCGCCTGCGAAGGTGACGACGTGCTGGGTTGCGTCAATCTCGCTTCTGCTCACGCGCGAGGCCGCGGCGTAAAGCTCAATCTGGCGGAAGCTGCGCGTCTGCGTCGGGCAAGTTGCAGCCGCGGCGCCTCTGCCGCTTGCCGACAGCTCGCCACGATGCTCATCGAAGGCAGCGGGCTCGAGCGGAACGTCGAAGCAGCCGTGGCCCTTTGGCGGAAGAGTTGCGATGACCGAGACGGTCTCGCCTGCGGTGAGCTCGGACTGCGCTATCAGCAAGGCAAGTCGCTCGAGCGCGACTGGGTGCTCGCTGCCAAGCACTTCCGCAAGGGGTGTGTGTTGGGTAACGGAGCAGCTTGCGTTCGCCTTGGTGTGATGCACAGCAAAGGACATGGCGTGAAGCGCGATTTTGCCCGCGCCCACGAGCTCATCGGTGAGGCCTGTGAGCAGGGCGTGGTGCTGGGCTGCGCTCATCGTGGTTGGATGTTGGCGCGCGGCATCGGCACGAAACAGGATGGGCGCCTGGGAAAGAAGCTGCTCCGTGGCGCCTGCAAGAAGCAAAGTGCTTTTGCCTGCGACAAGTTAGCTTTTCTGGGCGGCTGACGCGCCGGGTTAGCCTCTCTGGGGGCTGAGCGCGGCGGGGTTAGCCTTTCTGGGCGGCTGAGCGCGGCGGGCTCGTCGCGTGACGTCGCACCCACAGACCCAACGCGAAGAGCAGCCAGCAAAGCCGGCAGCTGGGTGCCGCTTCGAGTCCGCTGAGGGCGCATCCAACTGCGTTTCGTGCCGGGGGCCGCGGCGCACGGTCGTGCTTCGAGCGCGCCGCCGCCTGCCGGTAGGCTCCAACTCCCAGCTCGTCCAGTAGCGGCTTGGCGTCGTACACGCGGTCGAGCATCCAAAGCAGATAACGCACATCGACGCTGATGTTGCGCGACAGCTTGGGGTTGTAGCCAAAGTCACCGGCGATGTTCTCCCAGACACGATCGAAGTTCAGCCCTACCAAGCGGCCCTGTCCGTCCACCACCGGACTGCCGGAGTTGCCACCAGTGGTGTCGGCGTTGGACAGAAAGCACACCGGCACGTCGCCCAACAATGGATCAACCCAATAGCTGCTCGACGCGGCGCTGGCCGCTTGTCGAAGCTTGGCCGGAAGCACAAAGGGCGGTGCTCCACTGTGCTTGGCCAATTGACCCGACAAGGTCGTCTGCGTGGTGGCCCACAAGCCGTCGCGCGGGCTGTAGCCCTGCACGGTGGCGTAGCTGAAGCGTGGCGTGCCGTTGGCGTCTGGGTACATGGGCCCATGATGTTGGGCCTCGAGCATGGCGAAGTAAGCGGGCTCTAGTGTTGCTGCGGCGCCCTCGATCTGTTCGCGCTCGCGATTGCTTCGCTCGAGCTCGGTCGCCAATGCGCTGGCCAGATTCAGCAGCGGCAGATCGAGCGCTTCGAGGGCGGCTGAGTCGGCTTGCTCCAGCAATCGTTTGGCGGTGTGCAAGTCGTTGAGCGCACTCGAAGCGTCGAGCATCTCGGCGAGTTGCTCGGTGAGCGTCAAGCCGTTTTGCCCCGCTGTTTTGCTCAGCGCGGCCAGCGCCGCAATTGGGGGGTCGAGGGTCTTGGCGAATTCGGCCAAGGTCGCCAGCAGCTTGCTTTCCAGCTCGCGGTCGAAGTCGCGCAAGCGCCGCTTTTGGGTCGCCCAGAGCTTGCGTTGGCTTCGTTTCATGTAGGTGGGTTGTCGTTCGAGATCGGGCAGTTTTGCGTCGCGAGCATTACGCTGAAGATCGACGGCCAGCGCTAGCAACATGCTGCCCCGCATCATGGCTTTGAGCACGAAGCGGCGGCCAAACGCTGCGCGTCGCCGTTTGGATAGCTTGGCCATGTCGCCGAGCACACCGCGGTAGCGCTTCTGGTCGGGAGTCGCGGCCCATTGTGCCAGCTTCTGGTCGCGCTCGACCACCCGATCGAGCAGCTTCATGCGCGCGATGCCCGCGAGCATTCCACGGGCGTTCTTGTGACGGTTGCCCACGCCCTTCTTGAGGGCGGCCACCTTGAGCGCCAGCTGCGGACTTCGTTTCGCTTGGGCGCTGAGCAAGTCGAGCCAGCGCCCGTACAAGCCGACCTGGCTAGGCAGGACCTGCTCGATGTTGCGACGGACCTCGACTGCCGGCAGATAGCGGGTGGTTCGTCCCGGATAGCCCATCACCGCGACGAAGTCGCCCGGCGCGACTCCTTGCGGGGACACGCGCAGATGGTGGCTTGGCCGATACGGAACATTATCAGCGTGGCGGGGCGCCGGTTTGCCATCGGGTCCGATGTAGGCGCGCAGCAGCGCAAAATCGCCGGTGTGACGGGGCCACATCCAATTGTCGATCTCGCCGCCAAAGTCACCGACACTGGCAGGTGGTGCGAAGACGATGCGCAGATCGCGTAGCTGCAGCGATCGAAAAAGGCGATAGGAGCTATTGCCATAGAAGGCCGCAACGCGGCAGCGCATCCCAGGCTCAGCTTCGCAAGCGGCGACGAGTTTTCGCTTGGCTTTCGCGATGGCTCGGTAACGTGCTCTATCGTCCTCAGCGCCTGCGGCGGCGGACTTGATCGCGGCGCTCACGTCCGTGCTGGAGCGCAACACGGTTACACTGCTGCGCGGTCCCGTGGCAGGCAGCTCGGCACTTCGTTCCAGGGCCAGCACGCCTCGTTTCAAATAGTCATGCTTCACTGAGGAGGCTGCTTGGATGGTTCCTAGCGCGCAGTGGTAGTTGGTTGCCAGCAAGCCATCGGCAGAAATGAACACCGCCGTGCAGCCGCCAAAGCCCACTGCAGCGCGCATGAGGCCGCCGTCGCGCTCGTTGAAAATCTCCTTGCTCGGCAAACGCAGACCCATGGCTGCCAGACGACGTTGATCGAGCGAACTGATTTGATGTGGCGGCCACTGTCCTTCGTCTGCACTCGTCGTTGAGCTGACCAGTACCGAGCAGGCGCCAAGCAGGGTCAACCAAGTCCATGTCGCGCCGCGCATGGATGCGCTTGTAGCACCGTAGCGGAGCAGAAACTCGCGCTCATGGGATGAGGGGAGCACTCAGTCCGGGTCCGCGTCCGCGTCCGGGTCCGCGTCCGCGTCCGGGTCCGCGTCCGGGTCGGCGTCGGGGTCCGAGTCCGCGTCCGGGGCCGGGGCCGGGTCCGAGTCCGGGGC